>JBKOYV010000361.1:0-5951 GCA_046725585.1 Gemmatimonadota bacterium | reverse complement strand
CGTGAGAACAGTCCCATCCTCCAGCACCGAGCGGGTCGGCTCGGCGTTGCTCGACGCACCACGGCCGACTGCCCACGAATCGTCCGCGTCGAGGGTATCGCTTCGTGCCTGCCGCGTGGCCGGGATCGTGATCGTGGACGTGAGCGTCTGCGTCAGTCCGGACGCCTGGACGATGTCCGCGAACACCCGATACGTACCAGCCGGGACGTCAGGCAGCGGTGACGTGAACGTGACCGAATCGACGGTGCTCGGGTGCAGATGCGCGAATGCGGACCGTCCGTCAGTCGAGATCAGAAACAGGTGCACCAGCTTGCCATGGTCCTCGATCAGCGCGGTCGGGTCCGGGATTCGACGCGCTCGGAGCCAGCCGACGTCGTTGCGATTCCGCCAGATCGAGTCGGTGATAGTGAGCGCGAGACGCCCGGTCGTGCTGTCGACCGCGATGCGCACCGGCATCGGCCGGTAGAGACGCCGGACGAAGTTCGCGTCCTCCGCGCGCCACCACGCGGCCCCTCCGGTGAGGGCCAGCGCTAGGACGATCACCGTGCGGGCCATTGCGAACCGCGCCCGCCGCCGGCGCTGCGCGTCCGGCTCGGCGCCCGGCGGGAGCACGCTCTCACGCACCGTCGCGCCGACGATCGTCAACAGGCCTAACGCGAGAACGACGCCGACGGCGGCAAGGGGAACGGCCAGCGCGCGGTTGAACTCGAGCCGCCGGCCCGGGAGCGCGACCAGGGGCACGACCACCGAACCTTCGCCCTGACTCCCGCTGATCGTCACCGTGACGCTGTTCGATCCCGGGCTCATCACCCAGAGTCGCGTCCGGTACCACGACGGACTTTCCGCGTCCTGCGCTGCGACGTCGGGCGGCGGCGTGCCGCCGGTCGCATCGAATTTGTTGACGAACGCCGTCACGCGCGTGATGCCGGGCTCCGTGAGCTGCACGTTCACGGTGGCGATGCCCGGCACAACCGGCGGCGCCTGGACATGCACGAGAACCTTGTAGGGTCCGGCCAGCCCGTCGAACCAGGCGTCGGGGCTGCCGATGTGCGCGGAGCAAAGCACCACCAGCGCGGCGAGGAGCGACGCTCGGCACAGCGAACGCACTATCGCTGCACGCGCGCCATGCCGCGCCCGATCCAGAGTCCGACGCGCGCCGAGACGACCGCGGTCACCGCGGCGATCGCGAGGCCTCGCGCCATGTCGCGGAAGCCCCGCTCCGCGGTCCAGAACTGGTATCGCCAATCGCCGAGCTTGACGTAGTAGTCCCATTGATCGGCGGCGAAGACGACGTTGCGCGCGGATGGCGTGAGAAGGAACTCCGCCCACCACCAGTGTGCGACCAGCATGACCGCGACGAATGTCAGCCCCAACACCGGTGCCAGGAGCCAGTCGCTGCGCCCTTTGAAACGCCGCGTCAGGAGATCGATCGCGATCGCCGGCACGACGAGCAGCAACGGGAACGGCGGGGGCACCATGTGCGTCACCGGATTGTAGATCGGCGCGAGCCTGGGCGTAGCCGGAAAGAGCTGAAGCGTCCACATGATCACGAGGACGATCGCCATGTAGATCGCCGCCGTGGTCGTCGCCGGCCACCGGAGCCTGGACGGGCGCGAGGTCGCGATCAGGATTAGCGGGATGCCTAACGCCGTGACCCGATAGAACCGGGCGCTGTGCATGTCGTTCGGAAACGCCGCGTACTCCATGATGACGGTCGCGTGCATCGTGAGGAGGATGCCCGCCGACGCGGCATAGAGCAGACCGAGGCGGCGCTGCTCGTCGGGCGACGCGCGATTCTGTCTCGCGAGCGCCGTGAGCATCGCACCGATCTGAATGGCGATCATCCCCCACGCCAGCACCATGTGCGGAGGGCTGATGATCTGGACGTCGAGCCCGTAGGCATTGTGCCACCAGTTATCGAACGGGGCGGACGCGATCATCATGAGCGTGCCCCAGATACACACCCAGGCGCCAAGCGGGCCGCGGAAGCCCCAGAATCGCACGCCGGCTGCCTGATCGGCCGGGCTGCCCCTGAACGTCATCTGAAGCACGAGCCAGCCGCAGCTCGATCCAGCGACGACGGCAGCGAGCTGCTCGAGCACGTGGGGTGGCGACCAGAACGTGTCGCGGCCGATCGTACGGTGCCACGAGATGTCCCAGATCAATCCGACGACGATCGCGACCGACGAGAACAGCACGGCGTACAGCGGCCACATTCGCGCTGTGGTGGTCGCAGGTGCGTCTATCCTGGTCGCCGGAAGGACATCGGTGGCGTCGAGCGTCGCGCTCATGAAGTCATGATCTGCGCCGTTTTGGGCGGCGTCAACCCCAGCTCGCCGCCGGGACAGAAGCGGCGTCATTGGCGACGACTATCGCCCGCGACAGCGGCAGCGTTAAGCTTTCGCCCGTTCATTTTCCCAGGGACGCTCGAGTGCGACTCACTTCCCTTACGCCCTCCATCCTGCTCGCGACGGCTGCGCTCGCGACGCCCGCCGCGGCACAACAGCGCGCTGGCGCCCGGGTGTCGACGCCCTACGTTCCCGGCACAACGTGGGAACGTCGCGATCCCGCCGCGGCCGGCTTCGACCCCAGCCGCCTAACGGCCGCGATCCAGTTCGCGATCCAGGCCGACGCGAAGGCTCCTCGAGACATGGAAGTCTCGCACTACCAGTCGTTCGGTCGCGAGCCGTACGGACAGGGGATTGGTCCGTTCAAGCCGCGCGGAGAACCGACGGGCGTCATCCTGCGCGGCGGCTACGTTGTCGCGACGTGGGGCGAGCCCGATCGCGTGGACATGACGCACAGCGTGACGAAGAGCTTCCTTTCATCGGTCGTCGGCGTCGCGTTCGACCGCGGGCTCGTTCCCTCTGTGCGCGACACGGTCTGGAAGGCCATGGCGCCGATCTATCGCCTGCGTCTCCAGGCCCCGAACGAACCGGGAACGACCGCGGGCGAATCGATGTTCCTCGATGCGTTCGCGACACCGCACAACCGCGAGATCACGTGGGACGATCTCCTGCGACAGACGAGCGACTGGGAAGGCACGCTGTGGGGCAAGCCCGATTGGGCCGACCGTCCCTCGCAGAATCCGGCAGAGTGGCGAACCCGCCCGCGCGCGAAGCCCGGTACGACGTATGAGTACAACGACGTCAGGGTGAACCTGCTCGCGCTTGCCGCGACGAACGTGTGGCGTCGTCCGCTGCCGGAGGTTCTGCGCGACTACGTCATGGATCCGATCGGCGCATCGACGTCATGGCGCTGGTTCGGCTACGACAACGCGTGGATCACGCTCGATGGGCGACCGGTGCAGGTCGTGAGCGGCGGCGGCCACTGGGGCGGCGGCATGTTCATCAACGCGTGGGATATGGCGCGCTTCGGCCTGCTGACGCTGCGTCGCGGGATGTGGGGCGACAAGCGCGTCCTGAGCGAAGCGTGGGTCAAGATGGCCCTTACGCCGACGGCGCCGCAGCCCACCTACGGGTTCATGAACTGGTTCCTGAACACTGACCGGAAGTGGATGCCGAGCGCGCCGCCTAACGCCTTCGGGCACGTGGGGAACGGGACGAATCTCGTCTTCGTGAGCCCGGACCAGGATCTCGTGGCCGTGGTGCGGTGGATCGACAACGGGTCGATCGACGGGTTCCTGGCCAAGCTGCTCGGCGCCGTGACGAAGTAGCCACGCCGACGCGCGGCGTTCCTCCGACGTCGCGTTCCAGAACGGAGTACACATCCAGAACCCAGGGGTCGGACGCATGAGCGGCATGAGTGACATGCTCAAAATCCACCCTGGCCGCTGAAGACCCCTCGCGCAATGCGCTGAGTGAAGGGAAACAGCTATTCGGGTAGGTAGCGTCCCGAGCGGCAGTACCCTTTTCATTCGGCTCGTGGTGAGGCCGAGCTTCCCGATCGAGCGCGATCCGAAGCATTCCTCTCATGCCGCTCATGCGTCTGACCCCTCCGTTCTGGATGGCTGCCCGCCGGTGTGGGATGAGACTCCGATCGCTCGCGTTCAGGCTCAGACCGTGCCACTCGGAAGAACCTTGGCGCAGGACCAAAATGGAGAAGCAGGCCAAACTTCAGGTTTTTTGCGCGCAAATAGTTGAATAGCTGACGAGTCGCGTTCCTTGGCAGGTCGTAGGTGGACTTGATCTCGATCACGATGCAATCGTCGATTACCATGTCGAGACGTTGCTTGCCAAGCTCCAGGCCTTTGTACATCACAGAGACCCAGACCTCGCGACTCACCTTGTGCCCTCGCGCCAACAGCTCGCGCTCGAGTGCCTTGAGGTAGAGATGCTCCAGGAATCCGTATCCAAGCGTGTTGTAGACCTCGAAGAACGCCCCGATGATGGAGTAGATCAGCTCTTCGAGAAGCAGTAGTGGCCGGCTCATGCCGCATAGTCGCGATTTCGGTCCTTCAAACCATCATCGTTCTGTCTCGCGAGCAACCAGAGGAGGGTTGGCGTGCGTCGACGTGATTTCGCCAAGCTCGCCGGAGCAGCGGTAGTTGCCCCGCGAACCATCCTGTCCGATCGCGTCGCGAGCCTGACGGCGGCCGCGCGCCACACCGGCGCATGGCCGGGCTATGAGCGCGCGATCGCCATCGACTGCCTCGCCAGTCCCGGCCCCTTCAACACTTCCGATGCGACGGCGAACCCGCTCACTCCGGAGATGGTCGCGAACGCGAAGACGTCGGGCATCACGGCCGTCAACCTCACGGTGAGCTCGAACACGTTCGCCGACACGTTCCGCCAGATGTCCTACTGGGAACGTGAGCTCCAGGCGCATCCCGACGTGTTGATCAAGGTCTACTCGGTCGGCGACATCCGCCGTGCAAAGGAGATGAAGCGGCTGGGGCTCATATATGGATTTCAGAACGCGACGATGCTCGAGGACGACGCGTCGAACCTCGACGCCTTTCAACGCTTCGGCGTGCGCATCATCCAGCTCACCTACAACGACCGCAACCTCCTCGGCGACGGGTGTCTCGAGCCGGCCAACGCGGGGCTGAGCCGCTATGGGCGCGATGTGGTCGCGCGCATGAACGAGCTCCGCATGGTGGTGGACCTGAGTCACTGCGGGCTGCAGACGACATCCGACGGCATCGCCGCCTCAGCGCGTCCCGTCGCGATCACGCACAGCGGCTGCCGCGGCGTCTTCGACCATCCGCGCAGCAAGACGGACGAGATCCTGCGCGCCATGGCGAACAAGGGTGGCGTGATCGGTATCTACATGATGCCGTTCATCAACGCCCAGGGACAACCGATGGCGGTCGACCTCGTCAAGCAGATCGAGTACGCCGTCAATGTGTGCGGGGAGGACCATGTAGGCATCGGCAGCGACCTGTCGATCACGCCGCACGTCGTGAACGCGGAGTACGAGGCGCGCCACCGGCGCTTCGTGGAAGGCCGCAAGCAACGTGGCATCGCCGCGCCGCGCGAAGAAGACTACATGTTCGTGAAGGACCTCAACACGCCGAGGCGGTTGGAGATGATCGCGGACCAGCTGCTGGCGCGAAAGCACTCGGAGGCTCGCGTCGAAAAGATCATTGGCGCAAACTGGATGCGGCTGTTTAGCGAGGTGTGGGGCTGAAAGCGTCGCCGGGACCGGTCGCGATGCCTCGCCCGCCTAACGAACGGTGAGAGCTCAACGCGGACGAAGCGCGATCGCCGGATCGATCTGCGTCGCCCGCCGCGCCGGCACGTACCCTGCAACCACGGCCACCGCGGTCAGAACCGCCAGCACGAGCGCATACGTCATGGGGTCGAAAGCGCCCACGTCGAACAGGAGGCCGCGGATCGCGCGACTCGCCATCCATGATGCCGGCAAGCCCACGGCGATTCCCACCACGACCAGCGCGCCGGTCTCGCCGAAGATCGTGGTCCGCAGGTCGCCGGGTGTCGCGCCTAACGCCATGCGGATACCGATCTCCTGCGTCCGCTGACTCACCG
>JBKOYV010000306.1:0-10486 GCA_046725585.1 Gemmatimonadota bacterium | reverse complement strand
TCGCTTCCCGTCTCCCGTCTCCCGTCTCCCGTCTCCCGTCTCCCGTCTCCCGTCTCCCGTCTCCCGTCTCCCGTCTCCCGTCTCCCGTCTCCCGTCTCCCGTCTCCCGTCTCCCGCGATTCCCGATTCCCGATTCCCTATTTCCGATCTCCTCAGTTCTTCCCCTTCGTCCCCGCCGGCTCCGTCCCCTGCAGAATCCCGGCGGGCGCCTGCGGACTGTCGGGAATCCCCGGCACCGCGTCCATCTTCTTCTGCCTCGGCCACACCTCATCCAGCGTGTTGCCGTCATAAAGACGACCGTTCTTCATCACGTAACGAATCGTGTTCGAGTTGCGGATGTTCTCGAGCGGGTTCGCATCGAGCACGACGAGGTCGGCGAGCTTCCCCGCCTCCAGCGAGCCGAGATCCGATGCGAGACCGATCGCCTCGGCCCCGAAGATCGTGGCGCACCGCAGCGCGTCGTGGTTCGACATGCCGCCGCTCTGCACCATCCACAGCTCCCAGTGATAGCCAAGGCCCTGCAGCTGCCCGTGACTGCCAACACCGATGCGGCCGCCGGCCTTCACGATGTCGTTCGCGACCTTCGCTTCCTCCATGAAGGGGTACTCCTCCTTCATGAACCAACCGCCGGAGTTACCCCCACCGGGGAAGCTCGAGCGCACCCGGCGCCGTGACGATGCCGCGAGCACTTCGTACGGTGTGAAGCGACGCAGCTTCGGGTCGTTGTAGACGTTCTCGGTCGTGTAGAAGTAATTCTCGCCCCACGGTCCGCCGTACGCGACGATCAACGTCGGCGTGTACGTGATGCCGCTCTGGGCGAACAGTGTCGTTAGGTCCTTGTACAGCGGATAGATCGGCAGCGCGTGCTCCTGACCGGGATACCCATCCATGAGCATCGTCAGGTCATACCGATAGTCGAGCGCACCTTCCGTGGTCGGCATGATGTTCTGCTCTTTCGCGGCCATGATGATCCACTGCCGCTGCTGGCGGTTGCCGGCCATGTACATCTTGAGCGTCTTCGTGTCGTAGTACTGGCTATAGCGCTTCATGATGCGGCGCGCGTGGTCGAGGTCCTTGATGTCCTCGCCGAGCTGCGGTATGTAGCCCGTACCGAAAAGGCCCGGCCCCGTGGAGTAAATGCGCGGGCCGACCGCCGACCCCGCCGTCACCGCGTCCTCGTACGTGAGCACGTCGGTCGTGCCGGTCTGCGGGTCGCGCGTGGTGGTGACGCCGTACGCGAGGTTCGCGAGATACGACCACGGTTGCTGGTGAATGCCCTGATTGAGTCTCAGGTGCGCGTGCGTGTCGACGAAGCCCGGCACGATCGTCTTGCCGGTGGCGTCGAACTCGCGAGCGCCGGCCGGCACCTGCACCGAGCCGGCGGGTCCCACCGCCACGATCCGGTTGTTGCGCGTGACGATGTCGCCGCGCTCGATCACCTCGTCGCCTTTCATCGTGACGATGCGTGCGTTGCGGAACACGGCCACACCTTCGGGCGTGTCGCGCTTCGTCTTGAGCGTGATGCGAGTCTCGGTCGGCTGGTAGCCGCGCGGGTTCGCGGCTGGTCCGCTCGGCCGCTGCGTCGTGTCCGTGCGGGCCGGTGCGGCAGCCGTGTCGCCACGCGCCCGCCGAGCGGCTGCGACCGAGTCGTCGTACTGCTGTGCGCGATCGAGATCGTACACGAAGTGCGAGTTGCCAATCGACCAGTGCACACGCTTGCCATCGGCACTCCAGGCCGGGAACTGCGCGCCAACATCGGTGAGCCTCCGTGCCGGGAACTCCGACGACGTCGGGTCCGCGAGCGAGATCGACGGGGCCTCGCCACTGAACGGCACGGGGACTACGTACAGGTCGTTCGAAATCTGCGCGAGCGCCTGCTCTCCGACGGGTGCCATTCGTATGACCGCGGCCGGCGCGCCGGCCGGGCCGCCTGGTGCGGGCTCGGGGAAGCGCGCACCCGTCACTCGGAGATGCGTCCGCGGGTCGCTGCCGTCCCAGCGGATCGACACGAGACCTTCCCCCTGCCCGTACATGAAGATGCGGCTCGTGTCCTTCGTGAAGTGCGGCCCGCTCCTGCCTAACGCGCTCGTGATGAACGTCGCCTTGCCGCCCGCCGCCGGTACCCACACGAGCTCCGCCGGACCGGCGAAACCACCGGACTCACGCACCGTCTGCGCCGGGCTGCGCATCGCGACGACCCGCTTGCCGTCGGGCGACCACGCGGGCTGCACGTACAGCGCGTTGCCGGTGGCAAGCTGGATCGGCTTGCCGCCCGCTGCCGCAACCTTGTAAAGGCTTCCGCCTTCGCGCGTCCACTCCACGAACGCGATCCACTGGCCGTCCGGCGACCACGCCGGCTGCGCGTCGTTGCCCGGCAGGTCGCTGATCTTGCGCGGCGTGCCGTTCGGGTAGTCCATCACGTACAGCTTGTCCATCGCGACGAACGCGAGCTTCTTCTCGTCCGGCGACGCCACCGCGTCACGGATCTGCCTAACGGTGAACTCCGGCGAGTCGTCCACTTTGTAGTTGAACGCGAGCTTCGGGCCGATGCCGATCTGCGTCTTCACGTGGAACGGGATGTTCGCCGCGGCGCAGGATGGATCCGGCCGCGCGTCGCGCGCGGCGGGCGCCTGTGCGGAGGGGCACGTCACCGGGACGCGCCAGATCTTGCCGCCGTATGACACGACGATCGCCTTCGAGTCGGGCGTGAAGGAGTAGCCCGGGAGCACATCGAGCGGCGCCACTGACTCCTGCTCGTCGTGCTGGACCGGGTACCCCAGCCATCGCTCTTCGCTCGTCCCGAGGTCGCGGATGCGAAGCCCGGTCTGCGTCTCGTAGCGAGACCCGTACACGAGGTACTTGCCGTCGGGCGAAACCGCCGGGCGGAACGCCGAGCCGTACAGGTTCGCGCGCGCTTCGCGACGGCCGGTTTGCCGGTCGAACGTCATGATCTGGTATTGCGGCAATCCGGCGTTGTACTCCCACGCGCCGAACCGCTGCGCGAACCAGATGTAGCGATCGTCCTTGCCGAACGCGGCGCCGACCGTGCTTACCGGATTGGCGCCGGCGAGCATTGGCTGCGGATCGCGAATGAGCTGGGTTCCGCCGCCGGCATTCTTGTGGATCATCCAGAGCTTCGACGGGCCGATGGGCGTCGTCGACTTCGAGACGACGATGTAGTTGCCGTCGGGCGTCCACTCGGGTGAACGGTAGCGGTTGCCCTTGCCCTTCGTGATCTGCTTCACGGTCTTTGTGGCAACCTCGATGGTCCACACGTTGTCGCCACCGTCCTTGTCGGACGTGAAGACGACGAGCTTGCCGTCGGGGCTGTACCGCGGCTGCGCGTCGTACTGCATGCCGCTGGTGAGCGGGGTCGCTTCGCCGCCGGTGATCGGGATCGTGTACAGATCGCCGAGCAGGTCGAAGACGATGGTCTTTCCATCGGGGGAGACGTCGACGGAGAGCCAGGAGCCCTCGTCGGTGTCGATGGTGATGTTCCTCGCGGGGTCGAGCGGAAGGTCGCGGGTGTTGCGACCGGGCTGTGCCGCGGCGACGGTGCGAGCGGAGTCCTGCGCGGCCGCCGGCACTGTGGTACCGAGCGCCGCTGCCAGCACCAGGGACGCGAGAACGACGGAGCGGGCCATACCAACCTCAGTTTTTTTGGGCAACGCAAGATGGACTGAGGTGGCCCGTTTCGCGAGGATGTGGTAGGGGACAGCGAGCAGACCAGAACAAATGCGACAGGTAATTGGTTACCGGGACCCTTCGCTTTGCTCAGGGCAGGCTGGTTACTCGCAGTTGAACGCCGCCGGGACGCTTCTCGTGGCGAGAGCCATCCCGGGGTTCAACAACCAATAACCAGCTCCAGTAACCAATTACCTGTCCCGTGACCGTAGCCCGTACCCAGTTACCTGTCGCTTTTGTTTCGCCTAACGAATTTCGGCGACGTTCCGCGATACCGTATGCGCGGCAACGTAGGACCGGATTTCCCGTACCATGAGGTCGTTGAGCTTTTCAACGGTGTACCCAGTGATGTCCGGTTCCTCGTGGGAATTTCCCACGCCAGAGTCATCCGTCAGGAAGACGTACTTCCCACCCGTCATCACTGCCATCGCGCGGAAGAGGAACTCCGTCGGCTTGTCGACGCCGCTCGCGGCCACCGGGTAGATCGCGATCCCGTTCGCCGCCGCGTCCTGGATCGCCTCGTGGTATGTGTAGTCCTGTCCCGCGTACTGCTGTGGCGGCGCATCGGCGAGCAGAAAAAGCATCTGGGGCACCGCGTCGCGCGACCAGCGCTGGCGCATCATCGCCTCGAGGCCGGCGTTCATGTCCTCGGGGTAATCGCCGCCGCCATCGGCCGTCGTGGCGGATATGAACGAAACCGCCTCATCGGCACTGCGCGTGAACGGCAACGACTTCGTGACGAACGCGTCGCCGCGATCGCGATAGAACACCACCGACAGACGAATGTCGAGGTCGGGTTCGACGGCCCGGACGCGTCGCACAATGTCCTTGAGCTCACTCTGCAGGAACGCCATCTCATCACCCATGGAGCCGGTCGCATCGACGAGAAAGCCGAGGTCGAGTGCGCGACGACGAGTCGAGCGTGGGCGTCCGTCGCTCCGCACCGTCCGCACGGCTTGCTGTCCAACCTCGAGCCCCCACGGGTTCCACGCGTTTTCGTTCGCGCGCCCGAGGAAACGTGAGTACTGCGGCCAATGCGCTGCGTCATCCCACACGGCCGCTGTCAGGATACCGGGACTCGGGTCCTGTCGCTCGCCGTGTTTCGCGGCGCCAGCGCGGCCAGCTCGACTCCGGTCGGCGCGAGCCTCCGCCATGGCGGGCGCCGCTACGGGACGTTCGTCACGCGAGTCCGCCACCCCGCGCCCGAGCCGCGCGACCATCGACTTCGCAAGGTCCTTGGCAGCGGCTGCAGCACTCTTGTCGGTCGCCGCACCGGTCACGACCACTCCCTCGAGCTTGACCATCGCGGCCTTGAGCTCGAAGTCGAGGGTGTACAAGCCGGGTCGGGCGGAAACCCTTCGCGTAATGGGCTCGAACCCGATCGCGCGCGCGAAGATCGTCAGCGAATCGACCGTCGCGAAGCCATCGTTAGGAACGACGAGGCGGTAGCGGCCCGAGTTGTCGGTCGCGGCACCACCATGAGTGCCTTTCACCTGCACCACGGCGCCGTTGAGTGGCCCGCCGCGCTCGACGCGGACGATGCCCGACACGATGGTCTGCGATAGCACGGGTGTAGCAGTGACGCCGAGCAGAAGGACGGCGCTCGAGCGCACGAAGAGGGCGAGCATTTGGGGCTCCTGGTGTCGTCACCCAGGGAGACGTCGCTCGGTCGGCGACTTGCACATGACCCGGCCCGGCTCGTGCCATAGATTCGAGTCGAGCCGCACCTATGACGAGTTTGCGCATCCCAATGGCCACCCGGCCAGACAAGTGCCGGCACGCCGCCTCACTGGCCGTCCTGGCCGTCGCCTCGATCGTGTCGCTCACCCTGGCGAGCTGTCGCGATACCGCCGGTCTCGGTACCGACGCAGCACCACCAGGGCTACGCGTCATCGCCGGTGCCGGTGTAAGCGACACGATCGACGCGACGCTACCAAATCCAGTCATCGTCGAGTTGCGCGACTCGACGGGACGCGCCCCGTCCGGCCAGGTCCTGCGCGTAGCCGTTACGGTGACGGCGCCTGCCTACTTTCCTAACGCGGCGATCGCCAAATCGGCGACGGGGTCGTACGTCGTGTCGTACGTCGACACGACCGACGCGGCGGGGCGAGCGTCGGTCCACGTCCGACTCGGGCGGCAGGCTGGGCCCACCGGAATCATCGTCCTGACTGCCGACGAGCGCTGGCAGACCGACGCATCCTTCACGATCCTGCCCGGCGCTCCCGCGTCACTGGCTGTCTCTCCCAATGACACCGCCGTATACGCGACGCGCACGTTCCAACTCGCGGCGGCCGTAACGGACCGAGGCGGCAACCCGCGCACCGAAACGCCGACGTATTCGACGCTCACCCCGAGCCTGGTGAGCGTCACGGCCGCCGGCGCAACCAGCTCGCTGGCGATCGGCCGCGGCGCGATCCGCGCGACCCTCGGCGCGCTCGCCGACACGACCTACCTCTCCATGGTGCCGGCCGGCACGATCGCCGCTTCGGCGATGTACGGATCGTCCGGACTGAGCTCGATCAGGACGCGCGTGTTCACCGTGAGCCTCGACGGAAGCGCGAGAACGGAGGTCATCGCGTCGCAATACTGGGCCGAACCAGCGGCGGCCTTCAGCTCCGACGGCATGAGCCTCGTGTTCCCGTTAGGCTACAACGACACGAAGCTCTACATGGCCAACGGCAGCGCGACGCCGCAACCGTTCGGCGGCGCGCCGGTGAGGTCAGAGGGATACCCTCGCTTCTCGCGCGACGGTCAGTGGATCTACTTCAACGGTCGTCCCGGCTTCCAGAACTGCGCGATCTGGCGAGTTCCGCGCAATGGCGTCGGCGCCGAACAGGTCAGCCCGCCGATCAACGATTACGAGATCGACGCCAACCCCGACCCGTCACCGGACGGCACGCGGCTCGTGTACAACACCAACCGGCTGAGCTTCGCGATGCCGGTGATTCGCCTGCTGGACGTCGCAACCAGGAAGGTCACCGCGCTCGACGTACCGGGCGTCACGCCGCGATGGTCCCCCGATGGGAGCCGCATCGCGTACATCCCCACGGTGCCGTACTGGGGCTACATCGCCGACAACCGCGTGATGCTGAACCCGGGCCCGCTGACTCTCATGCGGCCGGACCGATCGGACCGCGTAGCGATTCCGACCGGCACTGTCGGTTTCAATCCGGGGTTCGCGTGGTCGCCAGACGGCAAGTACATCGTCGCGCGCGCCAGCACGGGTGTGCTCGCCGTTGTCGTCGTCGCGACGGGCGAGGTGCTCCCGCTCCCGTTTTCGGCGGACCTCTACCTGCCTGACTGGAAGCCCTGACAACGCCGGAGCAAGCGCGACCGCGTGACGCGACTTGCGATTGACGCCCGGACAGCTGATTTACATCCGGGTAGTATTGACGGCAGTATTATACCCGGATATAATATGGTGTCACGAAACGGGGCTGCACCCATGAACCGCAGGTCGCTCATTCGAGCGTATAAGGAAACGCGCCGTCCCATGGGCGTTTACCGGATTCACAACACACGCGACGACCGTTCGCTCATCGGTCGGTCCGTCGATTTGCCGTCGATCCTCAACCGCGAGCGAGTGTCGCTGCGGTTCGGCAATCATCCGAATGCCGCGCTGCAGCGCGACTGGGCAACGCACGGACCCGATGCGTTCGTCTTCGAAGTGCTCGACACGCTCGAACCTCCGGAGGAGCAGCCCGACTACGACCCGACCGACGATCTGCGCGTGCTCGAGGAGCTCTGGACCGAGCGCCTCCAGGCCGTCGGCGCGCGCGGGTACGGCGCCCGCGCTCGGCTCGACGCTTCGGCGCCGCGTTAGGCGGTGCGGCGCCGTCGCATGACCGGTGGCAACACGAGCCCGAGCGCGACGACGAGCAGCGACACGATCGTGATGAGTCGACCGCGCGCATACGCGCGCCCCTCGTAACGCAACGCGACCTCGCGCGCGCCCGCAGGCAGCGATACGGCGATGAGCGTTCCGTCGCCACGCATCACGGGTGCCTCCTTCCCATCGACGTTCGCACGCCACTCGGCGTCCCAGTTCTCGCTCACGAGGAGGTAACCCGCGTGAGGCGCCGGACTGCCTAACTGCACTCGCATGTCGCCCGGTCGCCACTCGGCGAACTTCACCGCCACATTCGAAGGCGGCGGCAACGGCGTCGGAATGGCCCCAGGCACGATCCCCGGTGCTGATTCGAGCAATACGACACGGTCGATGGCGAACTGCGGGTCGACGACGGTGCTCGCGATCTGCGACGCGGATGCCGGTACCGCCGCGGACGGAATGAAACGAGCGTAGGGGATCGGCTGCTCACGCTCGAACAGCGTGGCGGTCGTGCCGGACGACGTCGCGACGTTCGTCAGCGTTCGGCGAAAGCCCGGCAGCGATTCGGGCGCCGAGGACGCTGGCACGATCAGATAGTTGACGGCGAAGAGGTCGAGGATCTGTGGATCCCCGGCGCGCGCGAACGACAGGCTCTCCCCCTGGCGTGCGTTCACGACGTCGAACGCGTGCGGCTCGTTGCCGTGATGGCCGTACAGCTGGGTGATGTCGTCGGCCATGAGCGCCGCCCCGGGATAGACCTCGACATCCCAGACGCGAAACGGGCGCGGCGCCGAACGCAAGCGCGTCTTGATCGCGTCGCCGGCAAAGAGCTCGTCGGGCGCATTGCTGTAGTTCCAGAACGCGCGGGCGTTGAGCCAGAGATCCGTTCCAACGAGCCCGATGAGAATCGCCGCGAAGGTGCGCGGCCCGGCGAGACCTCGACCGCGTGCGAAGGCGACCGCGCCCGCGATGGCCAGCATCACTCCGGCCACGAGCGCGCTCCACTGGATCGTGCCGGCCGCGGCCGTCGCCATCGCCCCGCGCTGCGGGAACCCGAGCTTCGCCTCCACCCCTTTGCCTAACGATTCGGCGATCGCGCCGAACGCTCCCGTGAGACCGAGCAGTGCGACGACTGCGCCCACGACAAGGGCCACGCGCGCGAACCGCGGTGCGTCGCCGCTCGCGACACGATCCGCTCCGAATGCCGCCAGCACGGCCGTCACGAACGTCACGATGAAGAGCGCCATCCCGGGCGCACGCATCGACTTCGAGAACGGGACGATCTCCCACCACAGTCGGAAGAACGGCGTCGAGGCACCGAGGGCGATGAGCAGAAAGAGAAGGCCGATGCCGCCGAGCCAGAGGATCATCCGGCGGCGCTGCTTGTCCATCGCGCCGGCAGCGGCAAGGGCGACGACCGGCAGTCCGAGGTACTCCGAGTGCAGCTTGAGCCCGTTCGGCCCCCAATACGTGCCGTTGAACGTCTCACCGGTGAATCGCGGGATGACGAGCTCCGGCACGTGCGCCCACGGGATCGCGTACGCCGCCGACCACTCGAAGTTGTGCAGCACCGAGCTGTCGCGTGGGGAGTACGGGATGTAGGCGTAGAACGGCAGATACTGGATGGCACTGACTCCAACGCCTAGCATGACCGCTGCCGCGGCGAGCGCAAGAGACGCGAGGCGCGCCTTCGACGAAGTGGCCGACCCGTCGCCTAACGTCAGGTACAACGCGAAAAGCCCCGACGCCAGCAGCGCGTACTGCGCCATCTGCGGGTGTGGGCTGAGCATCATGAGCGCCACCGCGACCGCCACGATCGCGTACCCTTCGAGTCGCCGGTCGCGAATGCCGATCGTCAGGCCCGTCAGCGCGAGCGGGAGCATGGTGGTGACGAACAGCTTGCCGTCGTGTCCCGGGCTCACGTACGACCCGATGACGCCCGCCAACTGATACGCCAGTCCGCCGACGACCGCGCCAGTCCACGACACGCGCCAGCGCCGCAGGAACCAGTACGTGAAGAGTCCGGCCAGCACGTAGTGGATGACGAATCCGAGGTTCATCGCGATGTGCGTGGGGAACACGAGGCGGAGCCACGCGGTCGGATACAGCACGTCACCACTCATGCCGGCGACGAACGGCATGCCGCCAAAGATCTCGGGGTTCCACAGCGGCACATGCCCGAGCTTCTTCCACCACTCCGCTGCCCAGGCGCGGTACGCGTAGCCTGACGAGTACTGGTCATTGTACACGGTGGCCAGGAACGCGTCGCCGAGCATCGGGAGCGACATGAGCGCGATCCAGAGCGTGAAGCACGCGGTCGCGGTCAGGGCCGGATGGCGCGGCTCGAAGCTGACCGTTGTGGGCGCGGTCCTGACCGTTCGCCTGGGTGTTCCCGGTTTGGTTTTCTTGCGCGGCATCTCGGATGATCGGTCGGTCGGGCTCATCACACAACTCGATCGCTCATCGAGTCGTCACTCGTCTGGTTCATCGCGCCGCGCGGCCGGTCTAGATCATCGTGGCGCGGGGCTCGTCGGGATCATCGTGGCGCTAGCGCGGGGCACTCGGCTCCGGCGGCCACCGCTCGCGGACGTCGGAGCCCGCGGGCACTCGGGCCCGTGTTCGGCCGGTGGCTCGGCCCCGCGGTCTCCTCCTGCTCGCTCGACGCCGCCTACGCCGAGCGCCCCGCGCCCCCGGCAGCCCACGCCCGCCGGGTGAGTGCTCGCTGGTCCACACGGATCTCGGCAAGGCCAGCGCGACCCAGCAGCAAGCAGCAAGCTCGCGCCTAACAAGCGGCGTCGCGGCGCTGGGGCCATGCGCGCTTGCTGCTGGCTCCTGACGGTCGGCTCCAATGTGGCAGGAGGCGGGGCGGCGGGCCGTAGGCGGCTTTAGCGCGTAGGCCCGAGACAACGGGGCCGAGCCACCGTCCGAGAACGGGCCCACGTGCCCGCGGGCCCCGACGTCCGCGAGCGGTGGC
>JBKOYV010000272.1:0-7826 GCA_046725585.1 Gemmatimonadota bacterium | reverse complement strand
CGTTCGATGGGTGAGGAGTCTGACCCCAATTGAAGCGTTTTGTCCCAGGTGTCTTGCGGGGATGTGGGTTCGGTCATATTCTCGACATTGTCTATCAAATAGCGGCCATGCTCGGAGAGCTCGAACAGATCGTCCTCCTCGCCGTCCTGCGTGTCGGCGACGCTGCCTACGGCGTTCCCGTCCACGAGGAGATCGTGCGCCTCACGCGCCGCGACCTCACGCTCGGGACCGTCTACAAGACCCTCTCGCGGCTGGAAGAGAAGGGATTCGTTCGATCGTACGAGGGCGACCCGACTCCGCAGCGCGGCGGGCGACGGACGCGCTGCTTCGCCGTGACCACTGCCGGGCGCAAATCGCTCGAGTCGACGCTCGCCACGCTCCGCCGCATGGCCGTCGGCCTCGACGTTGGACTCGAGCCGACGTGACGCCGTGAGACCAGCAGCCCCGCTGCCGTTCCGACTCCTGGAGCGGTTTCTCCCTTCGTCCACCGCCGACGCCGTCATCGGCGATATCATCGAACGCCAGCTTACCGGCGTTCGCCTCTGGCGCGAGACGCTGGTCGCCATCTGGCGCCTGCGCGATCGCACGCCGCATCAGGTGGAGCCCATGTCGTCATTCCTTTCCGATCTTCGGCTCGCGCTGCGACTGCTCGGCCGCGCGCCCACGTTCACCGCGACAGCGGTGCTGACGCTCGGTATCGCCATCGGTGCGACGGCGGCGATCTTCAGCGTCGCGAACCCCGTGCTGATCCGGCCGCTGCCGTACCGCAACGCTGACCGCGTCATGGTCGTCTGGGAGAAGGACCGGGATGGCTCCCGGTCGACGGTCGGCTTCACGACGATTCGTGACTACACCGACCGGGCGACTACCTTCGAGAGCGCAGCCGCGTTAGGCGACTGGCAGCCGACGGTGTCCGAGGGCAACGAGCCCGAGCGGCTGCAGGGTCTTCGCGTGTCTTCGACCTACTTTCACACCCTCGGTGTGCAGCCCGCGCTCGGTCGCGACTTCCGCACCGACGAGGATGTTCCCGGAGCGCCGCGCGTCGTCATCATCAGTCACGCGCTCTGGCAGCGCCGGTTCGGTGGCGATCCGTCCATCATCGGGAAGCCCATCTCGATCGGCGGGACGCCCATGCCCGTCGTGGGCGTCATGCCCGACGGGTTCGATGACGTCACCGCCCCCGGGGCGCAGATCTGGCGCATTCTCGGCTACGCGGTGACCGACCCATACGCCTGCCGCACCTGCCGCCACCTGCGAATGATCGCCCGGCTCGCGCCGGGCGTGACGGTCGAGCGCGCGCAGAGCGAGCTGACGAAGGTCCACAAGGCTATCGTGGCCGAGCATCCGCAGGACTACGGGTCGCCCGATGTGCTGGTGGCGCCGCTGCAGCGGGAAGTCACACGACAGTATCGGCCGGCGCTGCTCGCGCTCGCGGGGGCGGTTGCGCTCATGCTGGTCATCGCCATTGCGAACATGGCGAGCCTGCAGCTGGCGCGGCTCGTGAGGCGCGATGAGGAGTTCGCGATCCGAACGGCACTGGGCGCGAGCCCGCCACGTCTCGCACGGCAACTCCTGACGGAAGCGCTCCTGATTGGCGCGCTCGGTGGGGTCGCGGGGCTCGCCGTCGCCTGGGCGGTCATTCCGGCGCTCGTCAGGCAACTGCCGCCACAGCTGCCCCGGCTGGGCGCGATTCATCTCGACATGGCGGCGCTCGGCGTGATCGGGACGATCGTCGTCGTGCTGACGATGGTGGTAGGGCTCGTGCCCCGTCGCGGCCGGCGCGTCTCCAACATCGCCGATGGCCTGCGCGCCGGTCGGCGTCTCACGGGCACTCCGCATTCCGCCGTGCGCGCCGGTCTCGTGGTGGCGGAGTTGGCGTTCGCGCTGATGCTCCTGGTGGGTGCGGGGCTGCTCGCGCGGAGCGTCCTCCGCCTCCTCGACGTGGACAAGGGATTCGACGCCACGAACCTTCTGACGCTCGAATTCAACGCGGTCGGTCCGCGCTACGATTCGAGCGCGACCGTGTACGCGTACCACGACAAGGTACGCGACGCCGTTCGATCGCTACCCGGCGTGCTCAGCGTAGGAATCGTGAATCAGTTACCGTTAGGCGGGAACATCGACATGTACGGTGTCGACGCGCAGGACAAGCCCGAGTCGGATCCCGCCAAGGTGCCGTCGGGGGATCGGTACGTCGTGTCGGTGGATTATCTGAGCACGATGCGGATCCGCGTGGTAGAGGGTCGTGCGTTCACGCCGGCGGAGGAACGCGACACGGTCAACAAGGTTGCGCTGGTGAGTCGAGCGCTGGCGCAGCGGCTGTGGCCCGGTGAGAGCCCGATCGGCAAGCGGATCAGGCTCGGAGGTCCCGAACGTCCGTACCGCACCGTGATCGGCGTGACCGGGAACGTGCACCACGCGGGACTCGACGCGACGCAGCTCATGCAGTTCTACGTTCCCGAACGACAGTGGTTCTTCTCCGACAATCAGGAGATGCTGGTCGTCCGCACGCGGGGTAACCCGACTGCGATGGCGGCGGTTGTGCGTCGCGCGATCCAGCAGATCGACCCGGCCCAACCGATCGTGAAGGTTGCGGCGATGGAGGAGGTCGTCGCGGCGTCGACGGCGCAGCGACGCCTGGCGTTGACGCTGTTCACGTGCTTCGCGCTGGCGGCAGTGCTTCTCGCCGTCGCGGGAATCTACGGCGTGCTCGCGGGGAACGTGGCCGAGCGCACGAGGGAGATCGGTCTTCGTGCGGCGTTAGGCGCAACGCCGGGCAACATCCTGCAGCTGGTGGTGGGCCAGGGTGCGCGCCTCGCGGTCCTCGGGCTCGCGGTCGGTCTCTTCGGCGCGTTCGCGCTCACGAGGTCTCTGCGCGCGCTGCTGTTCGGCGTTGGCCCGAACGATCCGGCGACGATCATGATGGCAACGGGAGTGTTGTTCGCCGCTGCGCTGGTGGCGTGTCTCGTACCGGCCGTACGCGCGCTTCGTGTGGATCCGAGTCAGGCATTCCGCACCGATTAGCTAGCTCACACGATGATGCTGGATCAGGTCCCCTTCGATGGCTTCGCCATGACCGCCGGATCCAGCTTCATCGTTCTCGCAGCGTCGGCGAATCGTGGGTCATCGCGAATCGCGTCGAAGATCGGCGCGTTGATCGACATCGCGTAGAGCCACGGGTCCTTCTCCCGCGCCGCGCGCATGAGCCACGTCAGCGCCGCGTCCTTCTGCCCGAGGCCGGTGTAGGCCATCGCTATTGCGATTGGGGAGCCGCCGCGGCCCTTCGCGCGTGCTTCGATCGGGGCGAGCATGGCGCGCGCGCTGTCGACCTGACCCGTCTTCGCAAGGGAAAAGGCCAATGCGCCCACCAGCGGGTCGAGGCCTGATCCGAGCTTCACCGCTCGTCGAAATCCGTCAACGGCGGTTGCGTACTCGTTCGCGAACGCGCGCGTGAACGCCAGGAACGCATGGCCGGTCCACAGTGTCGAGTCCAACTCCACGGCGCGCTGGCCGGCGAGGACACCTTCCTGATAGCGACCGGCAAGTCCGAGTGCGTAGCCCAGCTCGGCGTTGATGACGGGTGAGAGAGGCTCGAGGTCGCGGGCGCGCTCGAGCTCGGCGACCGCTTCGCGAACGCGGCCGGTGATGATCAACACCTCTGCATACCATTGGTGGCCCGTCGCGTACGCGCTATCAAGTGCGAGGCTGCGGCGGAACTCGGCTGCGGCCGGGTCCCACTCGCCTGTGCTCTTGAGGATCAGGCCTAACGTCGTGTGTGCCTCGGCCAGCGTGCTGTCCAGCGACAACGCCTTCTCCGCGGCCTTGCGCGCGAGCGGGAACGCGCTGTCCGCGGGCGTTGTACCGTAGATCGGCAGGAGGCCGAGCGCGTCGGCGAGGCCGGCATACGCGCGCGCGAACGTTGGGTCGCGGTCGATGGCCTGACCGAAATACTCGGCGGCGCGGTGCAATGCGTCGTTGCCTCGTTGATGCCAGAAGTAGCGGCCGCGCAGGTACAGGTCATAGGCGGCGAGGTCTTCGGTCCCGGCCGGCACCGTGCCGGATGCCAGCCCGTTCTTCCCGTTAGGCGTCGGCGCGAGCGCCACGCGGAGGGCTCCGGCGATGCTTCCCGCGATGTCGTCCTGGACCTGGAAGACATCCTTCATCTGGCGCTCGTAGGTGTCGGACCACAGGGCGAGACCGTCGGTGGCGTTGGTGAGCTGCGCCGTGACGCGCAGCCGCTCGCCCGAGCGCCGAATCGTCCCCTCCAGCAGATTCGAGACCTTGAGCGTCTTCGCGATCTCTCTGGCATCCATCCCTTTGCCCTTCAGCGCGAACACCGAGGTGCGCGATGCGACGCGGAGGCCGGGAATCTTCCCGAGCGTGCTCGTGAGCTCGTCGGTGATACCTTCGCTGAAGTAGCGATCACTGTCGCTGCCGCCGATGTTCTCGAGCGGCAGGACGGCGACCGAACGCGCACTATCCGCGGCAGGAGCCGAGTCGCGCCCGGATCGCCGCGAAATGATCAATCCGGCCGTCGCGGCGATGGCGAGCGTCGCTCCGAACGCGAGGGCGCGAACGTTCCGACTCGTCTTCCGCGCCGGCTGTCCGACCGTGGTGCCTAACGCCGTGTGACCGCTCGACACGAGCGCCTGATCGAGCCCCTGAACGATCTCGGTGGCACGTTGCGGGCGCCTGGCGGGATCCTTCTCGAGACAGCGGCGGACGAGCTCAACGAGCGGCACCGGGGCGTCGGGGCGTGCCGCGGACAGCGGCGGCGGCGTCTCGGTCATCTGCGCGGCGAGCAGCGCGGCGGGCGACCGCCCGGCGAACGGCGGCGCGCCGGTGAACAGCTCGTACGCCATGACGCCGAACGAATAGATATCCGCGCGATGATCGGTGTTCGGGTCGGCGGCCGCCTGCTCGGGAGCCATGTACATCGGCGTACCTAACGAAAAGCCGATCTGCGTCAGCGACCCGCCAGGCGCCGTGCCCTGACGCGCCGTCGAGATAGCCTTCGCCACCCCGAAGTCCGTGACCACGGCGGCGCCGCCCGACAGCAGCACGTTGTCCGGCTTGATGTCGCGGTGCACGATCCCGCGCTCGTGCGCGTACGCGAGCGCCGTGGCCACGTCGCGCAGGATGTTCACGCCTTCGGTGATCGACATCGCCGCGCCCGAGCTGATCAGGTCGCGCAGCGATCGCCCTTCGACGAAGGGCATGGTGAAGAACGGCACGCCGTCGGCTTCGCCCGCCGTGATCACGGGGACGATGTGCGGGTTCTGCAGCTTCGCGACGAGCTGGATCTCGCGGTGAAACCGATCGAGGCTGACACCGCCGGCGAGGTCTGGCGGCAGCAGCTTGATCACGACCTGGCGATCGAGTCGTCGCTCGGTGGCGAGAAAGACGTGACTCATCCCCCCGCCGCCGAGCTCGCGCTCGATGGTGTAGTCGTCGCCGAGTGCGGCCTGCAGGCGGTCGCGAAGGTCGGTCATGTGTGGGACGAGTCGTCAGGCATCAGGTCGAACGATACGGACGAGACGCTGCTCGGGCTAGCGAAGGGGAACAGGAGCTGCTGGCTGCTGGCTGCGGGCAGCTGCTGGCTGGTAGCCGACGGCTGCGCGCTACTGCCGCTTGCTCCGAGCTGCTGCTATTACCCCAACGAACCCTTGTCATCCTGAGGCGTCAGCCGAAGGATCCTCATCATCCCGGTAGAGGACCCTCGCTCGGGACGGTGAGGATCCCTCGCTGCGCTCGGGATGACAATCGGCGCTAGGCATCCGAGACACGGAACCGCGCGAACCGACGCACGCGCACGTTCTCACGAACGCGCGCCGACGTCTCGGTTACGAGATCGCCGATCGTGCGCGACGGGTCGCGAATCCAGGGCTGCTCCAGCAACGAGGCTTCCGTCTCGAGCGAATCCGCCGGCGTCGCAGCGACCTGCTCGGCCACGTAGCGCACCAGCGCACGAAAGTCCTCCGTCCGCGCGACGAAGTCCGTCTCGCAGCTCACCTCCACGAGCGCGCCGACCTTCGCGTCGTGATGGATGTAGCTGCCGACCTGACCCTCGCCTGTGAGGCGCCCGGCACGCTTCGCCGCCTCGGCCGCGGCCTGTCTGCGCAGGTACTCGACCGCCTGCTCCATGTTACCCTCGCCATGCTCGAGTGCCTGACGACAGTCGAGCATGCCGGCTCCGGTTCGTTGTCTGAGCTCCTTGAGCTGCTGCACCGTGATGTGAGACACGGTCGTTCCTCCGTAACGTTGGTGGTTGGGGGATGCAAAACGCCCCATCCAGCGCTCGGCGCGGATGGGGCGTGGGGTTCCACACTCCCGGTGGGCGGTGGTCCTCGCTACTTCGTCGGACCTCCTCCCGTGTCATCTGCACCGAACGCCAAATACCGCCGCGGGTCTCGAAGACCCTCGGCGTCTCGCGCGTCGAGCTGGATGCAGATGGGGTGGAAGATCATTGGAATCAGCAGGTCGGGCGAGCAGTCTACCCAAACTGGCTGGCGATTGTCAACAACCAGGGAGCTCGCTGTCAGATCGATTTCGCCTTCACGAGGGCCGTGATGCGATCGGACGCCCGAAACGCGAGCGCCTGGATCGTCATCGTCGGCTGGCCACGTCCCGACGTGACGAAGTTGCTGCCGTCGACGATGAAGAGGTTCGGCACATCGTGCGCGCGATGGTCCGCGTTCACGACCGACGTGCGCGGGTCGTTGCCCATGCGACACGTGCCGAGGAGGTGGGGGCCACCGCCATCCGGCCCGCCGTAGTTGCCCGCGATGCTGAGGGCACCGGCGGCGCTCAGTAGCTCCTCGCCGCGCTTGCCGAACCAACCGCCCAGCTTCTCGTCGTTAGGGTGGCCCTTGAAGGTGAGGCGCGGCGCCGGCAAGCCCCAGGCGTCCTTCACCTTGGGGTCGAGATCCATGCGATTGTTCGGCGTGGGCAGGCTGCTCATGTGCCCGTACACGCTGAGCCGCTTCGTGAAGTAGTCGCGCGCGCGCTTCTTCCAGGCGCTCCCCCAGGTGGGCTCGCCGGGCCACGTCGCGTCGCCCGCGAGCGGGCCATAGCCGCAGCGGAAGTCGAAGCCTCCGCCACCGTAGAGACCTAACGATTTTGGCAGCTCGTACGTGTCCCAGACCACGCGTGACACGACCGCACCTTTCCAGCCGTTGATCTCGTGCTCGAACAGGCCATCACGCAGCGCACTGCCATTGAACATGATGTTCCGGCCGACCTGCCCGCTCGAGTTGGCGAGACCGTCCGGAAACGCGGTCGTTGCCGACATGAGGAGCAGCTTCGGCGTCTCGCACCCGTTGGCCGAGAGCACGACCGCCTTCGCGCGCTGGACGACTTCCTTCCGGTTCTTGTCGAAGTACACGACGCCGGTGACGCGCCCGCCGGAATTCGTCTCGACTTTGCGTACGTAGCTGAGCGGCCGAATCTCGCAGCGTCCCGAGGCGACAGCCTCGGGGATCATCGTCACGAGTGAGCTGGACTTCGCGCGCACCTCGCACGCGTTGCCGATGCAGATGCCGCACGCCACGCACCCCGATCGGCCGCGGTACGGGCGAGAGAGAATCGCCATCGGCGCCGGCCACGGATTCATCCCCAGCTTCCTCGCGCCGCGCTCCAGCAGCACGCCCTCCGACTTGATCGGCAACGGTGGCAGCGGGAACGGCTTGCTACGCGGCGGCTCGAACGGGTTTCCGGCCAGCCCCGAGACCCCGATGTCCCAATCGACCTTCGTGTAGTACGGCTCGAGGTCCGCATAACGAATGGGCCAGTCCGCGATCGTGGAATCATCGGGCACGCCGAACCGC
>JBKOYV010000253.1:0-4710 GCA_046725585.1 Gemmatimonadota bacterium | reverse complement strand
AACGAACGGCAACCACGAACGCTGACGACGCTGATCTGTCGAACGCTGTGGCCGCTGAATCGTTCTCAGGCGCGAGCTACTCGACCGGAGCGTCAACTCCAATCACATGAACGATTGATGTTTGTTGGTTCTTTGGGTTTCACGAATAGCACCCTCAGCGTGTTCAGCGCCGCTCGCGTCTGTGGCCTCAGCGTTCGTGGTTGCCGTTTGTTCGTGGTTGCCGTTTGTTCGTGGTTGCCGTTTGTTCGTGGTTGCCGTTTGTTCGTGGTTGCCGTTTGTTCGTGGTTGCCGGTCGAACTCGCCGTCTAAGTGAGCCTCGTTCCGCCTAGTCGGCGCGTAAGGCGACAATAGGGTCGATCCTCGACGCTCGGCGCGCCGGGATCCAGCTCGCGAGGAGCGCCACGGCCGCCAGCGTCGCCGCGGCGGCACCGAAGGAGACCGGGTCCGTCACGCCCACTCCGTAGACCAGCCGGCGCAGCACGCGCGATACCGCGAGAGCGCCGGCAATGCCTAACAACGTGCCCCACGCCACGGGACGCATCGAGTCGCCCACCACCATGCCGAGGACCGACGTCGTCTGGGCACCCAGCGCCACGCGCACGCCAATCTCCTTCGTCCTGCGCGCGACCGCATACGACAGTACGCCGTAGATCCCGACCGCGGCCAGCATGAGCGCAACGACACCGAACGACGTGAGCACGAGCATGACGAAGCGGCGGTCGGCAACCGAGCGAGCGACACGCTCTTCCATCGTGGCGGTGGTCAGCGGGACTTCCCTGCCCTGCTCCCGCACGGCCGCACGTACCGCCGCGGTGAGCGACTGCGGCGCGACGCGCGTGCGCAGCACCACCGACATCGCTGCCGCTCGCTCCGGCCGCTGACGGTAGGACACGTACACTTCCGGTACCGGCGGGGCGTCGAGCGCGATCTGCTTCGCTTCGCGCACCACACCGATGACGGTCAACCATGTCTCGTTGTGCTGATCCATCCCCCGGAAGCGAATGCGCTTGCCCAGAGCCATTCCCCCAGGCCACATCTCACGCGCGAGCGTCTCGTTCACGACGGTCACATGGGGCGCCGTCGAGTCGTCGGCCGCGGAGAACGTCCGCCCTTCGGTCAACGGGATGCCTAACGCGCGAAAGTAGTCCGCGCTCACGACCCGGTAATGCGCCTGTCCGGTTTCCCCGGGTCGATCTTCCGTCAGCAGACCGCCGTTAGGCCCCCAGGACAGCGGCGGCGTGTTCGTTGCCGCGGCGACCTCCACCCCCGGCAGCGCGCGAGCTCGATCCAGCAGGCCGTCGTAGAACACCTGGCGAGACGCGCCATCGGCGTACCGGCTCGCTGGCAAGGCCAGATCGGCGACGAGCACACCGCGCGCTTCGAAACCCGGCCGCTCGCCCACCAGCCGTGCGAAGCTCCGCAACAGCACCCCGGCACCGGCGAGCAGCATGAGCGCCAACGCCACCTCCGCACCGATGAGCACGCGCCGCAGCGCAGTCTTCGCGTCGCCGACTGTCCCACGCCCACCGCCGAGCGCGATTGCCGGTGACACGTCCGAGCTGAAGACCGCCGGCAGGAGGCCGACGAGAAGACCGGTGAGCGCCGAAATGCCGAGCGCGAACGCGAGCACCGTCGCATCGAGCTCGATGCTGGCAGGCCGCGGCATCGACGCCGGCGCCAGTCGCACGAGAACGCGAACGAGCCACGCCGCGACGCCAACACCCATGACGCCGCCCGCCAGGGCGAGAATCGTGCTCTCGGTGAGCAGCTGCCGAATCAGCCGTCGGCGTCCAGAGCCTAACGCCAGTCTGATCGCCATCTCACGCCCGCGCGCGGTGCCGCGCGCGAGGCTCGCGCTCGCGAGGTTCACCGACGCGACCAGCAGCACGAAGATCACGGCGCCCAGGAGCATGCGCAGGTAGTCGCGCACGTTGCCGACGAGATCGCGTTGCAGCTCGACCACCCGGACATCGAAGGCGGGGTTATCCTGGGGGTGGTCGCGGTGCAGTCGCGTGGCCATGGTCGACAGCTCCTGCTGCGCTCGGGAGAGCGTCGAGCCTGGCGCGAGTCGCGCGATCACGCGCTCGTTGAGCGCATCCCTTCCTTCGCCCCCGTCGTACAGCTCGCGCGGGACCCAGACTTCGGCTCGCTCCGGGAAGACGGCTTCGTCAGGCATCACGCCAATGACGTCGAACACGCGACCGCGGAGCTCGACTCGACGACCGGACAGGTCACGCCCGCCCAGCATCCGTCTCCAGAACGCCGCGCTCACGACTGCGACGGGGGCCGAACCCGGCCGTGAATCCTCGGGAAGGAACGTTCGACCAACCACAGGTGTGGCGCCGAGCACCCGGAAGAAGTCCCCGGACACCACATATGCGTCGGCACGGGTCGGCTCCGTGCCGCCGAGCACCGTCGTCGGGCCCCCGCGAAACGTCGCCATCGCAGTGAAGGTCCGTGCGTCGGCCTGCCAGTCGCGGAAGTTCGGAACCGAGACGGAGGCGCGGTCGGACGCGCGGGTCACCTGCCAGATGGCGACCATTCGGTCCGGCGCGGGATAGGGCAGCGGTCGCAGGAGAACGGCGTTGACCACCGTGAAGATCGCGGTCGTCGCGCCGATGCCAACGGCGAGCGTTACCAGTGCAACGATCGCGAACACAGGATCGCGGCGGAGGGAGCGCCATGACACACGAACATCGCGATCGAGCTCCCCGAACACGGCTGTGGAGGCGTTGGACATGCCCAATGAGACATCGGGACGTCCGTGCAGAGTTTGACCGGGTGTCCGGGCTAGGGGTTTCAAGGCTTCAAGGGGTCAGAGCCCTTGAATGCGAGGTCTCTATGGAGCCGACGTCCCAGAATTCAAGGGCTCTGACCCCTTGAAAGTACGGCCGCTATGGCCTGCGCAAAGCGCATCGGCGCGGCGGGATCCGCGTCGAGGAAGAGCGACGGCTCCAGAAGCTCGAGCTCGGTCACTACGAGATCGCCGCCCAGCAGTACGCCGTCGACCCGGGCGTAGACGGAATCGCCGGGCGCGGCTCGAAGGGCACGCTGCGCCTGATGGATCACGTTAGGCGGTGGCGTCACGCGCTCGTGCGTGCCGCCGAACTCGCGCTGCACGCGAAAGTCGCCCGTGGCCGCGCGCTTGCGCACGGCGTGGCTGAACATGCCCCCGAAGAACTGCAGCGACCACTCGCCGTCCGACTCGACTTCCGGAATGAACGGCTGCACCATGACACCAGGGCGCGCGATCAGCGCACGCAACCGCACGTCGTGCGCGGCAGCGTTCTCGCGCGCCTCGTCGATAGTTACCCGCCACGTCTCGTGCGCGGACGCCGAGATGATCGGCTTGACCACCGCGTGCTCCCAGCCGGTGTCGGTCAGGATCGTCGCCAGCGACGCGCTCTTCGCTCGTGGGGCATCGGCCAGAAGCCAGAGCGTGGGAACGGTGCGGACGCCGCCGATCGTGAGATCGTGGAGATAGGTCTTTCGCGAGTTCCATCGCAGGATCGCCGGCGAATTCCAGATCGGGACGCCGGCGCCCGTGACCCGATCGACCCAGCGAAAGAAGTCGTCGTGCCGCAGGTGATAATCCCAGCACGAGCGCACGACGACGCCGTCGTACTCGTGCCATGAAACCGAGGGGTCGTCCCACACGGCCGCGCAGGCGTGCACGCCGAGCGCGGCGAGACGCTCGATCAGCGGTTGCTCGTCGACGGCGAGCTCGGGAAGCGATGCGTACGTGGCGAGGGCGATCGCGGGCACTCCGAATGTAAACGGGTCGCCCGCGATCAGCGCGAGTACGCTACGCGATGGCGCCCTCGCGCGCCCTGCATAACGCCGGCGCCTGACCGTGCGCGAACACCGTCGACACGTCGATGTACGTCTGCATGCGTTCGGCCTTTCCCTCCGTGAGCTCGAACACGGTCGCCGCGGGGAGAAGCACGGTCGTGCCATCACGCCGCATGAACGTGACCATCTCCTCGATGACGAGCGTGTCATCGACGCGCAGCTGCGACGTGAACGCGTGGCTCATGCTGCCGATCGCGTCGAAGAACTCGCCGAACGCCTCACGGATCGCTACACGGCCGGCGACGGGGTCGCCGTTCCCGAAGCGCACCGTCGCGCCTGGCGTCAGCTGGGCGACGAACGTGTCGACGTCCTTCGCGTCAAGCGCTTCGTACGTCTGCTCGACCCACTCCATCCAGTCGTCTTCGGTCCAGTCTTCCACGGTGGCACCCTCCGCTCCTCTGGTGGTGGCGCTCGTGTCGCGCGTTCGCCTCACCAGGATACGTCGGAGCCGCACACGCCAGAACCGGGCCGCGCCGATGCCGGACTGCCGCAGCGTCGGGGTCGTCAGGCCGAACGGATCGCGTCGACCGGATCGATGCGCGACGCCCGCCACGCAGGAATGAACGCGGCGGCCGCCGTCACGGCGAGCAGCAGTGCCGTCCCGAGCGCCACCGTTGCGGGATCGCGCGACGAGATGCCATAGACGAGCCGGCCCGTGAGTCCCTGAACCGGCAGGAGCAACGCGAGCCCGAGCACCACCCCCGCCGCGCTCGTGACGAGGCTCTCGCGAAGCACGAGCAGGCGTACACCTCCCGGCGACGCGCCCAACGCGAGCCGAACGCCCATCTCGTTCGTACGGCGAGACACGGAGTAGCCCATGACGCCGTAGAGGCCAATCGCCGCGAGCAGCAGCGCGAG
>JBKOYV010000457.1:0-10997 GCA_046725585.1 Gemmatimonadota bacterium | reverse complement strand
TCTACGACAGCATCCGCGACCTGTTCACTCAGGCGCCCGCGTCGGTGCAGCGCGGCTACAAGGCGGGGCGGTTCAGTTTCAACGTCAAGGGCGGCCGGTGCGAGGAGTGCCAGGGAGAGGGCGTGATCACCACGCAGCTGTACTTCATGCCCGACGTGGAGGTCACGTGCGGCGCGTGCAAGGGGGCGCGCTTCAACAGCGAGACGCTCGAGGTCACCCTGCGGGGCAAGACCATCGACGACGTGCTCAACATGTCGGTCGAGGAGGGGGTGGCGTTCTTCGCCACCGAGCCGGCGATCCAGCGAAAGATCCAGGTTCTGGCGGATCTCGGGCTCGGGTACCTGACGCTCGGGCAGTCGGCGACGACGCTGTCGGGCGGCGAGGCGCAGCGGATCAAGATCGCCACCGAGATGAGCGCGCTGCAGCGCTCGAAGCACACCGTCTACATCCTCGACGAGCCGACGACGGGCCTGCACCTCGCGGACGTGGAGCGGCTGCTGGAATCGCTCAACCGGCTGGTTGACGCCGGACACACGGTTCTCCTGATCGAGCATCACCTCGACGTGATCAAGACGGCTGACCACGTGATAGATCTCGGGCCGGAGGGTGGGCACGCGGGTGGGGAGGTGGTGGTGACAGGGACGCCTGAGGATATCGCCAGATGTAAGGCGTCTCATACGGGTCGGTTTCTCAAGGCCCACCTGGGCACGTGAGGGACTTGGACTGAAAACTGAACTGCTCAGAACTGCCTACTCAGAACTCTTTCAGGGCTCCCGTCCCCGACCGCAGCCACGTCCGGTGATGCTCGCGAAACATCGAACTCATTCGCTGGCCGTACGTCTCGAGATGTCTGAGCCAGCGATTGAGCTCCGCGACTCCACTGGCTTTATCTCGCTTGGCGAGGTCGATGTCGGGCTGCCCTGAAAGAGTTCTGAGTTTTCAGTCGTGAGTTTTTAAGTCCTCAGCAGTGGGTCAGGATGGGGATCCTCGCCGACTTCGAGATTCGCACAGATGATCAGCGCACGACACGCGGTTACGGCCGGCCACTGGTGGGTGTTCCTCTCCGTGATCGTGATCGGATGTCGGGACTCTCGCACCGGCGAACTGCGGGCAGTACCTAACGACAACCGGACACCGGCCGGCAAACTGTGGAACGGCGTGCTGACGCTCCGCCTCGAGGCCCTCGACGCCCGCTGGTCCCCTGACGGCGACGGTGCGCCGTCTCTCGTCATGCAGGTGTTCGCGGAGCAAGGCAGGCAGCCGCAAAATCCCGGCCCGCTCATCCGCGTCCCGGCTGGCACGACGATCCGCGTGTCGATGCACAACGCGCTCCGCGATTCCACGCTCGTCGTCTACGGGCTGGCCACGAGACCGAGCACGCTCGACGACACGATCCAGGTCGCGCCCGGCGCGACACGCGAGCGCTCGTTCGTCGCGGGCGAGCCCGGCACGTACTTCTACTGGGGGTCGACGACACGCAACCCCGTCGCCACGCGGAATGGGATCGACAGCCAACTGCACGGCGCGTTCATCGTCGATTCAGCGGGTGCTCCCCCGCCAGCCGATCGAGTCTTCGTGCTCGGTTCGTGGACCGGTCCGCCGGACAGCTTGGGGATCTCAGCGGAGCTCCGAACGATCAATGGGGTTTCGTGGCCACGTACAGAGCGGCTCACCTACACCGCGGGCGACACGATCCGCTGGCGATGGGTGAACCCGACGGACAGCCCACACCCGATGCACCTGCACGGTTTCTACTTCGACGTCACGCATCGCGGCAGTTGGGCCGCGGATACCGCGTTCGCTCCCGCGGATGTGCCGCGCGTCGTGACCGAGCTCCCCCAGCCAGGCGGCACGTACGACATGGTGTGGGTCCCCGAGGAGCCGGGCAACTGGCTGATGCACTGTCACATCGCCTTTCACACGTCGCTTTATCTGAGCGCCGCCAGGGAACCCGACCCTGCCGACCCGATAACGGTCGATCATGCACACGGCATGCGGGGGATGGTGCTCGCTGTCACCGTTAGGCCCGGTGCGTCCACAGTTCGACGGCCGACCGGCGTCGCAGGTGCGCGGTCCATTCGACTTGTCGCGAAGGCCGCGTATCACCGGCTCATGGGCGAGCTCGACGAAATGGCGTTCGTCCAGCAGGACGGCGATGTCGCGCCACCTGGGGATTCGGTTCCCAATCCGAGCTCTCTGCTCGTACTGCGCCGCGACGAGCCGGTGCGGATCACGATCGTCAACCACACCCGTACAGCGACGGGCGTTCATTGGCACGGTATCGAAGTCCCGGCGTACAGCGACGGCGTGCCCGCGTGGAGTGGCAGCGGGAATCGTATCGCTCCGGTCATCGCCCCGCGTGACTCGTTCGTCGCGGAGTTCACCCCGCACCGTGCGGGGACGTTCATCTATCACGCGCACTCGAACGAGCAGTTCCAGATCGGGCTGGGGCTCTATGGCGGGCTGATCGTGGTCGACTCCTCCGGATACCACCCGGAGCGTGAGCGACTCATCATCCTCGGAGGGAACGGGCCCGGCGGCAGCCTTGGTGCTCGCATCAATGGACATCTCGAACCGGACACGCTGCGCCTAACGGCCGGCGAGTCCTACCGGCTTCGGCTGATCCACATCGTGACTACCTGGAACATCAACTTCGCGCTCGTGCGAGATGACAGTGTCGTGCACTGGCGTGCGCTGGCGAAGGATGGCAACGAGCTGCCGGCGCATCTGCAGACGATTCGGCCGGCGGCGTTCATGGCCGGCCCGGGCGAGACGATGGACTTCGAGTACAAGCCGACGGTGCCCGGGCTCATGCGACTCGACATCGCGCAGCGAACCGGCGCCTGGAAGACGAGTCTGCCGATTCGGGTCGAGCCGGCACGCGGGGCTCACCGGCCGGCGTGTTTCGGGATCAGCTTCAGCACACGGCCGTTGGACTTGTCATCCGTCACAACGTACAGCGCTCCATCCGGTCCCTGCCGCACATCGCGAATGGGATCGTCCACGTCCTTCAGCAGTCGTTCCTCACCGACGACCTTCTCTCCGTCGAGCTCGAGCCTAACGAGATCCTCCGTGCCGTGACCGCCGATGAAGAGATTGCCTTTCCACGCCGGGAACAGCTCCGCCGTGTAGAAGGCCATCCCGCTCGGCGCGATGACCGGATCCCAGTAGTAGAGTGGCTGCTCCATGCCCGCTTGCTGCGTGATGCCTTCGGTGATGGGACCACCGGAGTACTCGACGCCGTATGCGATCGTAGGCCATCCATAGTCCTTGCCCTTGCGGACGACGTTGAGCTCGTCGCCGCCGCGCGTGCCGTGCTCGACTTCCCAGAGCTCGCCGGTGACGGGGTGGAGCGCCGCCGCCTGAACGTTGCGATGCCCGATAGACCAGATCTCGGGGCGCACGCCATCGCGGCCCACGAAGGGATTGTCCGCCGGGACGGACCCGTCGGGGTTGAGTCGAACGATCTTGCCGAGGAGGCTGCCCATGCTCTGCGCCTGCATGCGGCCGAGCGTTATCGATCGATCACCCTGCGTGACGAACAACTTGCCATCGCGCGCGAACACGAGTCGGCTGCCGAAGTGCTGCCGCGAGTCGAGCGACGGAGCTTGATGGTAGATGACCTGAACGTTCTCGAGTCGAGGTGGCGAGCCGTCGATGAGCTTTCCGCGGGCGACCGCGGTATTGTTGGCGCCATCGCCCGGCTCGGCGTAGCTCCAATAGACGAGCCCATTCGAAGCGAAGGCCGGATCGAGCGCGACGTCGAGGAGGCCTCCCTGGCCGCGTGCGTCGACCGGCGGCACGCCGCTCACCGGATCCGACAGCGTCCCGTCGGCCGACAGGATACGCAGTCGCCCCGGCCTCTCGGTGACGAGCATCTTGCCGTTAGGCAGGAAGACCAGCGCCCAGGGGTTCCCGAGCCCTTTCGCCACGGTGACGACGTCGAACGCGACGTTCGACTTGTGCTCCGGGGCGTCCGTCTGGCCGGGGAAGGCGGGCGTCTGGTTGCGGCCGTTGGGCGGTCGCGGGTCGACGCCCGCCTGCGCGCTTGCGGGCGACCGCCCGCCTCGATTGCAGGCGATCGATGTGACAAGGGCGCTGGCCAACAACAAGCGTCTCACGTTCGGCTCCCGTCGATTCAGTGCGTGGCGACGATCGAGTGTATCACGCAATTCGCCGGTAGTCGATGCGGCCAGGCGGCTCCCTGCCACGTCATTGCCGATGGAATGTTGGTACAGCCACCCGTAACGGCCGTCGCTAGGCGCCGCCGCTGAGCGTGAACGCGACCTCCACCGCGGCCTGTGACGCCGCCTGTCCTCCCGCGTTCACGAGGACGGCGACCGCCACGTTTCGCGTCGGATTGATCAGCACGAGCGCGTGGAAGACGCCGGTGCTCCCCTCGTGGGCAAAGAAGGGCGCGTCCGCCGTCCCGCCCACGAGCCAGCCGAGCGCGTAATTGCCGTTAGGCGTGAACAGCCTGGAGAAACCCGCGGCGGACACGAGCTGCGGATGTCCGCGCAGTGCACGCAGGTTCAGCGTGACGAACTTCGCGTAATCCTGCAGGCTCATCGTGATGTCGCCCGCCGGCCCGATGAGCTGAGGAAGCTGGAACTCGCCCGTGGGGTCGAGCGGCATATAGGCGCCGTCGAACGGAAAGTGGCCCCAGGGCTGCGCCGGATCGATCGCTGCCGGCCAACCACTCGACACGCGCATTCCTAGCGGACCGAACACGCGCGCACTCATCAGCTCCTCCCAGGACTGTCCGGTTATCCGCTCCGCCATTGCTGCGGCAACGATGTAGCCCGCGTTCGAGTAGATGGTATTCTCCGGGAGAGACCGTGGGTGGACGTTGAAGCACGAACGCTGCGAATGCACGTCGCTGCTCGATCACCGTTCCTCCGAGCTGAGGGAGGCCGGCAAACTCCGTTTCATCGGTGAACCCCGGCAAGCCGGAACGGTGCTGCAGGATCCGCTCGAGTGTCGCGTTGGCCAGCTCGGGGTTCATTGACGCGGCGAGCTCCGGAAAGACGGACGCGGGCGTGCTCGTCCACTGCAGTCTTCCCTCGTCCACGAGCGTCGCGATCATTGTGGACGTCATCGCTTTCACGTTCGACCCCAGGTGGAAGGGGTCGACAACCGTGATCTCTCCGGGGAAGCCGACGCGACGGATGCCCGCGGCGCCCTGGGCGACGATCCCGCCGTCGCGAATGACGGCGGCAACCATCCCTGGAAGTCCGTGACGACGCAGGGCGTCTGCAAGGAGTGAATCGATGCGCGGCTGCGTGCTCGCCGCGACCCTGGTCGAGAGTGACTGTCGCAGGACGGGCGCGGCCGTGTCTCGACACGCTGCCGCGACGACGAGCGAGGCGAGTAGCGTGGCGCCGCGAACCATCGTCCGCGAGTTGTTGGCCAGTCGGCCGGACGAATCGGAGTCGGAATGGAAGGTGGTCATTGTGGGTTCTCGGAGTATCTGAGGTGATCGCCGGCGCCGGTTAGGCGCTCGAGCGGCAGGTCGCCCTGCACGAGCCGCAAACAAGGCGTCGTTCCCCATCGCGAGTAGTCGGCACGCTTCGTAACTCGGCGCGCGCGGTGCGAATGCCCATGGGCGAGGGATGGCACGCGAAACCGATCGTGACCGGCGCCCGACCCGGCTTCGTCCCATGGAAGCCGAGTTTCGTACCATCCCGGCTGTCCTGGCGACTCGCGGTTCTCGATCGTTGACCTACAGCGAGCGCCGGGTCAGCGCGCGAGCGGCTCGCGTTTCCATATAGAAGGGAGTCGCCGTGTCATTATCATCCATAACCAACGTTAGGCATGCGGTTGTCGCCGCCCTTGTCATGCTGCAGGCCGGATGCGTTCACGGGCAGGGCAGACCGAGCGAGCCGTCCACGTCACAAGCCGTGCACTGGGTGGACTCGAACGGCCACGCCAACCGTCGTGTGCGCGTCGGCGACGCCGACGTTCACGTCATCGACTACGGCGGGCGGGGCCCAGCCCTTGTCTTTCTAGCCGGTCTTGGTAACTCGGCTCACGTGTTCGACGAGTTCGCGCCGAGGTTCGCGGACGAATACCACGTCTTGGGCCTCACTCGGCGGGGCTATGGCGAGTCGTCGAAACCGCGGGAGGGATACGATACGCGGCGGCTTGGTGATGACGTCATCGCCGTGCTCGACTCGCTCGCGATCGAACGCGCGATCCTCGTTGGCCACTCGGTTGCCGGAGATGAGCTCACCGACGTTGCCGCTCGCTACCCGCGACGCGTTGCGGGGCTGGCCTACCTCGAGGCGGCGTACGATCGGTCGTCCACGATGAAGCGCCTGATGGCGATGGCGGCGACCGGTAGCCTTCCGCCCGCCCCGCCGAAGCCAAGTCGCGCGGACCAGTCATCGCCCGAGGCGTATCGGTCTTACCTCGCGCGCATCTACGGCGTCACGTGGCCGCCGAGCGAGGTTCTCGCAACGCGTCAGTTCGACTCGGCCGGCCGTTACCTGCGCGACGTGGCCGGGCCGGCTACCAACCTCGCCATCATGCACGGCGAAACAGGCCTGGCGTATGCTCAGGTCCACGCGCCCGTACTCAGCATCTACGCCGTTGAGCGCGGTGTGGAGCGGGACTATCCTTGGATACGTACGCTCGGCGTAGGGCGTGGAAAGGCCGAACTGCAGGCGTCCCGCGCGATGCGTGCTGAACAGGAATGGGAAGCGGCCGAGCGGCGGCGATTGCGGAACGCGCTGCCTAACGCACGAGTGGTGGAGCTTGTCGGTGCCTCGCACTACGTGTTCATCTCGAACGCGGATCGTGTAGAGCGGGAAATGAGGCTGTTCCTCGGCTCGTTGGATCGATGAACCAGGCCGGCGGCCAGGTGAGCGCGCTGCCCACTCTCCCACGTCGGGCCGCTTCGCGCCTCGCTGCCCTCGCTCGGCGAATGGCGCGAGGCGGAATCGTTCCGTTCGTGCGCGTCGTGCCGTCGATGCGATGGTCCGATTGGGTCGTGATCGCCGCGATCTGGATCGCCGTCGCTGTGGTTTCGGTGGGCCCGGCAATCGACCTGGCCATGCGCACGCGGGGTGTGCAGGTCACCCGGCACGACATGCTGCTGGGACAGCTGATCGACGCGGCAGCGTGGCTGGTGCTTCTGCGCCCGCTCCTCAGAGTGTTCGACGCCACGCCCTTCCGTGCGGGCGAGCGCTTCCGGAGCCTGGGACTTCGCGTGTCGGCACTCCTCGGCGCGGCGGTGGCGCTGGCCGTCATCAACTGGACGGCAGTGCATACTGTCGGCCCGTTCGTCGTCGAGGATCCATCACTGCTTCGCGCCACGGCGCTCGTGGGATTCCGCGCGAACCTCGCGGATGCGATCGACGCGGTTTCGGCGCCGGTGATCGTCTACGCGATCCTGCGAATCGTCATCCGACGGCGGGAGCGCGACCGGGCGGCGGCTGCATCCGAAGCGGCACTTCGCGATGCGCGTCTGCATGCGCTGGCCACCGACATGCGCCCGCACTTCCTCTTCAACGCGCTCAACGGCATCGCACTCCTCGTTCGTGTTCAGCCAAAGCTGGCGGAAGACATGATCGTGCAGCTGGCGGACCTGCTGCGCGCGACGCTCGACGTCGGGGATCGACACGAGCAATCGCTCGCTGCCGAGATGATCCATCTCGAGCACTACCTCGCCTTGCAGCAGATGCGCTTCGGTGCTCGGCTCACCGTCAGGCGAGCCATTGCACCGGAGGCGCTCGGTGCGCTCGTGCCCCCGATGGTCCTCCAGCCGCTCGCCGAAAACGCGTTAGGCCATGGCATCGAACCCAAGCCTGGTCCAGGCACGCTCGACATCATCGCGCGGCGCGACGGCGGCGAGCTCGTGCTCGAGGTGCGTGACAATGGTGTCGGGATTCACCACGCCGGCCCCGTACAGGAACGCATTGGGCTCGCCAACACCCGTGAACGGCTCGCTCTGCTGTATCCCGACGAGAGCATGCTCACCGTCGAGCCAGCGGCCGGCGGGGGAACAATTGCCACCGTTCGCCTTCCGTTTCGACTCGGGGACGAGAGGCTGGCATCGTCGGATCGAGCGCGTGAGCACGTCGCGCCGCAACCGGACGAGCCAGGGTCCCTCGCTGGTGCGGGTACAGGTGAGGTCCAAGCCGGAGGACTGCGATGACGCTTCGCACGCTCATTGTGGAGGATGAGCCACTCGCGCGCGACCGGCTTCGCCTCATGCTCGCCGACCACCCCGACGTCGAAATTGTCGGCGAGTGCGTGGATGCCCCGGACGGCGTTCGAACCGCGTTGTACGAACGACCGGATGTCCTGCTGCTCGACATTCGCCTTCCCGGCGCCGACGGCTTTGCCGTGCTGGAAGGCCTCCGGTCGCTCGAGCCGCCTCCGTTCGTCGTTTTCATCACGGCGTTCGCCGATCATGCTGTTCGAGCGTTCGACGAGAACGCCGTGGACTATCTGCTCAAGCCGTACAACGCGGCGCGCCTCGCCCGATCGCTCGAGCGAGCACGCCGGGCGATCACGGCGCGGACGAGCGATGCGCTCGTCGCCGAGGTCAAGGCGCTCACACGCGTCTTGAAGGGCGGGCGGCCGGACGACATCGCCGCGCCGCCGCGCGAGATGGAAACCACTGCCTACCCCGAGCGCTTCGCCGTCACGGTCGGTCGTCGTGTCGTGTTCGTGCCGGTGGCGGACGTGGAGTGGGTAGAAGCCGATCGCAACTACGTCTGCCTCCACACCGCCAGAAAGCAGTACCTGCTGCGCTCCAGGATCGCGGACATCGAACGTCAGCTCGATCCCGCATGTTTCGTTCGTGTTCACCGGTCGGCGATCGTCAGGCGCGACCTCGTGCGCGAGCTGGAGCCGCTCGAGAATGGCGGTGCGCGGGCGACGATGGTGAGCGGTACCGTCGTTCAGGTGGCTGCGTCGTACCGGGGTCGCCTTGCTTCGGTCCTTGGCGGGCGGGCCGAGCCTACGGATCGAGCGTGAAGAACGCCAGCTCCTGCACGTCGGTGTGGCTGCGCTTCGTCAGGCGCGTCGCAATGGACGCCTTGCCAATCATCCCCTGGTCGGCCAGGTACTCGCATGCCGTCGTCACGTAATCGATGTCATACGTCTTCTTGAAGTGCGCCTCGATCTCGGTGCACGACCGCGCTTCGCCGACATCACGCAGGTGCTCGAGGAGCGGAGCGAAGAGCGCGGTGGCGTGCTTCGCGATGTAGCGGTCGATCGTATCGAGCGCGAACTGCACTCGCTCGGGCGTTTTCTGCTCGTTCAGGAGGTCGGTGTAGACCGTGGCGAACAGCGTCGGGTTGAGCTTGATCGCCTGCGGAATCACCTCGCGGTCAGCGAGCAGGCCTGCGCTGATCACTTCGATCTGTGCCAGCGATGTTGCGGTGTAAAGGAGCCAGAGCGCCGTGTAGTTCAGGTCGCCGCGCGTGCGCATGAACTTGTGCGCCTTGTAGAGCGATGGCAGCACCCCCATCGCCGCGCGGAAGAGCGCAATGTCGCGATCGCGCTCGCCCATCTCGCGTAGCGACTCGAACATCATCGCGATGGTCTCGTCATGCGTGTAGAGCAGGCGGCCTTTCGCGAGGAAGGAGTGCATGAACGAGTTGCGAGTCGACCCTTCGACTGCTTTGCGGAACTCGCCGCGAGGAAGGAGCACGGCGTGGACGTTCACCCCGTCCGCGTAGAGCGACAGGCTGTCCGAGTCCACCTTCCTGTCGTCGATCGTCACAAGCACGAGGTCGATGTCCGATTTCGACCAGACCATGTCGTGTGAGAGGCTGCCACAGAGGATCGCGGCGAGGATCGCTCGGTCCTCGCGGATCTGCTCCACGAGCGCGTCGAGCGCGGCGGTGAACCGCGCGTGTTCGGCGTCGTTCTGCTGGCCCGCGTTAGGGCTGGGCGGCGGTACGCTGGTTTTTCTTACCACGGATGGGAGAGAGGTCGCGGAGAATTCAAGGTCTGGCCCCGCGCTCTGTTTTTCAAGCAGGCCCCGTGACCTCTGTGACAAGAAAGGCTCATGACGGGATTCCGGGAAACTGATGACTGAAAACGAATGACCTACCACCTACGACTGACGACTCGCCCAGACTCCTCGTGATGGCATGGCCAGTCATGGGTCCTTGGTGATGGGTCATAGGTACTCGGTCATCAGTTCCCGAACCCCTTTGATGAAGCCAAAGGTTACGACTCGCGAAGCACGGCGATCGGGCTCACTCGCACGGCCCGCGTCGCCGGAATTGCGGCCGCCAGGAACGCGGCGACCAGGACAAGCACCGGCCCCGCCGCCAACGACAGCGGGTCGCGAACGGACACGCCGTACACCAGGCTGGAGAACACTCCAGCCCCAGCGACGGCGCCGGCGATCCCGATGAGCGCACCAGCGCCGGCCAACACGACGCCATCGCGCTGCACGCGCCACCAGAGCTGGCTCGGACGGGCGCCTAACGCCATGTGAACGGCCAGCTCGCGGCGTCGCTCGCGCACCGAGAGGAGCAGCGTTCCACCCACGCCGATCGTTGAGAGCACGAGCGCGAGCGCGCCGAAGAAGGCCAACACGAGCAGCTGGAAGCGCCGGTTCGCCGTCGACAGGCGCACGACATCCTCCATCGACGCGATCTGGAATACGACGGCGTCAGGGAAGACGCCGCGCACGACGCGCCGGATCTCGGGCTCGAGCCCGGTCGTCGCGCCCCGCACCACGACATCCATCCCCCAATCGAGATAGTGACCCTCGATCGCCTGAGTGAACGGAACGTAGATCGTCGGGCGCAGCTCCGCGTCGAGCTGGTCCATGTGAATCGACTCGACCACGCCGACGACCTTCGCGCGAGGCGGCGCGTGATTGGGCGGGCCGTCGAACAGGATCTCGCGTCCGATCGGATCGGCGTCGCCCCACGCGCGGCGCGCGAACTCGGCGTCCACGACGACCACCCTCTCACCACCCGGCACGTCGGTGCGCAGCACGCCACGCCCTCGAAGGAGCCGGGTCT
>JBKOYV010000421.1:0-12476 GCA_046725585.1 Gemmatimonadota bacterium | reverse complement strand
GAAGATGGGTACCTCGCCTGTCCCGTCGAGGATATCCGGCAATCGATCAATGACGTCGTCCTCAAGGCCGCCGAGTCGGCCGATCGTGACCTGGACGAGGTTCCCGTCTACACGGAGGACGAGGTCACGCGGATGCTCGAGACCGTCCAGGCGCTCGATCCCGCCGGCGTGGGCGCCCGCGATCTTCGCGAGTGTCTCATGCTGCAGCTCAAGGACGCGGGGCTCGAACAGTCGGTTCCGTATCGACTCGTTCGCGACTGCTTCGACGAGCTGATCAACCATCGATGGAGCGAAATCTCGAAGCGGTTCGGGATCAGTCCGTCGGACGTACAGAAGGCCGCCGACGAGATCGCGAAGCTCGACCCGAAGCCGGGGCTCGTCTACAGCGACGCGAGCGACAACTACATCATTCCGGACCTCGTCGTCGAGAAGATCGATGGGAAGTACCATGTCTTCCTGAACGACGCGAACCTGCCGCGGCTCAAGTTGAGCCGCGCCTATCAGGAGATCGCGCGCGACAAGAAGAAATTCGAGGGAGAGAACAAGGAGTTCATCTCCAACAAGCTGAACTCGGCGAACTGGATGATTCAGGCCATTGAGCAGCGTCGCCAGACGATGCTCAAGGTCATGAACTACATCGTCGAGCGGCAGCGCGATTTCTTCGAGAAAGGCGTGCAGTACCTGAAGCCACTCACGCTGCGTGAGGTGGCCGAAGTCATCAGCATGCACGAATCGACGGTGAGTCGCGTGACGAACGAAAAATTCGTCCAGACACCGCGCGGTGTGCTGCCGCTCAAGTTCTTCTTCTCGTCGGGACTGTCGACGACCGGTGGAGAGGACGTGTCGGCGCGCGGGATCAAGGACCAGATTCAGAAGCTCGTGGAAAACGAGGATCCCAAGCATCCACTGACCGATCAGGCGATCGTGAACATTCTCAAGGAGAGCGGGGTTCAGATCGCACGACGCACGGTCGCCAAGTACCGCGACCAGTTGGGGGTGCTGTCGGCCCGAATGCGGAAGCGCGTCTGACAGGGACGCGCCACGCAATGTCCGCCTCGATCACCGTGGGAACCGGGAACACGGCACTGGGAACGGAAATGAGCCCCGCCGATTCCCGATTCCCGATTCCCGATTCCCGAGAGGTTCAGGTTTCCGTTCTCGTTCCGGCGAAGGACGAATCCGGAAACCTGCGCGAATTCATGCGGCAGGCCGCCGAGGCGTTCGCCTCCTCGGATGTCACGTACGAGGTCATCGCCATCGACGATGGGTCCGAGGACGACACGTGGGCGGTGCTGCAGGCGCTCGCGACACAGTACTCCTTCCTCAGGCTGGCACGCCACCGCGTTAGGCGCGGCATAGCCGACGCGCTTCGCACCGGCTATCTCCGGGCGCGCGGCGAGGTGCTCGTGTTCTATCCCGCCGACCTGCAGTTCAAACCCGAGGACATCCCGCGACTCGTCGCGCCCATCCTCGCGGGCGAGTCCGACATGGTCACCGGATTCAAGCAGGGGAAGTACGAGAAGAAGTTCGTTTCGCGCATCTACAACGGGCTCAGTCGAGCGCTCTTTCATGTCCCCGTGAAAGATCTCAACTCCGTGAAGGCGTATCGTCGTGAGATCATGGAGTCGCTGCCCATACGGCCCGACTGGCACCGGTACATGATCGTCATCGCCGCCGCGAACGGTTTTTCCGTCAGCGAGATTCCTGTCCCGCTGTACCCGCGCCTCTCCGGGAAATCGAAGTTCGGGATCGGCCGTATCCCCGTGGGCGTGCTCGACATGCTTTCGGTGTGGTTCGAGCTGCGATTCGGGCCCAAGCCGCTGCTGTTGTTCGGCATGCTCGGTCTCGGGCTGTTCGCGATCGGCGTGCTCGCCGGGCTGTTCGCCGTCGCCAGGCTGCTCCTCTTCGGCGTCGGGACTCGCGCGGTGTGGACGATCATTCAGACGTGCGTGATCGTCGGGAGCGTGTTCTTCGCGACAGGGTTGATCGGCGAACAGGTGGCGGTACAGCGGTCCGAGCTCCGCGAGCTTCGGCGGCGCGTCGAAGAACAGGCCGCGGAGCCTAACGACTGAGCTCCGCCATGCGCGCGCTCTTCCTCACTCACTCGTTCCCGCGAGAACCGGGCGACGCAGCAGGATCGTTCGTCCTCAGGCTCGCCGTCGCGCTCCGGGATCACGGCGTCGACGTCCACGTCGTCGCCCCCTCGGGCGACGATCTTCCGCCAACGGACCGATTCGACGGCATCCCGGTCGAGCGCTTCCGGTACGCGCCTCGCCGGTACGAGAAGCTCGCGTACGCGGGCAACATGCACACGCAGGTGCGGGACTCGTGGGGCGCCAGGCTTGCGCTGCTCGGGTTTCTCGGTTCCGAGTTCGGCAGCGCCGTGCGCGCTCGCCGCGCCTTCGAACCGGACGTCGTGCACGCGCACTGGTGGTTCCCCGGTGGCCTCGTCGGGACGTGGTTGAGCGGACTGTCGGGCGTCCCACTCGTCACCACGTTGCACGGGACCGACGTTAGGCTCGCACGCGGCACGGCGATGGCACGACCGTTGTTCCGTCACGTCCTCCAGCAATCGCGAGCGGTGACGACGGTGTCTCGGTGGCTGGCCCGGGAAACCGAGACCATTGTCTCGGGAGTTCGGGCATCCGTGGCGCCGATGCCGGTCGCCACCGACCTGTTTTCACCAGGCGGCGAGCGCGACACGAACCGATTGTTGTTCGTGGGCCGGCTCACCACGCAGAAGGGAATCGAAGGCCTTATCGAGGCCCTCGCACTCATGCGCAGTGCACCGTCGCTGGACGTGGTCGGCGATGGCCCGCTGGCAGCGACCCTGCGGAGTCGCGCGGGTGAGCTCGGCCTGGGCGACCGCGTGAGGTGGCTCGGGTCCCTTGCGCAGCCGAAGCTGGTCGACCTGTACCGACGCGCCGCGGCGCTGGTCGTTCCGTCCACTGACGAAGGGCTGGGCCTCGTCGCGGTCGAGGCTCAGCTCTGCGAGACACCGGTCGTGGCCTACGAGTCCGGCGGTCTCACCGACACCGTGCAGCACGATCGCACCGGGCTCCTCGTTCCGCCGGGCGATGTTAACGCCTTGGCAGCGGCGCTCGATGGGTTGCTCGATCACCCGGAGCGCGGCGCCGAGTTAGGGCGGGCCGGGCGCATGGTCGCACTCGCTGGCTTTGCCCCGGAATCGGCCGCGCGCCGCTACGCCGGTATCTATCGCTCCGTCGTTGGCTCGCCGGAAAAGTAGGCTCGCACTCGTCGCGCAATGGATCGTTGCCGCGGTCGTCATCGGCTTCGCGGCGCGCGAGGTTGCGAAGCAATGGCGAGACGTCGCCCCGGCACTGCAAGAGCTGAGACTGGATTGGCTGCGAGTGCTCGGTTCCGGAGCACTCGTGCTCGCCACATACCTCATCCTGATCGAGGCCTGGCGGGCGACGTTGCGTGTGTGGTCTGAGCGAATTCCATTCGCTAGCGCCGCCCGCATCTGGTTCGTCTCGAACCTCGGTAAATACGTTCCCGGGAAGGTCTGGCAGATCGCCGCGATGGGCGCGCTGGCGCAGAGGAGCGGCATTTCACCCGCGGCGGCGATCGGCTCGAGTCTTCTTGTGAATCTGGTCAGTGTGCTTGCCGGATTTGCCGTCATCGCGATCACGGCGGCGGGACGAGTCGGCGCGGTGATCGGTGCTCAAACGACCGGAAGCGGGGAAAGGTCCGCGGAACTGATGATTGTCGGCGTCGCGGTCGCGGGAGGCGTCGTTCTGCTTCTTGCTCCCGTCACGGTCCCGAAGCTCGCGGCCCTCGCGAGTCGGGTCACCGGACGTCCGCTGGCTATCCCGCGGGTTCCGGCCAGCGCAGTCTGGGTCGCCGCCGCCTCCACGCTAGTAAGCTGGGTGCTCTACGGCATCGCCTTCGCGCTGTTCGCGCACGGTGTGACCCCGCGCGCGACTGGCAATGCCTCCTCGTACATCGCAGTTTACACTGGCTCCTACCTGGCCGGATATCTGGCGTTGTTCGCGCCCGGAGGCGTGGGCGTTCGCGAAGCGGTTCTCGTGCTCGCGATGCCGCGATTCGACCTGGCATCCGCTCCGGATGCCGCGGTCATCGCAATCACCAGCCGACTCTGGCTCACCGTACTCGAGATCCTGCCCGGCTTGTTGCTGCTTCGTGGCCGTGCCGCGCAGAACGCTCGAGATCAACGTGCAGACGAAGGATGATGAGGAAGATCGACCAGCCTGCTGTGAAATCGCCTGACGCGGCGCCTGACCAATGGGCGCCGCGCTTCGCGCTCGGGTGGGTGTCACTCGTGTACGCGATCGCCGTGTTGTCGCTGGGATATCCCGCGCTGTCGGGTGGATTCCTCGTCAATCCGCACAGTGATCAGTACATCGCCGGATACGCGTTCCGAGAGTACGCCGCGCAGTACATGAGGACCCACGGCGGGTTTCCGCTGTGGAACCCCTACCTCTATGGGGGGATGCCGTACGTCGCCGCGATGCACGGCGACATCTTCTACCCGACGTTTCTCCTGCGACTGCTGTTGCCAACCGACGTCGCAATGACGTGGTCGTTCATCCTCCACGTTTTTCTCGCGGGACTGTTTTCGTACGTCTTCCTTCGTGCGTGCGGCCTCGGGTTCTTCGGCGCGCTCCTCGGTGGCCTCGCCTACATGATTGGAGGGAACGTCGCAGGCCTGGTGTCCCCGGGCCATGACGGGAAGTTGTATATCAGCGCGCTTCTACCCATCACGCTCTATCTCGTGCTGCGCGGCGTCCATGATGGTCGACGCTGGGCCTGGGGGGCGCTCGCGATCGTCATCGGGCTCGCGGTCCTGAGCCCCCATCCTCAGCTCTTGCAGTATCTCTTGCTCGTGTCGGGAGCGTTCGCACTCTACGTGGCACTCTCCGACGTCGGTGGCGTGAAGCTCGATCGGGCCCTCGCGGTTCGACGACTCGCGCTGGCCGCCGGATCCGTGGTGCTTGGCGGTGCGATGGGGGCGATTCAGTATCTACCAGTGCGGCAGTACGTGCCCTTCTCACCACGCGCGGGCGGAAAAGGCTGGGAACACGCCGTCTCATATTCGTTGCCGCCCGAAGAGCTTCTCAACACGTATTTGCCTCAGTTCACCGGGATGCTGGACAAGTACTGGGGCCGAAATGGCATTCACTTCCACAGCGAGTACATCGGCGCCGTCGTGCTGGTGCTCGCCGGCCTGGGGTTCGGTTGGTCGGCCACGCGCGGCGGACGGCGGTTCGCGTGGTTCTGGTTAGGCACTCTGATCGTATCGCTGCTCTGGGCGATGGGCGGCTACACGCCGTTCTATCACATCGTGTACGCCATCGTGCCCGGCACGAAATTCTTTCGCGCCCCCAGCACCATGCTGTACATCGTTTCGTTCAGCGTGGCAGTGTTCGCGGCGTGCGGAATGGACCGTGTCGTGGCAGGGCAAGTTCGAACCCGCTATCTGCTCGGCTGGTTGGGCGTCGCCTTGCTGTTCGCGATCCTCGGGGCATCCGGTGGCCTGACGAACCTCGCCGCGGGCGTCGCTGCCCCCGAGCGGGCGGACCTAGTGCTGGAGAACGGCCGCGACCTCGCAATAGGCTCGATCCGGTCATTCGCGTTCGTGAGCATCGCCGTCGGGTTGATCTGGGCGATCACCACGCGACGCCTCACAATCGCCACCGGCGGAGTTCTGCTCGTCGCGGCAACCGCGTTGGACCTTTGGACGGTTGAACGGTCGTACTGGATGTTCTCGCCTCCAGCGTCGAAGCTCTACGCTGCCGATGAGACCATTCGCTACCTGATGCAGCAGCCGCAGCCAGCGCGGGTGCTGCCGCTGCCGCTCACGGCCGAGTTCGCGCCCGGCGATCCTTTCGTGCGGCCGGGCGGCCAGGCGAATGGCCTCATGACGCACCGCGTTCGCAGCGTCCTCGGCTACCATGGCAATCAGCTCGGGCGCTACAACGACTTGTTAGGCATGGAGGAGGGCGGAAGGCAGATCGTGAATCCCAACCTCTGGGCGCTCACGAACGCGCGGTTTTTTCTTACGAATTCGGACACGCTCCCACTCCCCGGCGCGCAACGCGTCGTCGGCCCTTCGCGCGACGCCGCAGGCACGGCTCTCTATCTCTACCGGCTGCCAGGGGACAATCCCTTCGCCTGGCTGGCACCCGTCATCGTGAAGGCGACAGACGATCAGGTCCTGGCGACCGTGCTCGACCCGCGCTTCGATGTACGCCGGGCTGCGCTATTCGACCCCGCGTCAGGCGTGAAAGCGCGTGAGGTGTCCGTGTTGCCGGAGCCGCTCGCAACGACGGTCACGACGACGCGCTACGAGCCAGGCAGCGTAACGCTTACGCTGAATACGCCAGCGCCCGAGGGATCGGCGCTCGTGGTATCGGAGAACTACTACCCGGGCTGGAAGGCGACCGTGGACGGTCGGGAAGCGACGCTGGGCCGAGCGGACTACACACTGATCGGCGTCGCACTGCCACCCGGGGCTCGCACGGTTCAGCTCACGTTCGACAGCGCACCCTACCACACGGGCAAGGCGATAACACTGGTCGCGCTTGCGCTTTCCGCCGCGTGGTGGTTCGCCGGCGCCTTCATGGAGCGGCGATCGCGTGTCTGAGCGCGCACTGGTCATTGTCCCCACGTACAACGAACGCGAGAACATCGGGCTGCTCATCGAGAGCGTGCTCGCAAAGGATCCGCGCATCGACATGCTCATTGTCGACGATGCGTCGCCTGACGGAACGGGTGCCATCGTAGACGAGATCGCGGCGTCCAACTCGCGCGTTTTCGCGCTCCATCGGGCGGGGAAGTTGGGGCTGGGGACAGCATACCTCGACGGGTTCCGGTGGGCGCTGAGCCGCGACTACGAGTACGTGTTCGAGATGGACGCCGACTTCTCCCACAATCCGGATCACGTCCCGGAGTTTCTCCGGAGGATCGAGGATGCGGATCTGGTGCTAGGCTCCCGCTACCGGAACGGTCGCGTTACGGTTGTAAACTGGCCGATGTCGCGGTTGCTTCTGAGCTATAGCGCGAACATTTATGCCCGTGCCGTCACCGGGTTGCAGCTGTTCGATTCGACGGGAGGGTTCAAGTGCTTCCGAAGGAAAGTGCTTGAAGCGATCGATCTAAGCGCCGTGAAATCAAATGGTTATGCGTTTCAGATCGAGATGAGCTTTAGGGCGTGGAAAAAGGGCTTTCGGATCGCCGAGATCCCCATCGTTTTCGTCGACCGGACCGAGGGCGAGAGCAAGATGTCCAAGCGCATCGTGCGCGAAGCCGTGTGGATGGTGTGGAGGCTGCGTTGGTGGTCCATCACGGGGCGAGTCTGATGACCAGGTACGGGCGGCCTTTTTACAAGCTGACCGGGTCCGGGAACGATTTCGTTTTCGTGGATGCGCGAACGGAACCAGCCGGACGACTCGAGAACCCGAAGGTCGTCGGCGAACTGTGCGCGCGAGGCACCGGTATCGGTGCAGACGGCATCGTTTTCGTTGAGCCGCCGACGAGCGAACGCGAGCGGTTCTCAATTCGCTACCTCAACCGCGATGGCTCGCTGGCGCTACTGTGCGGTAACGCATCGCTTTGCAGCGTGCGTCTCGCCGCAGAGCTGGGGATCGTCGCTCCAGGCGAGGAGTTCGCGTTTGGAACCGGCGCGGGACTGATTCGAGGCAAGCTGACGCACAGGGGTCCGGAGGTCGACATCCAGCCGGTGACCGAGCTCCAGGCCGAATTCAGCGTTCGTCGCGAACCAGGCGACCGGCGCATGGGGTTCGCGATGGTTGGCGTTCCGCACGTCGTCGTTCTGTGCGGCGATATCGAAACCGTGGACGTCGAAGGGCGCGGCAGGCCGATTCGGTACGATCCCGCGCTTGCGGCAGGCGCGAACGTGAATTTCGTCGCGCGCGACGGCGACGGTTGGGCCGTCCGGACATATGAGCGCGGCGTGGAAGCCGAAACGCTCGCGTGTGGTACTGGCGCCGTGGCGACGGGCGCGCTCCTCGCGGCCTGGGGCGAGAGCGGGAGCTCGACGGCCTTGCGAACTCGGTCCGGTTTGCCGCTCACAGTGCGCTTCCGCGAGACCGATGGCGGCGTCACGACGCCTTCGCTTGGTGGGGAAGGACGGATCGTTTTCCGCGGAGAGCTGCCGGACTGAGACGAGCTTTCCCACAGTTTTCCACGATTCTAGTTTACATAATATCTATTATAGGTAATACTTCTGAGAGCGAAGAAACGGGCGGGCCCGAGCGGGCCCGCCCATCGCACATGAGATCTCGCAGTCTACTTCGCGGCCGGAACCGCCGTCAGCTCGCCGAGTCGAACGCGAGCCTCCGCGACAAATGCCGACGTATTGTCCTTCGACAGCGCCGTCCAGATCTTTTCGGCCTCAGCCTTGTTCCCAGCGGCCGTCAGCGTCCGGGCCGCGTCGGCCATATAGCGGTCCTTCGCGATCTTGGCTTCGGTGAGCCCCGCCGCCGCCCGATACCGCTCCGCTGCCTCGGCGTACTTCTTCTGCTGCTCGTATCCCGCGCCTTTCAGCGCCTCGAAGGACGCCCGGTCCAGGCTCGACGGCTTGCCTTCGTTCAGCACGCGGAGCCCGCTGTCGGCCTTCCCCTGCTCATAGTACGCCTGGGCCAGAAGCATGGTCGCCTGGCTGCCAGCGGAGCTCCCGCCGAAGCGTGCGATCACGCGTCGGAGGTCCGTCTGCGCCAGCGGAAGGTTGCCCTGTGCATAGCTCTGGCGAGCGCGATTCAGCGCCGCATCAGCCGCATCCGCCCGCTGATTTCGCCACTGGTTCCCGACGAACCACACGACAGCGGCAAGTGCCACAACCCCCACCGCGATACCAAGCGGCTTCGCGTTCGCTTTCGCCCAATCCGCTACCGAGTCGGCGTGATCGTCGAACGCCGGCCGCGTCGTTGCTGCTCCCGTCTTCGTCATTGCTCTTGAGATATGGTGAAATGCGCCTTGCGTCTCGCGCGCCAGCCACCGAGACGCGTCCAGTGCCCCTGGCGTGACTCGAACACGCGGCCAACGGTTTAGGAAACCGCTGCTCTATCCATCTGAGCTACAGGGGCGCGCCTAGCGGCCGCCGGACCGCGTCGTAGACGGCTGTGCCCGACGTCGTGGCCAGACCAACAAACCTATTTGGGCATCGGGCTCTACGAAAGCCGGCAGTAGCGATACCGAGCTCTGCATTTCGACAGCGGCCACTGACCTACCGTCAGTAAGTCAGCACCGACTCGAGTCTTCGCCCCGCGAGACGACTCGCCCCATTCAGGAACCCCAGCGTGATCAGAAAGCTGCATCCGACGACTCGACCCCCAACAGACTCGATCAACTCGCAGGCCGCGGACGCCGTCCCCCCTGTTGCCAAGACATCGTCGACGATCAGCACGTGCGCGCCTTTCGCGCAGGCGTCCACGTGAACTTCCAATGCGTCGGTGCCGTATTCCAGCGCGTACGTGACGCGTCGTGTCGTGTACGGAAGCTTCCCTACCTTTCGAATCGGGATGATCCCGGCGCCAAGCGCCTGTGCAATAGGGCCTCCGAGAAGAAACCCGCGGCTCTCGATTGCGGCGACGAGCGTCACGCCAGCATCCCTGAACGGCGCTGCCATGTGGTCGCACGCCTTCGGAAACAAGACACCGTTCGCGAGCAGCGGCGTGATGTCCTTGAAGACGATACCCGGCTTTGGGAAATCGGGGACGTCACGTACGGCGCGACGCAGGTCGTCGACAATTCGAGTCGATGGGCTTATGCCGGACGTCAACGCTACCTCACGACGGTGAAAGGTCGTGGGAGATCGTCCAACCCATCGGTGGGCAGCTCAATGACGCGTTCCACGCGCGCCCCGGGCGGTCCCGTGCGCGCGACGGTCGTGAGCTCATTGATCGCGGCCTGCGATCCCGACGCAGCGATCTCGACTCGGCCATCGTCGTGGTTCCGGACCCACCCAGCGAGTCCGGCTCGGCGCGCCGTTTCGCGCACGAACCATCGGAATCCGACGCCCTGAACTCTGCCGACGACCTCGAGATGAACCGTCGCCACCCTTCCTCAGCGGCTGCTCGACCCTCCCAGGAGCGCCGCGAGGACCGAGGCGAGGACTGCCGCGTCGGTAGCGTCGGGCGCGATGGACGAGACGGGAATCTCGCCGCTCCGCACACGGTCCGCCAGCCGATCGAGCGTTGCGGCGATTCGCGTTTCTCGCGGCACGCGCGCGTCCGCGGTTGGCGCGGTCACCGGTGCGAACGCCGGATCCTCCGCCTGTGGTCCCTCGACGAGCTCGAACCGCGGCTGCGGGTCGGGCGCGCCGAGAACCTCGTCGCGGACCCGGTCGGCCGACACCGGAGTCGTGCTGCCTAACGAGGTCGGGACGGGCACTGCCGTCGTGGGCTCTGGCGGCAACCCCATGATCTCATCCGAAGCCGGGATCGTGTGCGAGTCTGTCCATTCACCGACCACGTACCCACTCACGACCTCCGTGGCTGGCCATGCTGCGGCGGGTGGCGACGGCACGTTGCTGGCAGCCGACCCGCTCTCCAGGTCCACCGCTGGCGTAGGCACAACGTCGGCCGCCGCGTCGTCCTCGAGCCATGCGGGCATCGTACCGCCCGACGTGCCGTCGGTGGAGTCGATCGGGGCCGGAGCGGACGGCGTCACGGGCTCCCCTGCCGCGATGTCGGTCGCGGCCGTGATATCCTCCGCCCACAGTTGCTGGCCGTCGGTCCCGCTGCCTAACGACGCAATATCGAGTGGGGAAGCGACTGCCTGCGGCTCGACGGCACCGCTCGATGGCTCCGATGCACCCCAGACCGCGTCGAACGCGTCGATCGCGTCCAGGGCGACCATTTCGCTCGTGAGCGGTCTAGACGGCGGCGCTGTCGAGTCATCATCGGCCGACGCGACCGACTCCGTTGCCACGGGAGTCGCCGCCGTCGCAACAGGCGGCGGCGCGCTGCCTAACGCCTGCTTCCCGGGCACCACAGGCGGAACGAACGGCGCCGCGGTCGGCCGCTGGTTCGTCGCCGGGCGAATGAACGGACGCCCCGCCACCGGAGCCGAGGTCGGCCCGGCAAACGGTCGCGCGCCACGGCGCGCGAGGGGTGACGTGCTGTCTTCGATCTTCTGATCGGCCATCCGGCGGCTCCCGGCTTGAGTACGCTTGGACGCGATGCGGCCGCCGGTCGATCGCAGGTCATCCCCGCCAACCGTGCGTGCCCAAGAGCGGGACGAATCGGACCGGCGCGATGTCACGGCGCACGACCGCGCCATCACGCCGTTCGAAGCTCACGAGAATCTGCTCGTCCTTGCCCCCCAACGGGATCAGAAGCGTGCCACCCTCGGCCAACTGGTCGAGTAGCGGCGCTGGCACCGTGGGAGCGCCTGCACTCACGAGAATGGCGTCGTACGGAGCGTATTCGCGCCAGCCAATTGTCCCATCGCCGAGCAGCATTGAGACGTTGCGCACATCGAGTTGCCGTAGAATCTCACGCGCCTGTTCGTACAAGGCCGGCACGCGCTCGATGGAGAATACTTGAGCCGCGAGATGGGACAGGAGGGCTGTCTGGTACCCGGTGCCGGTCCCCACCTCGAGCACGCGTTCCTTCCCCGTGAGGTGAAGCAGCTCGAGGTACCGGGCGTGCACGGACGGTTGCGATATCGTCTGCCCGTTGCCTATCGGCAGCGCCGAATCCTCGTACGCGCGGTGTCGGACACCGGTCGGCACGAAGGCGTGGCGAGGCGTGAGATCGACCGCACGCAGCACCGCGAGGTCGCGAATCCCGGTTGCTTGCAGTGTCTCCACCAGGCGGCGGCGCGCGCCGCGGAACTCGGGGCCTACAGGTCCCGCCACCAGCTCTCCGCCGCATCGAGCATGTCGCGATGCGTGAGGTCGAGGTGTAACGGAGTGACCGAGACGTAGCCGTCGTCGACCGCACGGAAGTCCGAACCGACGCCGCTCGCCTCCCAGTTGATGGAGCCGCCGCCGATCCAGTAGATGCGCCGGCCCCATGGGTCCTCCATTGGGCGCAGCGAATCCGAGTAGACGCGGCGACCGAGCCTCGTTAGGCGTACGCCGCGGATGTCCCCGGCGCGTCTCGGCGGCAGGTTCACGTTGAGCAGCGTGTGCTCCGGGAACTTCGGCAGCGACGTCAGGTGTGCCAGGAGCGGCGAAAGAATCTCGACCTGCTCATCCAGCAATGAGACATCGGCGCGAAGGTCTCCACCCGCAAAGGAGATCGCGATGGACGGAATGCCCAGCGCCAGGCCTTCCATGGCCGCAGCGACCGTACCCGAGTACAGGACGTCCTCGCCCATGTTCTGCCCGTGATTGATCCCACTTAGAACATAGTCGGGACGGTGCTCCATCAGCGCCTCGACTGCGTGCATTACTCAGTCGGTCGGCGTACCGTCCACCTGATATTTCCGCTCGCCTCTCTTGACGGGCCGGAGCGGGTGGTGGA
>JBKOYV010000448.1:0-12578 GCA_046725585.1 Gemmatimonadota bacterium | reverse complement strand
AGGCAACCGCGTCGCGATCACCGTTCAAGGCTTCGTTCGCCCGCTTGACCGCCTGGTACTCGGGGCTCTGTCCAATGAGCCGGCCAAGCTCGCGCGCTTTCTCGTCCAGCATGTAGAGAGGATCGGGTTGAGGTTCGAACGAAGTGTAATGGACAGATCGCCCGTCAGCGGCGGCGGGCGAGCACGAAGCGTTCGCGGCCGGTGAGGTCGAGATGCACGGCCACGTCCCGGTACGATCCGTTCGAGGCGAGCGCTTCGGCAACGAGCGACGCGCGTCGCGTATCGACTTCGAGAGCAAGGAGGCCGCCGCTCTCCAGCACCGAGGGTGCCTCGCGAACGATCGCGCGGGTGGTGGCCAGGCCCTCGTCCCCGCTCAGGAGCGCGAGCGGCGGTTCCCAGTCGCGAACGGAGGCGGGCAGCTCTTCCAGCTCCGCGAACGCGATGTACGGCGGATTGGAGACGAGCGTCCGTACCCGCAGACCGGTGAGCGGAGCGAGCAGCGAGCCGTGCACGAACTCCACTGGCGCGCGAAGATCGTCGCGCACGAACGCCGCGTTCCGCCGGGCGACGTCCAGAGCGCCGCGCGATACGTCGGTGGCGATGACCCGGTCGAAGTCGCCCTCTGTCGCGAGTGCCAGCGCAATGGCTCCCGAGCCCGTGCCGACATCGACGACCGTACCTCGTCCGCCTTCCTCAGACCGCAGGACGAGATCGACGAGCACCTCGGTCTCCTGTCGCGGAATGAGAACACGGTCGTCGACCGCGAGCGTGAGGTGGCGAAACGCCGCACGTCCGACTGCATAGGCGAACGGAGCGCCACGGGCGCGAGCCGCCGCTGCCTGCCGTGCTTCATCCGCTGCCGTCGCGTCGACCAGCTCCGCCTTGTTGGTGCTTGGCCAGAAGCGCGGCACGTCGAGAACGGCCGCGACGATGTCGCGCGCTTCATCACGCGCCAGCGGAATGCCCGCCGCTTCCAGGCCGGCCGTCAGCTCGCTGAGCAGCGCGCCTAACGCGCGCGGAGGGTCGTCAACCTTCACCGAGATTCTCCTCGTCGGCGGCCTCCTGCAGCGCCTCGATGATACGTCCGAGATCGCCGTCGAGGATGCGCTGGAGGTCGTGCACGGTGAGGTTGATGCGGTGATCGGTGACGCGGTCCTGCGGAAAGTTGTACGTGCGGATCTTCGCTGACCGATCTCCGGTGCCGACCTGCGTCTTGCGCATTCGCGAGCGCTCCGCTTCCTGCTCGGCGATCTTCGCGTCGAGCAGGCGCGCGCGCAGCACTTCCATCGCGCGCATCTTGTTCTGCAGCTGCGAGCGCTGGTCCTGCTGGGAGACGACGATTCCGCTCGGAATGTGGGTGATGCGAACGGCGGAGTCGGTCGTGTTCACGCCCTGGCCGCCGGGGCCGGAGGCGCGGAAGACGTCGATGCGCAGATCCTTGTCGTCGATATCGACATCGACGTCCTCGGCCTCCGGCAGCACGGCGACCGTTGCGGCGGACGTATGAATTCGCCCCTGCGCCTCGGTGGCGGGCACGCGCTGGACGCGGTGCGTTCCGGATTCCCAGCGGAGCGCGCCGAACGCACCGTCGCCGGTGACCTTGAACACCGCCTCCTTGATGCCGCCTAACGTGCCATCGGAGTACTGAAGCGTCTCGTACTTCCAGCCGCGGCGGTCGAGAAAGCGCGTGTACATGCGGTACAGGTTAGCCGCGAACAGCGCCGCTTCGTCGCCTCCGGTTCCGGGCCGAATCTCGACGATGGCGGGGCGGTCGTTCAGCGGGTCGGGCGGAACGAGGAGCGGCTTGAGCTCGTGCTCGGCCCGGCCGATGGCGGCCTCGACGCGCGTCACCTCGGAGCGCGCCTCGGCCGCCAGCTCGGCGTCGTCAACGACAACGAGCTCGCGCGCCTGCGCGAGCTCGTCATCGAGTTTCTCCAGCCGCTTTGCCAGCGCGACGACGGTCGTGAGCCGTTGGTGCTCTCGCCCGAGCGATGCGAGGAGACGCGCATCACGAAGTGTCTTGGGATCGAGCAGCTCCCGTTCGACCTCGGCCGCGCGCGCTAGTGCGTCAGCGAGTCGATCGCGAAGGGTCAGTTCGTCTTCCCGTACTTCTGCCGGAAGCGCTCAACGCGTCCAGCGGTATCGACGAGCTTCTGCTTCCCCGTGAAGAACGGATGGCAGACGTTACAGATGTCGGTATGGATCTCCGCGATCGTGGAGCGCGTCTGAAACGTGTTGCCGCACGCGCACTTCACGGTCGCGGTTGCGTATTCGGGGTGGATATCGGCTTTCATGGAAACGCCCTCAATAGCTCGAGAAGAATAGCTTGCAAATATACCCTGTCAGAAGCGCAAAAGACAAGCAGACAACGACTTGGAACTGTCGGTGGACACCCGTCACGTCAGCCTGGGGCACGGACGACTAGGCATGCGTGACGCCACGGCGCATTTATTCGTGACGCGACGTCGGTGTCGGCGTCCATCCAGCGAATACCAAAGCGGCCATGCTTGCTGCCGTTCGGTTTGCGACGACCATGTTCTCTCGCGGAGCACTCTGACTGATGGAGATATCCAACTTTCTGCGGACGGTTCCGCTCTTCACCAAGCTCGAGGACGCCGAGCTGCAGCGCTTCGCGGAGTTGACGCGCGAGAAGAGCTATCCGAAGGGCAGCGTCATTCTATTCGAGGACGATCCGGGCGACTCGCTGTTCATCGTCCGCGACGGACGGGTGAAGGTCGTGCTCGTCGGCGAGGATGGCCGCGAGGTGATTCTCGGCGTGCTCGGCCCCGGTGAGCATTTCGGCGAGCTCTCGCTCATCGACGAGCAGCCGCGTTCGGCGCACGTGATCGCCATGGAAGACACGAACGTGCTCGTGCTGCGGAGCGACGATTTCCGCCGCCGCGTCGAGGCGAATCCGGCGGTCGCGTGGGTGCTGATGCAGGAGCTTTCGCGGCGACTTCGCCGAGCGGACGGCAAGATTCATGGACTGGCGTTGCTCGACGTGCCAGGGCGTATCGCGCGCCTGCTGCTCGACTTCGCGTCCGACGACAACGGCGACAAGATCGAGAAGCCGCTCACGCACCAGACGATCGCTCACATGATCGGCGCGAGCCGCGAGACCGTGTCGCGCACGATGCGAGATTTCCAGAACCAGGGCTGGATCAACGTCGAACGCCGTCGGATCGCGCTGGCGGATCGGGCAGCGCTGAAGCGTTGCGCGCAGGCCAGGGTCTGAACTACAGGGACTAGGGACTGGGGACTGGGGACTCGGCCGGGATGCTTCGTTGGGCGTTGAGGCATCCGGGACGGCAGAAGGGTCCCGGCCGAGTCCCCAGTCCGTAGTCCCAGTCCCGCGTGCTGATGTCATTTCGGCTGCGTTTCTGGGGTACCCGCGGGTCGATCCCAAGTCCGGGGCCGGCCACCGTTCGCTATGGCGGCAACACGCCGTCCATCGAGGTGCGCACGCCCAGCGGATCGCTCGTTGTCCTGGATGCCGGCACCGGTATCCGCGAGCTGGGCCGGGCGCTCATCGCCCGCGCCAACGGGTCGCCCATCACGGGCGACATCTTCCTCACGCACGCGCACTGGGATCACATCCAGGGCATTCCCTTCTTCGCCCCGGCGTTCCAGCGTGGTAACCGCTTTACGATCTGGGGCACGAAGTCATTGGCGGCAAGCATCCGCCGCGTGGTGCGCGATCAGATGTCGCCGGTCGTGTTCCCGGTGGCGTTCGAGGAGCTCGCGGCGACGTTCGACTTTCGGGAGCTGATCGACGAACGCCACAACTCGGACGGCTTCGATGTCCGTGCGTTCGCTGTCCGTCACCCGGGCGGGGCGTTAGGCTACCGCTTCGCGGCCCGCGAGCCGGGTGAAGCGCAGCCTGGCGGCGCGTTCGTGTACATCTCGGACAACGAGCTCAGGGCTGGCGATTCGTCGGCGAGCATGGACCGTTGGCGCGCGAAGCTCGTCGAGTTCATCCGCGGCGCGCGGCTGCTCATTCACGACGCGACGTACACCGAGGACGAATACGAGTCGCATCGCGGCTGGGGACACTCGACGTATGGGGACGCAGTCGCCCTCGCGCTCGAGAGCGACGTCGAGACGCTCGTGCTGTTCCACCACAGCCCGGATCGCAGCGATGACGAGCTGGACGCTCGCCTGGCGGAATGCCGGGCGGCTACGGCGCGCTCGGGTCGTACGCTACGGATCATCGCCGCCGCTGAAGGTATGGAGCTCGACGTTTAAAGCAGCGGCTGGCCGCTGCAGGCAGCTGCTGGCGGGTAGCCGACGGCTGCAATAGGGGCAGCTATCAGCCATCAGCCATCAGCCATCAGCCATCAGCCATCAGCTCAAGCGGCGGAGACGCTATTACCCCAGCGACCCTTTGTCATCCCGAGCGAAGCGCCTGCCCTGAGGAGCGCGAGCGACGAAGGGAGGGATCCTCAGGCTCCGGGTAGAGGGCCACTGTTCCCGGTTCCCCGTTCCCGGTTCCCTTCGTTCCCGATTCCCGTCTCCCGCTTCCCGGCTGTTCCCCAACCACCGCCGCCGGGCGTCATCACCGTAACCACATCGCCCGGCTCCAGCTCCATGCGGCATTTCGCCGGAATGGACCGACCATTCAGCTGATTCAGGCCTCGCGTTCCGGACGCACCGCCCGCGGTGCCGCTTGGGGCGTGGCGCCGGCGCTCCGTCACGAGGGTTACCGTACAGCGCTCGAGGACGCGATAGCGGCGCACGATCCCGTCCCCGCCCCTGTGCTCGCCCGCCCCGCCGGACCCTCGGCGCATCGCGTACTCGTCGATGCGGATTGGATAGGCGTGCTCCAGCGATTCGATCGGCGTGTTGCGCGTGTTGCTCATGCCGACGTGGACCGCGCTCGGACCCGGGCCTCGCACGCTCGCGCCCTGCCCACCGCCTAACGTCTCGTAGAACGTCCAGCCGGCGCCGCCGAACGTGATGTTGTTCATCGTACCCTGCCCCTGAGCGGGGACGGCTACGCCGGCGTTGCCCAGCGCGGCAAAGATCGTATCGGTGATCCGCTGCGACATCTCCACGTTGCCGGCGGCAACCGCCGACGGCCAACGGGCATCGATCGCGCACGCCGCAGGTATCGCGAGGTCGAGCGCCTCGGCAATGCCGTCGTTGGTGGGGACATCGTCGTCGAGCAGGGTCCGGAGCACGAACACCGCCGCCGCGCGCGTGACCGAACGCGGGCAATTCACGTTGCCCCGCACCGCGGGCGCGGTGCCGGTGAAGTCGAGCCGCAGGCGGCCGTCGCGAACGGAGACCTCCACGGCCACCGGCACGTCGGCGTCCGACACGCCGTCACCCTCGAGCGCATCCTCCGCGCGACCGCGGATGTCGCCGAGCTCCGCGATCCGCGCGAGCGCCCGCCGTCGGGTGTAATCCAGCAGCGCCTCGCAGGCCGCGTCGAGCCGGGCCGGTGTCTCACGCGCGCGCAACGCGAGCCAGCCCTCGCGTCCCGCTGCGCACGCGGCGCGCTGCGCCGCCAGGTCGCCGTGACGCTCCGCCGGCGTGCGGACGTTGGCGAGGACCAGCCGAAGCACGTCGTCGACCGGGACGCCGCGTCGCGCGATACGAACGGGGGGAACGATGATCCCCTCCTGAAACAGCTCCGTCGCGCCCTGCGGCATGCTCCCCGGGCTCATGCCCCCGACGTCCGCGTGATGCGCACGAACAGCCGCAAAGCCCACGATCGCCGACCCGTCGCCGATCGCCTCCACCATCGTCAGGTCGGGCAGGTGCGATCCGCCGGCGTACGGGTCGTTGAGCAGGAACACGTCGCGCGGCTCCGGGCGCTGCGCCATCACTGCCTGCACCGACTCCGGCATGGCGCCGAGGTGCACGGGGATGTGCGCGGCCTGCGCGACCATGCGGCCCCGGGCGTCGAACAGCGCCGATGATGCATCGCGTCGCTCGCGGATGTTCGGCGACAGCGCGCCGCGCTCGAGGACCACGCCCATCTCTTCGGCGATCATCGAGACGGCGTTCGACATCACCATAAGGGCGAGCGGGTCGAAGAGGGGTTCCGCGCTCATCTCGTCTCCAGCAACCACCCGCCGATACCTAACGAGCGAGCGGTCCAGCCGTCGGCAACCAGCAGCGTGGCATCGGGCAGCCCAATCGTGGCCCGACCGGCGACGACGGCCGTCATCTCGCCGCCATCATCGAACCGCGTTTCGTCGCTCCATGCGGAACGGCCCCGACGGGCGAGCTGGATGGTCCGTCCGCCGAGGGACAGGGTGCATCGCACACTCACGATCTCCACGTCGCGGTCGAGCGTGAAGCCGAACCGCTCGTCATGCCGCGCGAGAAAGCGCTCCCGTATCGCATCCAACCCGAGGGCGGGCATGATCTCGACGTCCAGCTCGTGACCCTGACCAACGTACCGCGCTCGCGCGAAGTGCTTGACGTCGCCACCGGCGCCGTTTCTGGAACCGTTCGATCTGAGCATCGTCTCGAGCGATGACAGCGGCAACGCGTCCCCATCAAGGTGACCCAGCGTCTTCATGACGCTCGCCGTCGCCATGTAGCGCTGCGGAGCGATCGCGAGACCGAGGGCGCTCAGCACGCCTGCGTACGGCGGAACAATGACCCTTCGTACGCCAACGCGCTCTGCGAGACTGCACGCATGGAGAGGCCCGCCGCCTCCGAACGCGACGAGCGCACACTGCCTGGGATCGATTCCCCGTTCGACGCTCACGCGTCGCAGCGCACGGGCCATCGATGCATCCACGATCGCGACGATCGCCTCCGCGGTTGCCTGACGACTTGCGCCGATTCGCCGCGCCAGCGCGTCGACCGCCGCGATCGCGCCGTCGACGTCGAGCTCCACGCCGTCGCTCATCGTCGTGCTGGCGATGTTGCCGAGCGCGATGTGGGCGTCGGTTACGGTTGGCTTCGTTCCGCCTCTGTGAAAGGCGACCGGACCAGGCCGGGCGCCCGCGCTCCGCGGCCCGACGCGAAGTGCTCCTCCGTCGTCCACCCAGGCTATGCTGCCGCCTCCGGCGGAGACGGTCTCCACCAGCACACGAGCCAGCGCGATCGGCACGCCCGCCACCGCGCCACCCGCTTCGAGAAGTGGCTCACCGCCGAGCACCAGGCCGACGTCGGCGCTCGTCCCGCCGATGTCGATCGTCAACGCCTTGTCGAGGCCTAACGTGCGGGCAATGTACGCCGCGCCGGCGACCCCGCCGGCGGGTCCCGAGAGCGCGAGCGATGCTCCGTTGAACGCGGCGCTTGGCGCAGGCGTGGTACCGCCGCTCGACGACATCACGCTTGGCTCAGGCAGCCCGGCCGCGTGCAGCCGCGACGCAAGCTTGGCGACGTAGCGTCCGACCCCAGGGCGGACATACGCCTCGCATGCGGTCGTCGCGGTACGCTCGTATTCGCGGATCTCCGGCAGGACATCGGTCGAGCAGATGACGTCGCGGTCAGGCAGACGTTTCCGCAGCGCGGCGGCAAGCATTCGCTCGTGGGAGTGGTCGGCGTACGCATGAAGCAAGGAAACGGCGACCACGTCCGGCAGTAACCCAGCGACCCGCTCGGCGACCTCGGCGGCCACAGCGTTCGTGAGCAGCCTAACGACGCCTTCCGGTGCGATTCGCTCGGGCACGCCTACAATGCGCTCCGCGGGCACGAGCGGCGGCGAATGGTGCGCCGAGAGATCGTACAGTGCCGCGCGCTCCTGACGTCGCAACTCGAGCAGATCGGTCGCGCCGTCGGTGGCGCACAGAACCACGCGCGCGCCCGTACGCTCCAGCAGCATGTTCGTCACGACCGTCGTGCCGTGCACGATGCTCGCAACGGGAGGCGCGCCGACGGGAAGCCGCCGCAGCGCACTTTCGACGCCCTCGCTCTGGTCGCCCGGTGTGCTCGAGACCTTGTGCGCAATCACCGACCCGTCCTCGGCGACCGCCGCGAGGTCGGTGAACGTGCCCCCGACGTCTACGCCGACCGAAAGCCCGCTCACACGGCCGAGCGCGACGCGACGGGTTGAACCGCGCCACGGCGGCGCGCAGGCGCGATTTCCGGCGCGACCGTCAGCGCGAGCACGCACCACACGAGCGCGAGATGCGCCGGCAGCGTGAGCGCGATGACCTCGCCGTTCACCTGATTGAACCAGGGAAGGATCTGCATGGCGAAGCCGACGAACGCGATCGCGGCGATCGCGATCGAGAGCGTGCGCGCCAGTCGCACTGCGCGCGTGCGGGCGATGGCGAGCGGCAGCGCAACGGCGAGTGCAAGCGACAGCGCGTCGAACTGCAGCAGGTTCTCGTTGCGCGCCATGAAGACATGACGCGTGGCCGTCCAGCCGACAATGAGGATGACGCCAAGGATTCCGTTCAGCGCCGTCCAGATCGTCGCCAACGTCGTGAAGCCAATGCGCGCGGCGCGCTTCCCCGCACTGGCGCCCCGCGCGAGCGCACCGAGGATAACTGCGATTGCGAGCCCGACCGCGAGGTTGCGCACCATCTCACTCGGCGGTGCAACGGATTCGGCCGGGCGATTGGCCGCAAACAGCTGCTGCTCGTTCTTCACGAGCGGCCGCATCGATCCGTCCGGCCCCCGGACCTGCACATGCCGAACATGGTCCTGCAGGCGGGCAGGCAGGAACGACTCTTCCCATTCGCTTATCCGGCGATCGGCTACCTCACCGAGGCCGATGTTGGTACCGAGTGCGACGGCACCGTCGAACTGCAGCGCGCGCTGGGTGTGGAAGCGGTACGTAGTATTCGTTAGGCGTGCTGCCGTCGCCTGTTTGAGCCGGCCCCCAATGACGCGGTCGATGACGTCGCGCACGCGCGTGGAGCAGTTGTCGAGGTAGTAGTCGTAGCGATAGTAGCGATTCTCGGGGCGAGCGTTCCAGGCGATGAAGTCGCGGACCGCGAGCCGCTCGGCGGGCGTGAGATTGAGCTCCTGCGCCCACACCGAACGGTTCAGGTAGCGATACTTCGCGAGCTCCTCCGCAATGACATCGCCCTGCATCCAGTACAGCGTGTTGCCCGTCATGAACCGCTGCAGGAAGTGCGGCTGGTGGAAGTCGAACGTCCCCCAGTTGTAGACGCTGTCGGTCCCATGCGTGGCGTCGACGATGCGAATCGCGTTGTGCCCGAACCGCTCCCAGATCTCGTCGCCGTTGCCCATGGTCATGAGATAGATCGTTAGGTCAGATCCGGGCTCGGCAGACCGGGGACTGGGGACTGGGGACTGGGGACTGGGCCGGGAGGCTATTAGCGCTGTGGAGGCCTCTGCGGCGGTAGAAGGCTCCCCGCCGAGTCCCCAGTCCCCAGTCCCCAGTCCCCAAGTAAGTGCCGCGACCAACGCGGCCAACGCGACACCGATCACAACTTCACCTCTTTTCCTTCATCGGCAGCCTTGTACGCCGCCTCGATGACCTTGTGCAGGATCGCCTGATCCGATGGAGCCTCGTATGGGGTCTCCTCGCGCACGACCGAAAGAAAATGCGCGAGCTCCGCGCGGTACGATTGGTTGAACGAGCTTTCGCGCGCAGCCGCACCGCCCGGCGAGACGTCCGTCGGCTTGCCGTTCAGCTCCTTCACCACGCGCAGCGGAGCGAGACGGGCGCTTCCCCGGGACGACAGCGTCTCGAACCACCACCGCTCCTCGTACCCCACATAGGCCCACGAGATGTCGAACGTGAACGCAATGCCGGACTCGCATTCGAGCGTTACGAGCGCCGACTCCTCTACCGCCGTGCCCCGAGGCCGATCCATGTGAGCCCAGACGCGCACCGGGGCGGGATAGTCCGCCAGCCACATCGCGAGGTCCACCATGGGAAGGCCCTGATCGAAGAAGGCGCCACCGCCGGCCTCGGCACGCCGCGCCCGCCACCCCTCGTGACGTAGCCGCGGCTGATACACGCCGGCGCGCACCCCGGTCAGCTTACCCAGCTCGCCGCCGCGTAGAAAACGATCCAGCGCCTGGACGTCGGATCGAAAGCGGTGGTTGTTCGCCACGAAGACCTTCCGGTCCACCCGATTGGACGCCGTGAGAATCCGCTCGATACCACGTGCCGTAAGCGACAGCGGCCGCTCGCAGAACACGTGAACCTTCGCCTCGAGCGCGGCGAGCACGTGAGGCTCATGCAAGTGGTTCGGCGTCGCGACGATCACCGCATCCAACTCATCGAACTCGAGGAGGTCTTCGATGTCGGTGAACACGTCGGGGACGTCGAAACGATCGGCGAGGGCTCGCGCCTTCGGACGGTCGTTGTCGCATAACGCGACGAGTTGCGCTCCGCGGAGCTTCGAGAGCAGCGGCAGGTGCGCGAGTTGCGCGATCGCCCCGGCACCTACCACGCCGACGCGAATGTTGGGCTTCATCGAGTTCGAGGACGCGGGTTATCGAAGTAATAGCTCACGCCGGCGCGCAGCGAGGCGAATCGGGCGAGGCTCAGGAAATCGTAGCGCGCTTGCGCGTCGAGCGCGATGTGGCTCAGCACGCGCGCGTTGACACCAACTGCGCCTGCCACACCCACGGCGATTACGTCGGTCGCTCGCTCGACGAATGTCCCGTCAATGAGCCGGCCGTCCGCATTCACGATGTGGGTAGCGATGCCGCCCCCGACGTACGGACGGAGCCACCAGCTGGGTTGATACGTGCGCCGCAAGTCAGCACCCAGCACGATGTCGGAGACAGTGATATCACCGAGAAGAACGACGGCGTCGCCGGTCGGATCGTAGATCGCGTTGCGAAGCGAATCGGCGTACGTCTGAACGCTCTGGTCGGTGAACTGCGAGCCCCAATACGTCGCATTGAAGACGACCCGCCAGCCCGGCGCGAGCTCGCCGTAGTCCGCCTGGAGCGAGTACGACGTCGCCGGCTCGATGCCGTACGGAGCGACGCGGCCGACCTGCACGCCGAGCGCCGTGAACTTGAGCTTGTCGATGCCGAGTCGCTCGAGCCAGGACTGATTCTCCTGCGCCTCCAGCCGATGGCCGACCGCGACCAGAACAACGGCCAGAATCCGAATTATCGATCGGAGCCGTTCAATACGCGCGCGCAACAGAGGTCCCGGGGAAGTACGTGCGGAGAATCGTGCGGAAGTCCTGACCAGCGCGCGCACGGCCGATGGCGCCCCACTGGCACATGCCGACGCCATGCCCGTAGCCGAGCCCTCGGATCGTCAGACGCGTGAGTCGCCCGTCGGGGGAGCTGAGGACCTCGGGCGAAAAATACGTACTGTTGAGAAGCTCGCCACCCGGCGACCGGAGCACGTAACGAATGTCGTTTCCCCGAAGCCGATACCGGCCCTGGGACGTTTCGATCCAGAGCGCGGCCACGCGACCCGACGGGGTCTGCCCGTCGACGGCGATGCGCCGCACGTCGCCAACGGGCCCGGGGGGCACCTGGACGTAGCTCCGCAGATACCGCTCGACGACGGCCGTCAGTGAATCGGCGCGCCAGCTTCGCTCCCATCGGAATCGCGGAGCGATGTCGCAGTAGTATCGATCGGTCCCGGGAATTCGATCGCTCACGCGGCGCAGGAACGGCTCGCCTGGCGAGCGCCAGATCTCGTCGGGTGCCGCCGTGCTCCCGCCGCACGTCGAGTGGTACGGCGCGCTCACCGCTCGCCCGTTGTACATCAACACCAGCCCCCCCGTAGCGGCGACGGCAGCGTCCGCGACGGCGTTCTCGGCTTCCACACCACCGTACACCTGGTCGGTCGTCGTCGCTGTCAGGTCGTACGCGCGTGATGGGTTGCCGAGCCGCGTCACGGCGTAGCTCCGTGCGGCGACGGCCTGCGCCTCCAACGCCGCGCCGTCGCCAATCCCCCGAACGCCGAGCTCCCTGGGGACGACGCCGCGAAGGTACGCTTCGACGCCCACACGATTGACGATCCGCACACCGGAGTCCACGGCGAGGATCGAGAGCTCGCCACGATACCGGCGCTGATTGACCGAGACCATCGCTCCCGGCTTCAGTGCAACGAGAGTCAGCGGCGCCGCGAGCTCGCGCTGCGATCCGGCCGGCTCCGCAAGCGTGAGCGTCCCGCCGCGCGATGACAAGGACAGCCGGTCACCTCCTCCGCCCTCGGCGGCGACTCGGCCATCGCGATCGAGGAGACGCCAGGCGTCCGTCGCGGTGAGCGTTGCGGCAGAAAGGACTCCGAGCGACACTCGGAGATTGGCGGCGTCGACGGCGTTAGGCACCGGCTCACTCGGCGACGGCGCCGGCGGGCGCGTGCAGGCCGCGATGGAAACCGCCGCGAGGCCGGCGGCGTGGCGCGTCAGGAACGGGAGCCGTGGAGCGCGCGCCAGCCGCGACATCGCCTAACGCCCGAAGCTCCCCACCGTCGTCACGGGCAGGACCCGGCCGAGTCGCAACGAGCGAGGTACCGAACGCTGCTGGTCTACGACGCGCACGGCCGTGGCGGCGAAATCGTAGTCATCTTCCACCGCCGTGAGCTCGACCTCGACAAAGTCTCCGGGCGCCGCGTCTGTAACGACGCGGGTCACGCCATCGACGTCGTCCGCCTGCCACGGCGCACGAGCCTGCGCGCGGCCACCCACGTCCGCACGTCGATCCACCAA
>JBKOYV010000324.1:0-3362 GCA_046725585.1 Gemmatimonadota bacterium | reverse complement strand
CGCCGATATCGCTCTCTCCAGGTCAATTCGCGTCTCTGTGTCCTCGGGCAACGTGATCCCGGATCCTACGGGAGCATCCGGCTGTGCTCCCGATTCATCAACACCTTGGTCGTCTGCCAGCACTACCCGCGCCCGCCGGCGACGATCCGTTCTCGCCTCGACGAGCACCTCGTTCACCGCGATCCTGTGCAGCCACGAGGACAGCTGCGAATCGCCCCGGAACGATCCAAGTCGGTCCCAGGCCCGGATGAACACGCTCTGGGTCACCTCGCGCGCGCGGGCGGCGTCGGCCGTCATCCGCAGGCACAGCGCGTAAACGCGCCCCACCTCTCGCCGGTATACGTGCTCGAAGGCATCCACATCCCCGGCCCGCGCGCGCTCGATCAGCCGCGCGTCGTCTTCGCGGTCCGGGGTTCCGTTCGCGGGCGGGACCGCGGTCATGGACTCAATCGGGCGCTTCCAGGCCAGGTTCGTCGACATCCCGGGAATAGGATGCCGCCGCAGACGGCTTCGCTTGAACGTAACGGCCGGAACCAGGAACGGCCTGGCGCATCCACAGCAAGTTCGGGACTTTGTCGGCTCCTTTCTTGCCCCCAAGCAACGCCTCCATGAGAGCCCGCGTCATCCTCGGCGTGCCTTACCGCTTCGCGAGTGTTGCCGTCGCTTCGACGCTCCTGGCCTGCCAGCAGGCGCCGCAAACCACCGCGTCCGCGACCAATGAGCTGAACGGCGAGCCCCGCCTCCCAACGGGTGCGCACCTCGATCCCGTCGCCCCCGCATGGGCCGTGGGGTCGATGCCGCTTGCCATGGTGCTCGCGCCTGGGGGGCGACAGGTCGTGGTGCTTCTCAACGGCTGGCGCGAACAGGGCATCCAGGTGCTCGATCGCCAGACCGGCCAGGTCTCGCAGACCGTATCGCAGCCGGCGACGTTCCTCGGTCTTGCATTCGCCCCCGACGGCCGGTCGCTCTATACGTCCGGCGGTAACCAGGACGTTGTCTACCGGTACGACTGGGCCGACGGCCGTGCGATGCTCGCCGACAGCTTTCCCCTCGCGGTCAAGCAGCCGAACCGGTCGGGCACGTCGTATCCGGCCGGCATCGGCGTATCGCGGGACGGTACTCGCCTCTACGTTGCCGAGAACCTGTTCGATTCTCTCGCGGTCATCGATGTCGCCTCGAAGCGCGTCGTACAGCGGTTCGCGACCGAGCGATACCCGTACGGCGTCGCGGTCGCGCCCGACGACCGCGTGTTCGTGTCCGCGTGGGGCGGGAACACCGTTTCGATGTTCAAGCCTAACGCGGACGGCTGGCTGGAAGATGACGGTCGGCTCCGCGTCGCACGCCATCCGTCGGCGCTTGCGCTCTCGGCTGATGGGTCCCGACTCTTTGTCGCATCGGGAAGCACCGACCGGGTGACGGTGGTCGATGCGCGGGCGAAGCGTGTCGTTGGCGAGCTGAGCGACGCGCCACCTGCCGGCCCGCGTGAGGGCAGTACGCCGAATGCGCTCGCGCTCGACGCCACCGGGACGCGCCTCTTCGTGGCGGAGGCGGACAACAACGCCATCGGCATCTTCGACCTGTCGGCGAGCACCTCGGGCGTTCCGACCGCGACCGGGCGAGACAGCCTCGCGGGTCGAGTCCCGGTGGAATGGTATCCCACCGCCGTCATCGCGGCGGGAGACACGCTGCTCGTCGCCAACGGCAAGGGACGCGGCACATCACCGAACCGGGACTATCCGCATCCGGGCACCGGCGTCCACACGACGCGGCCGCGGACCTACACCCTGGGCCAGCTCAACGGGTCCGTCATCGCGGCGCCGGTGGCGCGCGCGAGCGGCGCGGAGCTCGCCGGCCTAACGAGCCGAGTCGAGCGGGCGAATGGCTGGCGTGACGTCAAGCGCGATGCCCCGTACCCCCCGTTCGAGCATGTCGTCTACATCATCAAGGAGAACCGAACATACGACCAGGTGTTCGGCGACATGGCGCAGGGCGACGGCGACACGTCGCTCGTGTTTTTCCCGCGCGCCAACTCGCCGAACCATCACGCGCTGGCGGAGCGGTTCGGCCTGTTCGACCGCTTCTTCGTGAACGCCGAGGTGAGCCCGGACGGCCACAACTGGTCGATGGCGGCCTACGCGACGGACTATCTCGAGAAGACGGTGCCATCGAACTACTCCGACCGCGGCCGCACCTACGATTACGAAGGGACGAACCGCGGCGGCGTCCCGGCCGAGCAGGGCGCCGAAGACGCGGCCGAACCGGCGAACGGGTACCTATGGGACCTCGTACAGCGAAAGGGACTCACGCTCCGCAACTACGGCGAGTTCGTCGTTCCCGAGCGTGCGAACCCAAACTCGGCGATGCCCGCGGGCTATCGCGGGAACAAGCCGTTCCTGGCCGCGAACACGAATCGAGACTTCCCGGCGTACGACCTGGACATTCCGGACCAGCGGCGGGCCGATATCTGGCTCAAGGAGTTCCGGGAGTACGTGCAGCGTGGCACCATGCCGTCGCTCATGATCGTGCGGCTGCCTAACGACCACACCGCCGGCGCGCGGGCGGGCTCGCCCACGCCGCAGGCCTACATGGCGGACAACGACCTCGCCCTCGGGCGCATCGTCGAGGCAATCTCCAGGTCACCGTTCTGGAAGAACACGCTGATCGCTGTGCTGGAGGACGACGCGCAGAACGGCCCGGACCACGTCGACTCGCACCGGTCGGTGCTGCTTATGATCTCGGCGTATTCGCGCGCCGGGGCCGTGCACCGCTTCACCAACACGACCGACGTCCTCGCGACCATCGAGGAAGTGCTCAAGCTCGACGCGCTCTCGCAGTTCGACCATTACGGCCGACCGCTGCGCGAAATCTGGACGAAGGAGCCGGACTCGAGGCCCTACGCCGCACTCGTGCCGTCGGTGTCGCTCGACGCGAAGAATCCACCTGCCGGGCGCGACGCGCGCGAGTCGGCAAAGTTGGACTTCGACTTCGAGGACATCGCCGATGAGGAGGCCTTCAACCGGATCCTGTGGCGGACGATCAAGGGGCAGACGGTTCCCTACCCCGGGACGAATCGGATGTCGGCGCTGGAGTGGAAGCGGGGCTGGTAGCGCATGACGGCAAGGCGGTGGATTTTCACCGCGGTCTCCTTCCTGTTCGCCATCGGTGCGTCGGTCTACATCATCCGGTCGAGCTGGTCGGAGGAGGGTGCGCGCGTCGTTAGGCGGCGACTTCGGTGCGGCTATTACGCCGGCGCGGTCGGGGGCGGAACCGGCGCGATTCCTGATCCTGCGTGAGGCGGGGCTGCCGGTTGCCGACGCGCTCGTGATTCTGTTTCTGGAGTTGTTTCTCGAGATGCTGTCGCT
>JBKOYV010000330.1:0-15657 GCA_046725585.1 Gemmatimonadota bacterium | reverse complement strand
GCCGTCGCCTCCGCTTCTGCCGGCGCCTTGGCCGATCCCTTCTTGCCAACGAGGAAGACCTTCACGCGATCCGCGACGCCGTGCAGCACCAGGTAGCCGCACGGCACCACGACGAGCGTGAGGATCGACGACAGCGCCAGGCCGCCAACCGTCGCGACGGCGAGCGGCTGCATGAGCTCCGATCCGGCGCCGATCCCCAACGCGATCGGGATCATCGCCACGAGTGAGCACACTGTCGTCATGACGATCGGCCGCATGCGGACCGCGCCGGCCTCCACCACGGCGACGACGGCCGGCACGCCAGACTCACGCCGGTAGTGCTCCACGAACTCCACCAGCAGGATGGAGTTGTTCACCACGATGCCCGCCAACAGGATCATGCCGAGCAACACGGGCGCGCTGAACGGCGTGTGAGTGATCCAGAGAATGCCGATGACGCCGACCATCGCGAGCGGAATGGCCAGCAGAATCACGAGCGGGTCGATGACGCTCTCGTACTGCACCGCGAGCACCACGAACACGAGGAACACCGCCAGGAACACCACGAGCATCATCTGCGAGTTGCTCTGCTGCACCGCCTCGAAGTCACCGCCGATCACGACGCCGTACCCGTCGGGCATCTGGAACGAGGCGAGGCGCGCGCGCACCGAATCGACGACTTCGCCGACCGGAGCGACCTCCGACAACACGTCGCCCGACAGGCGCAGGACCCGGTTCTGGTTCTCGCGGTTGATGTTCGTGGGTCCGATCGCCGGCCGCACATCGGCAACGTCACGCAGGAAGACCGGAGCCGTGCTTCTGCCCCCGGGGAAGAGCATGACCTCCCCCAGCTCCGACGCGCTCGTAAACCTGTTGCGCGGGAAGAGCACGCGGACGTCGTACTCGAAGTTGCCCTGCGTGTATTTGGTCGCGATCGAGCCGTCGAGTGCCGTGCGTACGGTCTGGCCGACCGTCGCGACATCGAGGTTCAATGCGCGCGCACGCTCCCGATCGAGGACGATAGCGAGCTGCGGGCTCCCTTCATCGGTCTGGACGTCGAAGTTCGCGAGGCCCGGAATGCCGCGCAGTCGCTGCGAGAGCTCGCGGCCAAGCTGCTCGAGCTGACCGAGGTCGTCGCCGAGCACGTTGAGCGAGATCGCGTCACCGGAGCTGGACGTGCGAAGGCCGCGAATGCGTGGCGGCCTTATGAACACACGTGCCGACGCGAAGCCGCGGTCGTCCACGCGACGCTGCAGCTCCTGCACCCACTGCTCGGCCGACATGCCGCGTTGGCGCACCGGCTTGAGCAGGATGTCGAGGTTGCCGCCGCGCCCGAACCCCGCGTTCGCGTACACGTGCAGCACGCCGGGCATCTCTTTCGTCAGCTGCTCGACGGCGAGCGTCACCTGATTGCTGACGTTAGGCGGAGTCCCGGGCGGCAGGCGCAGGTTCGCCGAGACGATGCCGTCGTCCACCATCGGCAGGAACTGCGAGTCGAACGTCCTCGCCACGAAGCCCGCCCCGATGCAGAGGGCGACTGCGGTGCCGAGCACGAGGTACGGGTGCTTGACCGCCCTGCTCGCGACCTTGCGATACTGGCCGATCATCGCGTTGAAGCCGCGGTCGAACGCGATGAGAGGCTTGAAGTGCTCGAGACCGCTGGTGAAGCGGATCTTCCCGAGCTGCGCCGCGAGCATCGGCACCAGCGTGAGCGCGACGGGCAGGGAAGCGAGGTGCGAGATCGAAACGGTGAGAATGAGCTCGCGGAACAGGAGCGCCGAGAGACCCGTGATGAGCAGGAACGGCACGACGGACGCGAGGCTCGTCACCGTGGCGGCGACGATCGGGCTCGTCACCTCCGCCGCGCCGACGTGCGCCCCCTCTTCGGCGTCGAGCCCGTCCTTCGAGCGTCGCCGGTAGATGTTCTCGAGCATCACGATCGCGTTGTCGAGCAGCACACCCATGCCTAACGCGATTCCGCCGAGCGACATGACGTTCAGCGTCAGGCCGCCGAGGCCCATCGCGATGAACGTCGCCATGACGGCGAGCGGGATCGACAGCCCGACGATCACGGTCTTCCGCAGCGACCGGAGGAACAGCAGGACGACGAGCGAGGCGAGGAAGGCGCCGATGAGCGCCGCTTCCTTCACCGAGTTGATCGAGTCGCGGATGAAGCCGGACTGGTCGTACGTGACGACGTACTTGATGTCCTTCGGCACGAACGAGCTGGTCTGGAGCTGGGCCAGGCGTGCGCGAACGCCGTCCGCGACTTCGACGGTGTTCGCCTCGGGCTGCTTCCGGATCTGAATACGAACGGCCGGAATCCCGTCCAGGCGTCCCCAGCTCCGCTGCTGCGCGCTCGTGTCGCGCACGACGGCCACCTCCGACATTGGCACGCGCGCGCCGGTCGGAGTAGTGAGCAGAATTCCGCGAATGTCGTCGAGGCTGTGGAACTTGCCGGCGGTCTTTCCGACCATCTCGCGATCGGTCGCGGTGATGCGGCCGGCGGCGACGTCCTGGTTCTCGTTGCGGAGCGCGTTGATGATCTGGTTGACCGACAGTCCGTAGCCGCGGAGCCGCGTGGGCTCGAGCTCGACCTGGATCTCGCGAATGAGTCCGCCGTTCAGGTCGAGCGAGGCGACACCAGGCACCGACAGCAGTTGTGGCCGAAGTCTCTGGTCCACCCACTCGCGAAGCGCGACCTGGTCGCGGCCCTGCGAGGAGAACGCAACGGAGAAGATCGGCTGCTGTGTCGGGTCCTCCTTCGTCGTGACCGGCGGGTCCGCCTCCTCGGGGAGGCGCCCACGTACGCGCTCGACGTTCTTCGCCGCGTCCTGCACAGCGAAGTCGACGTTCGTGCCGTATTTGAACTCGAGCCGGACGTTGACGAACCCCTCGGAGATGTCGCTCGAGATCTTCTCGAGGTTCTCCGTGCTCGCGAGCGCCGACTCCAGCGGCTTCGCGATCGTCTCTTCGAGCACCGCCGGCTCGACGCCGGGGTTGCTGACGCGCACGGTGACGTTCGGGTAGACAATGCGCGGAAGCATGTCAACCGGAATGCGCCCGACGTACACGAAGCCGAGCACGAGGAGGGTCGAGGTGAGCATCACCGTCCCGATGGGACGGTTGATGGCCCAGCTCGAGAGAGCTCCGCCTTTGCGCGTCTTCATTCGGATCTCCTCGCGCGCGCGCGAGCAACCGGCGTGATGGCGGCGGCGGGCGTATCGACGTTAGGCGCCGCCTGACGCCCGTCGGGCGCGAGCGGCGGGACGATGCGCACCGCCGAACCGTCGCGCAGCAACGCCTGTCCGGCCACGATCACCGTGTCCCCGGCGGCGAGCCCCTCGAGCACTTCGGTCGTGCCGTCGATGTCAGGACCGACGCGGACGATCCGGCGCTCGCTCTTGCCCTGGCGTACGATGACGACCGTGCGCGCGCCGGCCGGTCCCATGACCGCGCGGGTCGGGATTAGCAGGGCGTCGTTTCGCGAGCCGAGTCGGAATGTGGATCGAATAGTGTAGCCGGGGCGGAGCTGGTTGAGCGCGCTCCCGGTGAGCGCGACCTCCACCGGCACGAGCCGCGTGACCGAGTCGGCGGACGGGAAGACTCGGCGGATGCGGCCGGGCACCCTGGCGCCGCCAAGCGCGTCGACCGTGACGTCCACGACTGCGCCTTGCCGAAGGAGTGGAACGTCGAGCTCGGACACCATGACGCGCGAGACGAGCGTGGAGTTGTCCGCAACGCTGAAAAGGCGGGTTTGCGGCGACACGATGTCACCGGCCTCGAGGCGCTTTTCGGTCACGACACCGTTGATCGGAGACCGAATCGTCGCGTACCCAAGGCGTGTTTTGAGCTGCTCGAGCGAGGCCTGAGCGCTCGTGAGCGCCGCGCGATCGCGCTCGTACTCCAGAGCGGTCACGATGCGTTGACGCCAGAGCTCATCGGAGCGCTTGGCGTTGGACTCGGCGAGCTCGAGCGCTGCCTCGGCGCTCTTCACTTGGGCCTCGAGCTCGCGCGCGTCGATCCGAGCGAGCGTCTGGCCCTGCCGGACGTAGTTGCCCTCCTCGACGTTCACACTGAGCAAGGCACCCGACATCTGCGCGTTGACGCCGACCGTGCGGATCGGCTCCAGGATTCCGGACACCGTGGACGTCCGTGCCATGGTGCCGCGCGTAACCGTGGTCACCTCGACGGGTGAAGGTCGGTTGTTGGCGCGGTTCGCGCCGCCACCGCCGCCCCCGGGGCCGCCGCCGCCGGGGCCACCTCCGCCCTGCGCTCCGCCGCCCCCGTTCCGGGCGCGCGAGCTACCAGCCTCTCCCCGCGCGTCGCCACCACAGGCAGCGAGGCACGCGAGAAGGGGAAGAATCCAAAACGTGCGAAGAAGTGGATGTCGTGACATCACGCCTCTTTAGAGTTCGGAAAAAGGGGCGCCGGAACGTCGGGCGCCAGTGGGCGGAAAGGCCCGTTGCTATACGCGCCAAGCGTCCAAAATGCTCGATCAGCCCGCTCGGCACAGAGGGGAACAGATGTCAGGGTGTTTTGAAACGAAAGACGGCAGACGGCAGACAACTGAAGACGGCAGTGGGCAGACGACAGACGGGAGACGGCAGAGCAAAGCGCAGGGTGTCGTGCGCAGATCTCTGCCATCTGCCGTCTGCCCACTGCCGTCTGCCGTCTTCATTTCTCTGCCGTCTGCCGTCTGTGCCCCGGTCCCCGCTCGAGTGCGCCTTCGCCTATCGTGCGCGTCGTGGCTCGAGGATTTCGTCCGCCCGGTCGGCTATGTCCTGCCAGTGCGCCCTCACCAGGCCCGCCGGTGCCGCGGCCGCGGCGCGGCGCGCATCATCGCGGATCGAACGGACCTGGCTCCGTGCGAGCGCCGGGAGATCGGTTCGTGGCACGTTAGGCGCCGCGAGCAGCGGCGGAGGCGCCTGGGGCGGGCCACCACCACCCGGACCCTGCGCGGCCGCGCCGGCCGGCGGAGCAGGCGGAGAAATCAGCGCGTCGAGCCGCTCCAGATAGACGCGCTGCAGCGTACGACGGCTCGCGTCGGGAGCCGCGCCGGTTGCGGGCGTCCCCCAAACGGCACGGCGCAGGTCACTCAAGTACTCGGTGAGCGGGTACGCGCTCGCCGGTTCCAGGGCCTCGGAGTCCGCGAGCCGCGCGAGGCGGCGCGCGTCGAGCAGCTGCGTCACCACGGTCGCCTGCCTCGTGCTCAGTGCCGACGCACCGGACTGCGGGCCAATGCGCGAGAGAATGTCATCCGGCGCGAGCCACTCGGGCGTCTTGATCGCGTTGTCCGTGAGGAACTGCAGCGCCGCCTTCTGCTTCGCCTTCGGCACCGGGTGGTACACGGGCCCCGACTGCTCGGCCGTCTTGAAGTCGACGTTCACGCCGCCGATGATGGTCGTGACGTGACCCATGTAGAGCGCCCACATGCCCACGGTTTCACCGTACAGCTCACCGAGATCCTCGTAATCCTCGCCGGGCTTCGTTACCCACGCGACGAGGTTCGGCACCACGCGCTTCAGGTTCGCGACCGCGTACGTGCTCGCGCGCACGGGATCGTCGCTCAAGTCCTCGGTTTGCGCGCGTGGATCGACGCTGCCCAGCTGCTGCGGCACGTAGCGATAGGGCATGGGGCCCTTCTGACTCACGTACCAGTCGTTGAGGACCTTTCGCTCCGCCTCGGGCGTCGCGGCCTGCGGGATGACGCGGTAGCCCCAATTGATGACGTAGTCGTCGAAGGGTCCGAGGCGACGGATGAAGTCCTTGGGCTCGAGACCGTCACCCGGTTGGGCCACATAGTTCTGGCGCGCATAGTCCATGATCGTCGCCGACACGCCGTACTTGCGGGTAAACGACGGGCTCCGCAGCGAATCGACCGGGAACGAGGCAGACGCGACCATGTTGTGCGGCAGGCCTAACGCGTGCCCGACCTCGTGCGTGATCACCTTCCGCATCGTTTCGCCCATGAGCGGCTCGGGAATCTCGAGCGTTCTCGCGGCCTGATTCGCCGCGCCGGTCTCGATCAGCAGCCGATTGCGGTACGACCGCATGTGGTTGTGATACCAGGTAATGTCGCTCTCGATGATCTCGCCGGTGCGCGGGTCGGCCGTGCTCGGGCCCACCGCGTTGCGCACGAGGCTCGCCGCCCACCTAACGACTGAATAGCGGATGTCCTCCGGGTCCCAGTCCGGGTCCTGCTCGGGCGTGGGCGGGTCCTTGGCGAGGATCGCGTTCTTGAAGCCAGCGGCCTCGAAGGGTTGCTGCCAGTCCTCGATGCCCTGGCGCACGTACGGCCGCCACTTGGCCGGCGTGGCGGGATCGAGATAATAGACGATGGGCTTCACGGGTTCGACGAGCTCGCCGCGCGCGTACGCCGCCGGGTCCTTCGGCTCGAGCCGCCACCGCCGGATGAACGTCTGCGTCGCCGCCTTCTGCTCGTCGAGGCCGTAGTTCACGCGCTCGACGCTGAAGAATCCGACGCGGCGATCTGCATAACGCGGTCGCATCGGCTGCTTTGGCAGCAGCACGATGGACTGTCGCATCTCGAGCGAGATCGTTCCGCCGCTCGGGTCCGACGGCGGCTCGGCCGCATCGAACGTCTGCGTGTGACGAACCTCGATATTCAGCGGGAACGACTTGACCGTGTTGATGTAGCTGCGCGCCGGGTCGAAGCGGCGGACCTGATACTGCCGGCGCTGCGCGGCCGTGAGCCCGCTGATGCCCGGCGTATCGCCGGCGAAGAAATCCGTGACGTCGACGACGTAGGTCGCGCTGTCGCGGCCGTAGGCCTGGATCGGAAACGCGACCAGGATCGGCCCCACGTTGTTTTCCGCGACCGAGACCGCGATCGGCAGCGAATCGTCCGCATACGCGCTGACCTCGAGGCTGCGAAGCACGAGTCGATCGCCGGTGCGCTCGAAGCGCACGAGGCGTTCTTCGACGGACGTACCGGCGGACGTGAACCCACCGAAATTCGCCGGCACCCCCGCGACACGTGACACGAACAGGAAGTCTCGGCGCGCGAGCGAATCGGGCATCTCGAAGAACCAGCGGTCTTCCACACGGTGAACGGTGATGCCGCCAGGATCGGTGACCGCGCGATTCGTGATGACCTGCGCGTACGGTCGAGGGCGACGGGGTTGCTGAGCCTGGCCCTGCGGCGCGCCTTGCTGGGGTGGCTGCTGCCCGGCTGCGGGCGGGTTGGTCGGCGGGGGCGGCTGTTGCGCGGCGCCGGCCGTGGCGATCGAGGAGATCGATACGATGCCGGCGAACACCGAACGGACGAGACGAGTCGGCATGGAATATCCTGCTCGAGTTGTGAGCGCGATGACCATGGGGGGATTATGACGACGACGAGCGCGAGGTCGCTCCGGCGGTCTCGCGCTCGTTCACGTTGTTGGTGCCTAACGAATCAGTGTCTTCCGCGGAACGTCTGGGCGTCCGTCAGGGCACGGCGGCGCCAGCCGATACACCCGACGTCGCCGGGGCGGTCGCGTCATCCTCCTGCCGTCGGGACGCGCGGAACAATCCCACGGCGGTGTAGAGCACGATCACGAGCACGAGCCACCGCATGACCGTGAGGTTCAGCGACTTGACGATGAAGGCGGCGATCAGCACGGCAGGGATGCCGCCGAGGAGCAAGCCTATGGACGCCTTCAGATCGAAGCTGCGCTCGCGAATGAAACGGGCGCTCGCCACCGGCATGAGGAACGCGCACGAGCCCATCATGATGGGGAACGCCGTCTTCACGTTCATCCCGAGCAGCGCGATCATGATCATGCACGGCGCATAGAGGCCGATCCCGAGCGTCATGAGTGCGCCCAGCATGAAATTGCCGAGGAAGCCGAGCACGAGACGCGTCCCGGTGAGCCCGAGCAGCGCGCCGCCCTCCGGCGACGGACGCAACAGAGTGAAGAGCAGAAGGATCGACGCGACGAACAAGGCAACGGCCATCCCGAACTGAATCCGCTTTCGCGACCAGTTCGCCACGACGCCCGCGCCGACCCATGCGCCGAGGACGGACGCGACAATCAACAGTATGAGTGTCTTCGGATCGACTTCGACGAGCTTCGTGTAAATGAAAGCCTGAACGATCGTTGGCAGGGTGTGCCCGACGTTGAGCGTCCCGGGGATCTTCTCGTCGCGCACGAGCGAGAACTTTCGAAAGATCGCGGTGGTCGTGGCGAACGACCCGATCCCGAGTGTGTCGAAGAAGTTCGTGACGAAGCCCGTGCCAACACGCAGCGCGTCCGGCGTCGCGGCATCGCCTTCGCGTGTGCCGCGCGAGGTGGCGCGGGCGACGAGCACGATGTACGAGAGGGCGACGAGCGCGAGAACGACGAGCAGGGCGTTGCGTGGATCGAGCAGCCAGGCAGAACTCATCGGGACTCCGCGGGACGAAACGTGAAGGGATTGTGCGCGGGGATCGTCGTGGATATTGTATCCGAAGTTCACCCCTCGCAACGGAAAATCTGGCCGATGCCGCGCTCCGACCAGCCTCGCAAGCCGCAACCCGCCAGTCCAACCACCAGGCGCGGCGGCCGGCAGACGCCGACAGGGACCGAAGCCTCCAACATCGGGCTCGTACGGCTGCAGCGCCAGACCGTAGCCAGCCTGACGCTCGACGCCATTCGTGACGGCATCCTCCACGGCAACTACGCGGAGGGCGAGCCGCTCCGCCAGGACGCGCTGGCCGAGGAACTGGGCGTGAGTCGCATCCCGATTCGTGAGGCGCTCCGACAGCTCGAGACCGAAGGACTCGTCACCTTCAACCCGCACCGGGGCGCGATCGTGTCGAGCCTCTCGCTCGACGAGATCGAAGAGGTTTTCGATCTGCGCGCCACCATCGAGCCCGACCTGTTGCGGCGAGCCATGCCGCATCTGACGACGTACCAGCTCGACCAGGCCGACGAAGTGCTCGACCGATATGCTGTCGCGCTCCGCACCGGCGACGTGGCGAAATGGGGTGAGCTCAACTGGCAGTTCCACGCGAGCCTCTACGCGCCGGCGCAGCGCCCGATCACGATGAGCATCGTCCAGCGCCTGCATCAGCAATCCGATCGCTACCTGCGCATGCAGCTCGCGCTCACCCACGGTGAGACGCGGGCGAATGAAGAGCACCGCGCGATCGCCGCGGCAGCGCGCGCGCACGACCCGAAGCGCGCCTGTCAGCTCGTGCGCGAGCACATCGCCGGCGCAGGCCGCTCCCTACTCGCCTTTCTCCGCGAGCGCCGCGACGAGGACACGAATGGCGGCGCGCCATCAGTACGGTTGCGAACGCGCACGGCACGAGGTGGAGCATGACAACCCATACCACACATGCGTCGCGCGTCGCGACCGGCACACCGCGCCTGCAGCAGCTCGTGGGGGGCGCGTGGGTCGCGAGCACGGGGGATGGATGGATCGACGATCGCAATCCGTCGGACGCGAGCGACCTCGTCGCCTACGTGCCGGAAGGATCGCCGGAGGACGCGCAGCGCGCCGCCGCCGCCGCCGCCTCGGCTTTCGAGCGATGGTCGACCATCACCGGAGCGGCGCGCGCGGATCACCTCCATCGATGGAGTGTCGCGATCGCGGACCGGCAGGAGGAGCTCGCCCAGGCCATGGCGCGTGAGGTGGGCAAGCCCATCGGAGAAGCCCGCGGCGAGGTGGCGCGCTGCGTCGCGATCCTCCGGTACTATGCGGGCGAAGCGGTGCGCGAAGTCGGGGAGGTGATTCCCGCGCAGGCCGCCGGGGCGCTGCAGTTCACGCTCCGCGAACCGTTAGGCGTCGTCGCGCTGATCACGCCGTGGAACTTCCCGCTCGCGATCCCGCTGTGGAAGGCGGCACCGGCGCTCGCCTTCGGCAACACCGTCGTGCTCAAGCCGGCCGAGATGTCATCGCACGTGGCGTCTCTCCTGGCGGAGACGGCTTCGGCGTCGCTCCCCGCGGGCGTGTTCAACCTCCTGCCCGGATCAGGGCCCGCAGTAGGGGAAGCCCTGCTGCGCGCGCCGGAGGTTTCGGCGATCAGCTTCACGGGTTCAGGACGCATCGGAGCGAAAGTGGCTGCCATCGCCGCCGAGCGAAACGTCCGCTACCAGACCGAGATGGGCGGGAAGAACGTCGCGATCGTGCTGCCCGATGCCGATCTCGCGCAGGCGGCATCGCTCACGGCGGCCGGCGCGATGCGTTATGCAGGGCAGAAGTGCACGGCCACGAGCCGCGTCGTCGTCGCGCATGACGTCGAGGGTCCGTTTCTCGCCGAGCTGCGCCGCCAGATCGATGCCCTGGTTCTCGGGCCGGTGACGGCGCCGAACGCCGCCGTCGGACCGGTCATCAGCGAGCACGCCCGCGATTCCATTCGCCGAACGCTTCGGGAAAGCGACGCGGAGCGCGTGTACGAGGGCGTGGTTCCCGAGTCGGCGGACTTCGCGAACGGATGGTTCCTTCCGCCGACCGTATTGCGCGGCGCGGCGACCGACTCGGAGCTGGCACAGCGGGAGCTGTTCGGACCCGTGCTCGCGATGTTCCCCGCCGACGATCTCGATCACGCGATCGCGCTCGCGAACGACACGCCGTACGGACTGAGCGCCTCGCTTTTCACACGCGACATTCGCAGCGCGCTGCACTACGTGAGGCGAATCAAGGCGGGGCTCGTCCGGGTGAACGGCGACACGACGGGTGTGGACCCGCACGCGCCGTTTGGTGGAATGAAAGGCTCGAGCTCCGGGAGCCGGGAGCAGGGCCCCGCGGCGCGCGAGTTCTACACCGAGATCAAGACGGTACAGATAAACCCGTGATGTCCCGCGTGCGGTGGTGCGTCTGTCATCCCTCGCCTGACAGCTCGGGATGACTACTACTGTTGTGTCACAGGAGATCGCATTGGACGCGCCGGTCTTTCCCATGACGGTCCGCGTCATCGACTCGCACACCGAGGGTGAGCCGACGCGCGTCGTGATCGACGGCTGGCCGCAGCCCGCCGGCTCGACGATGGCCGAGCGCCGCGACGACCTCCGCGAGCGCTACGATCACCTGCGGCGCGCAGTGGTGTGCGAGCCGCGCGGACATGACGCGATCGTTGGTGCGGTGCTCACGCCGCCCGTCACGAGCGATGCTACCGCCGGCATCATCTTCTTCAACAATGGCACGTACCTCGGCATGTGCGGCCACGGTCTCATCGGCGTGGTCCGCACGCTCGAGTATCTGGGACGCGTCAGGCCGGGGGTCTCCCGGTACGACACGCCGGTGGGGACCGTGAGCGCCGAGCTCTCGGACGATGGCTTCGTGACGATCGAGAACGTGGCAGCGCGCTGCCATGCGACCGACGTCGCGGTGGATGTTCCCGGCATCGGGCGCGTGGTCGGAGACGTGGCGTACGGTGGAAACTGGTTCTTCCTGACGCATCTTCCGGACGTGTCTATTGGGCTCGACCGCGCGCGCGACCTCACGCGGCTCACGCAATCGATCCAGGATGCATTGCGGGCGGCGGGAATCACGGGCGCCGACGGTGCCGACATCGACCACATCGAACTGTCCGCGGCGCCCACGCGTGGCGACGCCCACGCCAGAAACTTCGTGCTGTGCAGCGGCGGTGAGTACGACCGATCGCCCTGTGGCACCGGGACGTCGGCCGTCATGGCGGCGCGGCATCGACGCGGCCAGCTCGCGTTAGGCGAGCCGTGGCGGCAGGAAAGCGTCGCGGGAAGTCTCTTCACCGGGTGGCTCACGGCCGGCCCCAACGGCACACTCATTCCGCACGTGCGCGGTACCGCGTTCGTGACGGGCGAGGCGACCCTGCGCTTCGATCCGCGCGACCCCTTCCGCGGCGGGCTGGGCGCGAAGTGAGCGCGCGGCGAACCGACGCGATCGTCGTCGGCGCCGGCGTCGTGGGCGCCGCGTGCGCGGTCGCGCTCGCCCGCGATGGGCTCCGCGTTCTCGTGGTCGACGCCGATGCAGCCGCGTTAGGTACGACCGCTGCGGGTATGGGGCACCTCGTCGTCATGGACGACTCACCCGAGCAGCTCGCGCTCACGCGATACTCCACGTCGCTATGGCGCGCACAGAGCGACGCGGTTCGTGCCGCGTCCGAGCTCGACTGGTGCGGAACCGTCTGGGTCGCGGAGGATGAGACACAGGTCGAAGCAGTGCGCACGAAGCAGCGGCTGTACCAGGAACACGGCGTAGACGCGGAGCTGCTCGATCAGCAATCGCTCATCGAAGCGGAGCCTCAGCTCCGCCGTGGTCTCGCGGGCGGACTGCTCGTGCCGTCCGACGGGGTGGTCTATCAGCCGTCGGCGACCGTTGCGCTGCTGGCCGTCGCGCGAGAGCTCGGCGTCGAGGTGCTGGAGCGGATGCCGGTGGAGGAGATCGTCCCGTGCGGCGTGCGCTGCGGTGCGGACACGTTTCGCGCTGACGTCATTGTCAACGCCGCGGGCGCGGCAGCCACTTCGCTGACGCCACAGCTGCCCGTCGTTCCGCGAAAGGGCCACCTCGTCATCACCGAGCGGCATCCGGGATTCTGCCGCCATCAGGTGGTGGAGCTCGGTTACCTGACGAGTGCCCATGTCATGACGAACGAATCGGTAGCGTTCAACGTGCAGCCCCGAAGCACGGGGCAAGTGTTGATCGGGTCGTCGCGTGAGCTCGTGGGGTGGGACGCGGGCGTGAACCGTCGCGTACTGGGGCGCATGATCGCACGCGCCTGCTCGTTCATGCCCGCCTTGGCCGAGTTGACGGCGGTGCGGACGTGGACGGGCTTTCGTCCCGCGACGCCGGACAAGCTCCCGCTCATCGGGCGCTGGCCGGAGGTGCCCGGGCTCTGGATCGCGGCCGGCCATGAAGGGCTCGGCATCACGACTTCGTTAGGCACGGCCGCCATCCTCGCCGACCTCATCGCGGGCCGCGAGCCCGCGATCGACGCCTCACCATATGCTCCCGACCGCGGTGTGGCGGCCGGCATCCATTGATGCCCATGCGGTCGCCATCCTCGACCGGTTGGGTGACGGTGTTGGCGGACGGCAAGCCGGTTCGCGTACCTGCCGGCGTAACGGTCGCGACGGCGCTCATGGATCTCGGCGTCGCCGCCTTCCGGCGCTCGGCGAGTGGCGAGCCGCGTGGCCCGCTCTGCGGAATGGGGACCTGCTACGAATGCCGCGTGACGATCGACGGCGTCGCGCACCGGCGCGCATGCCTGGTGCTCGTCGCCGATGGGATGCACGTCACGACGGCGGCCGCTACACCGGAGCGGTCATGACCCTTGCCGATTCCACGGCGCTGACGGCCATGCCGGTCGAGGCGGCGCACACGACCACGGTGGATGTGGTAATCGTCGGGGCGGGGCCCGCCGGCATCGCGGCGGCCGCTCGAGCGGCCGAGGCGAGACGTCGCGTAGTCGTGCTCGACGAGGCGCCTAACGTCGGCGGTCAGATCTGGCGGCACCGGTCACGCGACACGCTCGGTGCCGAGGCCCGGTACTGGATCGACCGACTTTCGCGAACGAACGCGGAGGTTCGCCGCGGTGTTGCCGTGGTGGACGTCGTCGCCGGGGGCGAGAACGGAACCGTTGCCGTGATTGCAGAGCGACACCGCGGTGGTGTGGAAGTGATTCGGGCGTCGGCGCTCGTGATAGCGACCGGAGCGCGCGAGCGATTCCTTCCGTTTCCGGGGTGGACGCTGCCGGGCGTGATGGGGATTGGCGGAGCGCAGGCGCTCGTCAAGCAGGGTGCGACGTTCCGCGGCAAGCGCGTCGTGATCGCCGGGACGGGCCCGCTCATTCTCCCCGTCGCCGCGTCCCTCACCGACGCCGGCGCGCGCGTGATGCTCGTGGCGGAGCAGGCGCCGTTTCAGGCGGTCCGCGACTTCGCGATATCGCTCCTCGCGCAGCCCGAGACGCTGTTGCAGGCTGCGATGTACCGGCTCGCGTTTCTCCGCACGCCGTACGCCATGGGCACGTGGGTTACATCCGCCTCGGGAACCGATCGCCTGACGACGGTCACGGTCGCCAACGCGCGAAACACGTGGTCGTTGCCGTGCGATGTGCTGTGCACGGGATACGGCCTCGTGCCGAACGTCGAGATGGCGCGGTTCCTCGGCTGCGCCACCGCGGACGGTGCCGCAGTGGTCGATGAACGGCAGGCCACGAGCGTACCGCACGTCTTCGCGGCGGGTGAGGTCACCGGAGTAGGAGGCGTGGCGCTCGCCGTCGTCGAGGGCGAGATCGCCGGTGCTGCCGCGGCCGGTGTGGCGCGCATCGATCCCCCGCTCGTCAGGCGTCGGCAGGCGCTGCGCGGTGTCGCGCGGCGGATGGAGCGGACCTTCGCGGTGCGCGCGGAGATCCGGTCGCTGGCCGGGGACGACACCATCATCTGCCGTTGCGAGGACGTTAGGCGTGCGGCCATCGCGTCCCTCGGTGACGCGCGTCAGGCGAAGCTGTACGCGCGCGCCGGCATGGGCGCCTGCCAGGGCCGCGTCTGCGGACCGGCGCTCGAGCTCCTCTTCGGTTGGCAACCCGGCACGGTCCGTTCGCCGCTCGAGGCGGCGCGGCTGTCTACACTGTCCACCGCGGCGCTTGCAGGCGCCGCAGCATCATCCGACACGGTGCACTCCTCAGGATCATGACCATGCAACAGCGAGATTGGGCTGGTGTGTTTTCGGCCATCACGACGCCGTTCGCTTCCGATCTTTCGGTCGATCACGCCTTCCTTCGGGAGCACGCGAGCTGGCTCGTTGACGAGGGGTGCACCGGCATCGTCGCGCTCGGCTCACTCGGAGAATCCGCGACGCTGTCGTTCGACGAGAAGGTCGAGATCCTCGAAAGTTGTCGGGTCGGGGTGCGCGATCGGGCTCCAGTGATCGCGGGCATCGCGGGGCTCAGCACGTCCGAGTGCGTGACGCTTGCTCGGCGCGCGGCGGCGGTGGGGTGCGACGGGCTCATGGTGCTTCCGCCGTACGTGTATCGCGGCGATTGGCGTGAGACGCGGGCGCACTTCAGCGCCGTGATCGAGGCGACCTCGCTCTCGTGCATGCTGTACAACAACCCCATCGCGTACGGCACGGACGTGTCGGCGGAGCAGCTCTCGGAGCTTGCGAGCCACGACAACTTGCACGCCGTGAAGGAGTCGAGCGGGGATGTGCGCCGAGTGACGGCGGTGATCGAGCGCCTCGGCGATCGGCTCAACGTGTTCGCGGGGCTCGATGACATGATCGTCGAGAGTGCGGCGATGGGTGCGGCGGGCTGGATCGCGGGTCTCGTGAACGCGTTGCCTGGGGAATCGGTCCGATTGTTCGACCTCGCGCGGTCGGATGAGTGGACCGAGGCGCGCGCCTTGTATGACTGGTTCCTTCCACTGCTGCGACTCGACACGCTGCCAAAGTTCGTGCAGCTGATCAAGCTGGTGCAGGTCGAAGTGGGGCGGGGGAATGCGCGCGTGCGTCCCCCGCGTCTCGAGCTCGTGGGCGCGGAGCATGATGCCGCGCTCGCGCTCATCCGCGAGCGCCTGGCTCTGCGTCCCCCCATTACGGCCGGCCAGGTCTCGCGGGTGTCAGGAGCTACTACGACGGCACGTTAGAGCGAACCGGTACGGTTCGCTACACCGCGTCACGGTTCGTCCCTCGTTTCAACGCTCTAACAGCGGCGTTCGTTAGAGCGGGACGAAGCGATATTGTGCGCGGGTGAAACGTGCCTATCTTATGCGC
>JBKOYV010000190.1:0-5862 GCA_046725585.1 Gemmatimonadota bacterium | reverse complement strand
GCCTGCTCTCGCTCGTTATGCTCAACGTGCTGGACGAAAAGTGGAAGGATCACCTCTACGATCTCGACCAGCTCCGTGGCGCGATCCACTATCGGTCGTGGGGTCAGAAAGATCCCCTCATCGAGTACAAGCAGGAGGCGTACTCGATGTTCGTGGATCTCATGAACGACATCTACAACACCTTCACCGAGCGCTTCTTCCGCGCGCAACTCGTCTTCCAGCAGCCGCAGCCGGGCGAGTACGGTCCGCCGCCCGGCGGGAACGGCGACGGGTCGAAGCCTCGGCAGGCCGAGGCCCCGCGCAAACCGACGAAGCGCTACAACGCGTTAGGCATCCTCGAGGACATTCCGGAGGAGGAGCCGATCGCGAGCGCCCGCCCGGCCGAGAACGGTGACGGTGCGACTACAGAGCCGAAGCCGGAAGAGAAGGTCATGGACGTCGCCCCCGCCGAGCCACCGAAGAAAAAGGCAGCGGCGCGACAGGATCCGGTGGTCGTCGGCGCAGGGCGCACACGCTCGCTGAATCCGACCGCGAACGTGCCGGGGGTGCCCGGAGCGGCCAACACGACTGGCGACTGGTCGAACGTCGGGCGCAACGACCCTTGCCCGTGTGGATCGGGCAAGAAGTTCAAGAAGTGTCACGGCGCCAATTTGTAGGGAATCGGGAATCCATCTCGCGGCGATCAAAGGGGTCAGAGTCGTTTGGTTTTCAAACGACTCTGACCCCTTTGATTTTTGGCGGTGTCCCCGCTCCGGGCTGCTTGTTATGCGCCGTTTATCTCCCGGGATTTGGTTACGTGTTCTATTGAGTGAGTGTTCGCGACGACACCCCGAACTTCGGAGATGCATTCATGAAGCTCACGCGAATCGTAGCGCTCGCTGGTATGGTGGCGCTCGCCGCGCCCGCCGCGTTTGCGCAAGGCGGTGGCGGCGGCCAGGGCCGCGGCCTGCAGCGGCTGATGCAGGGCATCACGCTGACCCCAAAGCAGCAGGCGTCGGTGGACTCGATCCAGAAGGAATACCGCGCGCAGATGCCTCCCATGCAGCAGGGCACGCCGCCGGACTCGGCCACCCGCGCCAAGGGCCGCGAGGTCATGCAGAAAGAGTACGCCGCAGTCCGCAGCGTGCTGACCCCGGATCAGCAGAAGGTGTTCGACAAGAACATGGAAGACATGAAGGCGGCGATGAAAAGCCCGAAGCCCTAACGTCATTCGGAAGTTCGTCGGGCCGTCCCCCGGTCCGATCCTGGCCCCTCGACGGAGATCGTGATCCGGCGAGGGGCCGCTCGCATCCAGACGGCACGCGAGCGGATTCGCGTCCGCGCGTTGGAGCGATGCCAGTCGTTTGCGCAGGTGCGGTTAGCTATGGTGGACCTTCAACCTCGGGGTCCGTGTGCACCTGCCGTCCGACACGATGTTCGGCGCTCGACAGAATGCGCCGAAGGGCCTTAGTATTCGAGAGTTACCGCGTGCCGAGCGCCCGCGAGAACGACTCAAGGCGCACGGTGCGCACGCTCTGAGCTCCGCAGAGCTCCTGGCGATTATCGTCGGGAGCGGCGGCGCGGGGCGTTCCGCCCTGGCGTTGGCTCACGAGGTGCTCGCGTGGGCCGACGGGTCGCTGCGACGAATCGCGGGTCAGCCGGTCGCGGCGCTCACGAAGCTCGCGGGGATCGGAGCGGCGCGCGCGATCGCGGTGCACGCGGCACTGGAGCTGGGCCGCCGCGCTGCGGGCGAAGAACGTGAAGATGGCGCGCCCATGCGGTCACCTCGGGACGTTTTTGCGGTGTTTTCGCCGCGACTGGAGGATCTGCCAGTGGAGGAGTTTCACGTCGCGGTGCTCGACTCGCAGCACCGGTTGGAGCGCGACGTGACCGTAACACGGGGCATTCTCAACTCGTCGTTGGTTCACCCGCGCGAGGTGTTTCGCGAGGCGATCGCCGAGCGCGCAGCTGCGCTGATACTCGTGCACAATCACCCGAGCGGCGATCCTACACCGTCGCCCGACGATCGCATCGTGACGGAGCAGCTCGCGGCCGCCGGGCGCCTGTTGGACATTCCCGTCCACGATCACGTGATCATCGGGCGAGGGCGGTACATGAGTTTTGCTGAGGCAGGGCTATTGTGAGGCAAGGGTGACGATGCAGTTGCCGAGTAGAGCGTCGTTCGACAGGGCGTGTAGATGACATCGACCGCGCCGACGCCGATTACGATTCCGGGCTGGACGAGCCCCACGACGCCATTGCGCGAAGGGCTCGATCAGGAGCTCTTGCTCCGGGCGTACAAATACAGCGAGCGTGCCCACGCCGGGCAAACTCGCCTGTCCGGTGAGCCGTTCGTGTCGCACTGCGTCGAGGTCGCGCGGATTCTCGCCGACCTCCAGCTCGACTCCGTGACCGTCGCCAGTGGATTGATCCACGATGTCGTCGAGGACACGGCGATCACCGTGGCCGACGTCGAGCGAGAGTTCGGCAAAGAGATCGCACAGATCGTCGACGGGCTGACGAAGATCGGAAACCTGCCCCTCAACTCGACGCAGGAACGGCAGGTCGAGAACTACCGCAAGCTGCTGCTGTCGATCGCGAAGGATGTCCGCGTCATCCTGATCAAGCTGGCGGACCGTCTGCACAACATGCGAACGCTCGACTGGCTGGTGCCGGAGAAGCGACGTCGCATCGCGCAGGAGACGCGGGACCTCTACGCGCCGCTCGCCCACCGCTTCGGTATGGCGAAGATGCGGTGGGAGCTCGAGGACCTCGCGTTCAAACACCTCGAGCCGGACGATTATCGGACGCTGGCGAAGCTCGTCGCGCAGAAGCGCGGCGAGCGCGAGGATCTCATTGCGCGGATGCGCGATCCGCTGGAGCGGGCGCTCAAGGCCGCGGGCATCAAGGGCGTCGACGTCACCGGCCGGCCGAAGCACCTGTGGTCGATCTTCAAGAAGATGCAGAAGCGCGACAAGCCGTACGACGAGATCTACGACCTGCTCGCGATCCGCGTACTGGTGAACAGCGTTCCGGACTGCTACCACGCGTTAGGCGTCATTCACGATGGGTGGACGCCGCTCCAGGAGCGCATCAAGGACTACATCGCGCAGCCGAAGTCGAACGGCTACCAGTCGCTGCATACGACGGTGTTCGGGCCGGCGCGGCAGCTGTTCGAGATTCAGATCCGCACGCGCGAGATGCACCGGACGGCGGAATTCGGTATCGCGGCGCACTGGCTCTACAAGGACGGCAACGCCAAGTCCTCCGATGAGCTGGATCGGCACCTGGCGTGGTTCCGCCAGGTGCTCGAGGTGCAGCTCGACGCGAAGACGCCCGACGAGTTCCTCGAGTTCCTCAAGCTCGACCTGTTCCAGGACGAGATCTTCGTCTTCACGCCGACCGGCGACGTCATCCAGCTGCCGAAAGGGGCGACACCGATCGACTTTGCGTTCGCGGTGCACACCGAGATCGGGCTCCATTGCTCGGGAGCCAAGGTCAACGGGCGCATCGCCCCGCTGTCGCGCCAGCTCAAGAACTCGGAGACGGTCGAGATCATCCGGTCGCCTAACGCGAGGCCGAGTCGCGACTGGCTCGCGCACGTGCGGACGGGCCGCGCGCGGCACAAGATCCGGCAGTGGCTGCGGCACGAGGAGCACGCGACGTCGGCGAAGCTCGGCCGCGAGATCCTCGAGCGAGAGCTCAAGCGACGGCGGCTCCCGAAGCTGGATGAGGCGGAGCTGGAGAAGGCGACGAAGGCGTTCAATCTCAACGACGTGAATCACCTGATCGCCTCGATCGGTCAAGGCGACCTCCACGTCGGACAGGTCCTGAGCGCGATCCGGCCAGACATCGAGAGCTCGCCCGAACATCAGCCTCGACCGACCGCGATCGAGCGGCTCGTCGAGCGGATGCGTGGTACGCCGAAAGGCATCCGCATTCAGGGTGCCGACGGGCTCATGGTGCGCTACGCACAGTGTTGCCAGCCGGTCCCCGGCGACACTGTGGTCGGGTATGTCACGCGCGGCCGCGGCGTCAGCATTCACCGCGCCGACTGCCCGAACCTGCTCATGCTCGCCCACGAGCCCGAACGACGCCTCGAGATCGACTGGCAGCAGCAGGAGGGCGAACGATTCGTCGTTAGGCTCGCGCTGGAAGGGATCGATCGGCGCGGGCTCTATGCCGATATTGCCGGCGCGGTCTCGGGCGCGGGCACCGATATCCGCAGCATGGATCTCAAGACCGTCGACGGGCGCGTCAGCGGCTCGGCGCTCGTGGAGGTCGAGAACCTCGCGCATCTCCAGAAGATCATCAAAGCCGCGCGGCGCGTGAAAGGGATTACGGAAGTCGCGCGGCGCGAACGGATCTCCACCGACAACGACGGGTAGGTTCGCCGCTCGCCTCAACACGATGAGTGGGCCACCGCGCTCGGCTATGGCGGCGAGACACGGCGGAGGATGGATGCGATGGGCAAGCTAGCCGTGCTGATGGCCACCGCGTTCGTCGACATGATCGGCGCGGTGATGATCCTCCCGCTCATTCCGTTCTACGCCGAGAGTCTGGGTGCGAGCGGTTTCGTCATTGGCGTCCTGATCTCCGCGTTCTCCATCGCCCAGCTCGTCAGCGCACCGATCTGGGGGAAGCTGTCGGATCGACACGGCCGGCGACCGGTGGTCGTGCTCGGCCTCGCGATCTCGGCGGTGTCCTACATCGTTTTCGCGTTCGCCCAGTCGCTCTGGCTCCTGTTCCTTTCGCGCGCCGTGCAGGGCCTCGGCGGCGGCACGGTTGGCGTGGTGCAGGCCTACGTCGCCGACGCGAGCCGCCCGGAGGAGCGAGCGAAGAGCCTCGGATGGCTGTCCGCCGCGACGAGCCTTGGAACGATCGTCGGGCCCGCGCTCGGCTCCCTGCTCGCCGCGGTCTGGGGACGCTCCGCGCCCGGCCTTGGTGCGGCGCTGCTCTGTATCCTGAACCTCGCGTTCGCGTGGCTGTTCCTGCACGAGTCGGACGAGCAGCGGACCGGCGAGTCGCACGCCGTCCCCGCGGCGCTCAGGAAGCTGAGTCCCTGGCAGGTGCTCGCCCGTCCCGGTGAGGTGGCCGCGCGTCTGATCTGGACATACGCCGTCGCTATCGGCGCGTTTTACGGCATGGTCGCCATCTTCACCATGTTCCTCGGCCGCCAGTTCGGCATTGGCGAGAAGACGATCGGTTACTTCTTCATGTGGTTCGGAGCGGCCGGCGTCATCGTCAGGACGACGCTCGTGGGACCCGCGGTCCAACGCCTCGGAGAGGTGAGAATGGCGCGGGCCGGGCTGATGCTCCTCGCTGCCGGGTTGATCGTGTTCCCGTTCGCTCGCGGGTATCCGGTTCTGCTGACCGCGATGACGCTGATGCCGTTAGGCACCGCGTTCACGTTTCCGGCGGTGACGGCGCTCCTGTCCCGCGTCGTGCCCTCCAAGCAGCGCGGTCTCTACATGGGGGTACAGCAAACCGTGGGCGGGGTGGCTCGCGTGATCTTCCCCTGGTGGGACGGTTGGGCGTTCGATCACATTGGCATGGCCGCTCCCTTTGTCGTGTGTGGTGTCCTAACCATGGCCACGGTCACGCTGTTCCGGGGTATCACGGCCCCGGCAAGGTCGGTTAAAGACAGTCCGCGCACGTCGTCACCACCAGAAGTGGCGGCGAGCGATGCATCGCCACAGACTTCGCCGGCCGCGGAATTGAAGACGCGTGCTCCGACCGGTGTCACCGGAAACTGATTCGCCGGTTCGCGCGGCACGGACGGCGAGACCTGCGCTGTGAGGAACGAGTCGATGTTCCGTCTAATCGGGCCGAAGGCGTTTACCCGTCAGCTCACGGGTTTCGCGCTCACGCTGTGCTCAGCTG
>JBKOYV010000412.1:0-8129 GCA_046725585.1 Gemmatimonadota bacterium | reverse complement strand
TCGTTCCTCTTCCCTGCCGGCGAGCCGGGCCGAACGAACTTCGCGGCGGCGGGGATGCTCGTGACGTTGCTCAACTGGGCAACGAGCACGCACGTGAAGCACCTCGAGATGGCGTGTGTGCTGATCGACGAGAGGCGGAGTGACGTGAGCGATCGGGTGACCGGGAATCCACACGTCGCGACGGTAGAGGTGCCGCTGCCGTCAGAAGCCGAGCGGCTTGCGTTTCTGGGTGACGTAGTGACGCGCGGCGGGAACGGGTCGGGATCGAGCGACTGGTCGCGCGTCTCGGACTACACGGTGGAACAGCTCGCGACGCTCAGCGCGGGCATGTCCCTAAACGATCTCGGCACGCTCGTTCGGGCGGCGACACGCGGCGGTCCGCGACTCGACTCGAAGGTCTTCCGCGATCTCAAGAAGCGCCTGCTCGAGCGGCAGGGTCAGGGACTGCTGGAGTTCATCGAGCCCAAATGGAAGCTCGACACGGTGATCGGGCACGAGGCGGCGAAGCAGCGGCTCCGGGATGATGCCGCGCTGCTCGCGCGCGGGGCGCTCGACTGCGTGCCCATGGGCTACTTGCTATGCGGCCCGGTGGGGACCGGTAAATCCTTCCTCGCGATGTGCGCCGCGGGCGAGATCGGCATCCCGTGCGTGATGCTCAAGAACTTCCGTTCGAAGTATGTCGGCGAGACGGAGGGGAACCTGGAGCGCGTGCTCTCGGTGCTTCGGGCCATGGGCCCCGTGATGGTGGTCATCGACGAGGCCGACGCGGCGTTAGGCGACCGCGACACCGAGGGTGATTCCGGGACGTCGAGCCGCGTGTTCGGGATGATCGCGACGCAGATGGGCGATACGCGCTACCGCGGCAAGATCCTGTGGATGTTGCTCACCGCACGGCCCGATCTCTTACCGATCGACATCAAGCGTCAGGGTCGGGCGGAGGTTCACATTCCGCTGTTCTATCCGACCGAAGACGATGAGCTGCGGAAGATGTTCGTGATGCTCGCGCGGAAGCTCGGCACCACGCTTCGTGAGGAGGACGTGCCGCCCGTCCCGAAGGAGCACAAGGGATTGCTGTCCGGTGCGGACATCGAGGGGATCGTGGCGCGGGCATGGCGTCGATCGCTGCTCTCCGGCGCGAAGGTCGTCACGCCCGAGTCGCTGGCCGACGTGATCGGGCAGTTCCTGCCGTCCACACAGGGGCTGGAAAAGGAGTTGCAGGAAGTGGCCGCGATCATCGAGTGTACGGACCGGGAGTTCCTGCCAAAGGCGATCGCGGAGGAGGTGGAGCGCGCCGGGGGCCGTGGACCGTTACAGCAGCGCCTAACGTCGCTCAAGGAGATGGTCGCGCAACTCTAGCCACCAGCGTAGATACGGATGCTTCGCCGATTCGAGCTCGCCGAGCGAGGCTCAACGCCAGTCGCCGAAGTGCGCGGCGCGGTCGCCACGTTCCTGACGATGGCGTACATCCTGTTCGCAAACCCATCGATTCTCTTGGCCGCGGGCGTTCCGTTCGCGCCGGCGGTGGCGGCAACGGCGGCTGCGGCTGCGATCTGCTCCATTCTGATGGGCGTCGTCGCAAACTTTCCCATTGCGCTTGCGTCCGGCATGGGATTGAACGCGGTCATCGCTTACCAGGTTGCGCCGGTCGCCGGCAGTTGGCAGGCTGCGATGGGGATCGTCGTGCTCGATGGCGTGATTGCGTTCGCTCTCGTGGTGTTCGGGCTGCGCGAGGCCGTCATGCGAGCCATTCCACTCGATCTGCGGCGCGCGATCGGCGTGGGGATCGGGCTGTTCATCGCGTTCATCGGACTCGTCAACGCGAAGCTCGTGGTGGTCCCGCCCGGGACACTGACGACGCTCGCGAGCAATCCACTCGCGGTAATGCCGCCGGTGACGCACGGCTCGCTCAGGACGCCGGAGGCAACGGTCGCCGTAGTCGGTCTCCTCATCACGTCCGTGCTGATCGCGCGTCAGGTCACGGGCGCCATCGTCATCGGGATTCTGGCGAGCACCGCGCTCGCCCTAACGATTGGCGTGGCTGCGCTTCCGAAGACAGCATGGGTCTCGATGCCGAGCTTCGTGACCGTAGGTCAGGCGGACGTGATGGGCGCGATCAGATCGAGCGCGCTCCCCCTGGTCTTTCCGGTGCTGCTCGTCGACTTCTTCGACACGATCGGGACGGCCACCGCGATCGCCGACGAGGCAGGACTTCACGACGCGCGAGGCGAGATTCCGGGGATCCGCCGCGTGCTCGCGGTCGACTCGTTGAGCGCGGCGATCGGCGGTTTCTTCGGCGCGAGCTCGGTGACGAGCTACATCGAATCTGCCGCGGGCGTCGCGGAGGGCGCTCGCACGGGACTGCATTCCGTCGTAGTGGGGCTGCTCTTCGCGACGGCGCTGTTCCTGACGCCGGTGTTCTCCATTGTCCCACCCGCGGCGACAGCGCCGGGCCTCATCGCCGTGGGATTTTTCATGTGTCAGCAGATCACGCGGATCGAGTTTCAGGATCTCGACATCGCCCTGCCGGCTTTCGTACTGCTCGTAACGATTCCGTTCACCTACTCCATATCCCACGGCATCGGCTACGGGTTCATCACCTTCGTCGCCATCAAGGTGCTCTCTGCAAAGTGGCGGAGCGTGCACCCGCTCATGTACGTGGCAGCCGCGGGATTCGCCGGGTACTTCATCTTTGGGTGACACGTCACGCGAGGGCCCTCTGTCGGGATGATGAGGATCCCTCGCCTGTCGGCTCGGGATGACAACCTGGCGGCACTCATCAGTCGGCACGGAGGGCAATGATCGGGTCCACCCGAACAGCGCGACGCATCGGCACGATCGCGGCAAGCAGCGCCACCGTGAAGAGCACCACGGCGGCGGTGAGGAACGCAGACGGGTCACGCGACGACGTCTGAAACAGGAGAGGCGCAACAGTCGGGCCGGCCGCAATCGCGATCGCGAAGCCTATGAGCGCTCCAATGACTGCCACGCGAACAGCGCGTCCGACCACCATGCGTCGGATATCTCCGCTCTCCGCCCCCAGCGCGACGCGAATTCCGAGCTCCCGGATGCGCCGCGACACGTCGTAGGCGAGGACGCTGTACAGGCCTAACGCCGCCACGATCACCGCCAGCAGGCCGAACACACCGAACGCCGTCGCGCCCAGCCGCCATGCACGCATTTGCGGGTTGATGAGATCGTCCAGCCGGCTCACATCGATGAACGGCGCATCCGGTACCCTCGTCTGCAATTCCCGCCGTAACGATTCGACCGCGGGCGCCGCATCGCCCGCGGGGCGCACGACTAGCACGCCGGTGTGCGACCATCGCGGCGCCTGGTCGCGCGGAACATAGAAGTGCACGGCCGGGTTCTCGATGAGCTGGAAGCGGCGGGTGTTCTCGACGACGCCGACGACCTCGGCGCACGGCATCGTGTCGCCGCCGACCTTCATGCAGTGGCCGATCGCTTCCTCGTTAGGCCACCAGAGATCCGCCAGCGTCTTGTTCACGACCACTGTGCGCGATGACGTCCCTCGGTCCGCTTCGGTGAAGCCGCGCCCGCGCAGCACGCGTACCCCCATCGTGCGGAAGTAGTCGCTCGAGACGGCGTTGAAGTACGGGCCACCATCTCTCGTCAGCGGCACCGAGTCCCGCCCAGGCACCTTCACCTCCTCGGCCCACAGGGTGGAGAACGGGAGGCCGCCGGCAACCGCGGCGCTCTCGACTCCCGGGGCAGCGCGCGCCGCATCGAGGAGCCGAGTGTACAGCGCATCGACGTCGGACTCGCCGATCCTCATTCCGGACGTCCGCAGTTTGACGACTAGAACACGGTCGGGCTCCAGGCCTAACGGCAGCGACTGGATGCGCCGGAGGCTGCGGACGAAGAGCACCGCTCCGACGAGAAAGACGACCGTCAGGGCCGCCTGCGTTACGAGAAGGATGCTACGTGTACGCGAGCGCACCGGTCCGCCCGCCCTCGCGCCCGCGCGAAGGGCGTCCGAAACCGCGGGTCGACTGGACTGCAGCGCTGGGAGCAGACCGCTCACGATGCCCGCCAGCACCGCAGCCAACGCCGTGTAGGCAACGAGGCGCAGATCGACCGTCGTCGCCGTGGCGAGGTCGGACGTGACGAGAACCCGGCGAACGAACCCGCCGCCCCAGATCGTGACGACGATCGCGGCAGCGCCGGCGGTAAGCGCCAGCAGCACCGTCTCGCACACGAGCTGCCGCACGAGCCTCGAGCGGTCGATCCCGAGCGCGATCCGCACGGCGACCTCACGCTGGCGGGCGATCCCCCGCGCCAGCTGCAGGTTTGCAACGTTTGCGCACGTGATGAGCAGCACGAGCAGAGAGACCGCGCCGAGCAGGACCGCAACTTTCGCCTCGGTGCTGTTCGCGCGAGCCTTCCGAGGCAGCACGGACGCGAGGTGCACGCTCGGACCCGCCGTCTCGACCTCCCGCGGTGACTCGCTATCGCGAACCGCGCCCGCGCGCAGCGCCGCGGTCGCGATCGCCGACGCCTGCTCGGGCGTCAGGCCATCGCGGACGCGGGCGATGATGTGGAGCCAATACGCCTGACGACTGCGCAACCACCCCGCGTACTCTTCCGCCGTGACGTTGGCCGTGAGCGGCACCCAGGCGTCGACGGTTTCGTTCGTCAGGCCGGTAAACCCCTGCGGGGCCACACCGACGATGGTGTATTGGTCGTCACCTATCGCGAGCGTGCGCCCGATCGCGGATTGGCTGCCCTCGAATTGCCGTTGCCAGAAGCCGTAGCCGAGTACGAGGACACGGGGCGCGATTGGATTCCCGTCCTCCTCGGCGAGGAAGAACCGGCCAACCGCAGGACGGACTCCGAGCGCGGCGAAGTAGTTCGCGGACACTCGCATCCCGCGAAGCTCCTGCGCCTCGCGCCCGCGGCCGAACGCCATGTCGTCGGAGGAATACGCCGCGACCTGTTGGAACGCCTGCGAGGCGGATCGCATGTCGCGGTAGATCGGGTACGACAGATACTCCTGCAGGCGATCGCTGCCGTCGGCTCTGCGTCCCATCGCGAGGCTCACGACGCGCTGCGGATCGGTCACGTGCGCGGGAGCGCGGAGCAGCAGGCGGTCGATGACGCCGAACATCGTGACGTTGGCGCCGATGCCTAACGCCAAGACGAGCACGACGACCGCGGCGAACCCGGGTTGGGAGCGCAGCGATCGCGCCGAATACGAGAGGTCCTGGCCGAGTGTCTCCCACCAGGCCTGTCGGCGCTCGCGTGTGAGACGTCGGCGGTCGACGCGCGCGATCTCCGATCGCGCCTCGGCGACGTCACCGAACTCGCGCGAGGCGATGTCGCGGGCAACCTGCGGTGGCGTGCCTCCGGCGACGAGCTCGGCGACCCGGCTGTCGAGGTGGAAGCGGATCTCGTCGTCGACGTCGTGCTGTACGCGGCGGCGCGACTCCGGAAGGTTGAGCAGACGGCGAATGCCGCTCACGCGCTTCTCGCGGCTCATGCTCACGCCCTCCCTTCGGCCGATTCGAGGATGCGGAACACTGCCTCGACGTAGCGCGTCCAGCTGGCAGCCTTGCTCTGGAGCTGCCGCTTGCCGGCGGCGGTCAGCTGGTAGTAGCGCGCGCGGCGGTTGTTCTCCGACAGGCCCCACTCGCTCTCGATGAGGCCGTTCTCCTCGAGTCGGTGAAGCGCGAGGTAGAGGGCACGGTCTTCGACGAGGATGACATCATCGCTCGTTTCGCGGATCCAGCGGGCGACGGCGTAGCCGTGGCGCGGGCCCCAGGCGAGAGTGCGCAGGACGAGCAGATCCAGCGTGCCCTGCAACAGCATTGGTTCGGTCGACATGGCTTCCCCGGAGTAGCTCCGGGGAAGCTCGCATGGGGACCGCCGACACGCAAGGCCGACGATCTAACGACTGCTGGTGGCTGGCTGGTCGTGCTTGTGGCTGGGCCGCTGGGAGATCAAAGGGGTCAGAGTCGTTGAATGTCGGGACCTCGGCCTGCCGAGATCTCGACTTCAAACGACTCTGACCCCTTTGATCCCCGAACACGCATCGCCGCGGCAGCAAGCCTTTCAGGGAACTGCAATGAAGCGGAAACCCTGAAACTGCCGGATACGGCCTAACGCCCAAGACCCGTCATCCCGACGAGCCATGAGCCAGCGTCACTGCAAAGCCGGATCGGGCCGTTTCCGCCGGATCAGTTTCATCGCAGTCAAGGGAAGGCTTGGCGCCGCAGCGATGCCTGTTCTTATGACACGGCCTGCACGGCCTGTCGCAGCAGAGGGAGAACGCGCTCGATATCGGCGAGTGACACGGCGCCGACGGAGAGTCTGACCCAGCCAGTATCCTCCTTTACGCCGAACGCCTGGAACGGCACCACGGCGAAGCCGGCCGCCTTGAGGAGATAGCGGCGGATGTCGTCATTCGTCCGCAGCGTCTGGCCATCGGGCGTGCGCTTGCCGTTCAGCGCGAAACGGGCGCTCAGATAGATGGCGCCCATCGGGGCGGTCGCGTCCACGGGGAGTCCGTCGGCGCGCATCGCCATGATGCCGTCGTGCAGCGCATCGAGGCGTCGCTGGAGCCCGGCGACGATGTCCTCGCGGTACGCGCTCACCTCGTTAGGCGCGTCGAGCAGCCGCGCCGTCGCGATCTGCTCTGCGCGCGGCGCCCACGTACCTACGTGCCCCATGAAGTTGTTCATCGAGTCGATGATGTCCTGCGGCCCGACCACCCACCCGACGCGCACGCCCGTGGCCGCGAACGCTTTCGACACGCCATCGACGTAGATCGTGTACGGCGCCATCTCCGGACGGAGCGACACCGGGTCGACGTGACGGGTGTCGCCGAACGTGAGCATCCAGTAGACCTGGTCGTACATCAGGTACAGCGGCCGCGCTCCGTCGCGTCGCCGAGCGTTCTCCTCGAGCACCAGGTCGCAGATCTCGCCTAACGTCTCCGCGGTGAAGGCCGTACCAGTGGGGTTGAGCGGCGAGTTGAGCGAGAGCAGCCGCGCCCCGCGGATGATCGGAGCGAGCAGCTCGCGCGTGGGGAGGAACGAGGTCTCGCGGGACGTGGGGACCGGGACGGCGACGGCACCCGTCAGGTAGCAGTAGTGGTTGTTGTTCCACGACGGGACCGGGAACACGACGCGATCACCGGGATCGACGACCGTGCGGAATGTGCCGTAAATCCCCGGGCGCGATCCCGACGTCACCAGCACCGAGCTCGCCGAGTACTTGAGTCCCAGCGTGCGCTCGTAGAACCGCCGTACGGCTTCGCGAAGCGGCGCGACGCCGTTGGACGGCGGATAGTTCGTCTCGCCGCGCCGCAGCGCATCGGCGACCTCGTTCTCCAGGACCTTCGGAATCCGAAACTCCGCCGGCGAGAAATCACCGACGGTCAGGTTGCACACACGCTGTCCGGCCTCGGTCATCGCGCGGATTTCGGCCGCGATGCGGAGAATCTCGGAGCCGGACATGCCTTCCGACATCGCCGAAATGCGGCGTGCTTCCTCGGTCGTGCTGGCGGTGTCGAGCGTGCCTGTGGCAGACCCTGGTTCGAACATGTCGCATCCTCGGGTGTGGGTGACGACGCGCGAGCGCGTCACGGCGAAAATTGGGCGGTTGGGCTCGTAGAAACTTATCGACGCGAGGCTCCGCCGTGAACGGCAAGAATCACATAGATCACATGTCGGCAATGTGTGGGGTCACCACGCGGCCGAAGTTTCCGCTGGGCTGGTAGCGCTCCGCGACCGGCCGCAGCGAGAGGAGCCGCTCGGCACGCGACCGGCCGCGTGGGTCAATCGTCTCTCCCGCGACGGCTCGCTTGTTGTCCCGTGCTTGCACACGCTTTCAAGTCCACCGCCCCCACGGCGACCAACTCTCTCTCCACGTTTGGCCGAACCACTCGTCCGCCAGCTCGTTCCAGTCGACGGCATCGAAGTGCCGGTTGCGCCCGCCGCCCCACGCATCAACACGGGGTCGCGTCTCGCGACAGCGCTGCTCGCGTACGTGGCGGTGATCACGGCGGTCGTCACACTGCTCCCGTTCCAATTCGCGATTCCGACTCAGCCGCGCGTGATGCTTTCCGGCGGACTCGTCGACGTACTTGCGAACGTGGCGCTGTTCCTCCC
>JBKOYV010000354.1:0-14440 GCA_046725585.1 Gemmatimonadota bacterium | reverse complement strand
GTCTGACCCCATACGTAGCAAAAGAACTCAATGGACCTGGCAGGATTCGAACCTGCGTCCTCCCGATTACGAATCGATAACCCTCAACCTGCGGCCCGTTAGGCGGACGAAAATGGCAAGGATGTTTGTTGGTGCTCTGTCCCCTGAGCTACAGGCCCATGACCACAGGCAGGCTCAATGCCTGTGGATTTCTTGCTCTTCGGAACACCCCACCGACGGACTGACGGGGGCCACCTCGCCTTCGGCCCAGGGAGTCGCGTTCGCCTAACGCTTCAGGCTCGGCGCCCCCGCCAGCCGGCAGTGGAGCGTTCAGATCTTCGTGACCGATCGGTTGTCAAACAGCGCTTCGTCCCGCTCCGACGACCGGCCCGGATGCAAATCGCCCCACCTGGCGGCCGTCGCGCAGGTGGGGCGATTGGATTCGCTCCCTCGAGTCAGAAGGGATGCCTCACGGCGATCGCTTGGTCCTCGAGCCACCTGCGGTGTCATTTCTGTGATCGTAACTGCCGACCTGCTTGCCTTCCGTCTCGACCCACAGACGGCGCGTCGGGATGCGACCGGCGTTGAATTGCGCGATCGCGCCTGTGCTCGACTGGCGCAGGCCAGTCGGGCAGAGGTCAGCAAGTGGGAGGTAGACGGTCGGTTTCATACGAGTCCTTTCAGCGAATCGATCTATATGGTTCACGTTGGGTCAGCGGCGCGTTCGCGCGCGACCCCTTTCAGGTAACCTGCCAGACCCCGCGGTGCTGCCACGGGTCACATAGAAAACGAAAGTCGCGCCGCGATGCTCTCACTCGCCGTGCGGTGTACGGTCGAGGTGACACATCCGCGCCGCGCGCGGCGTGCCGTGAACATCGGGACGCGACTCCCAGGGGGCGCACACTAGCATCGACCGTTTTCGTTGTCAAGTACATTTCTTAACACGCAATCGTCCCGTCCATGCGGCCACTGGTTCGCCATCTGCCTGCCTTCGGCGGGCGCCGGCCACGGAATGATTCCCTGAATGCCAGATCTGCTTGCCGCCCGAAGCCAGATGGCCGTCTCCCTCGGCTTCCACATCATCTTCGCGGTGATCGGGATAGGCCTCCCCGCCCTCATGGTGATCGCCGAGTGGCGGTGGATGCGCACGGGGAACGGCGTTTACCTCGAGCTCGCCAAACGCTGGTCCAAAGGCGCCGCCATACTGTTCGCCGTCGGCGCCGTGTCGGGAACGGTTCTGTCGTTCGAGCTCGGGCTTCTCTGGCCGAACTTCATGCGTTTTGCTGGCCCCATCATCGGGATGCCATTCTCGCTGGAGGGCTTCGCGTTCTTCACCGAAGCGATCTTCCTGGGCCTCTACTTGTATGCGTGGGACCGCATTAGCCGGCGCGCCCACCTGTTCGCCGGGATCGTGGTGGCGCTGAGCGGCGTGCTGTCCGGCATCTTCGTGGTGATCGCGAACGCCTGGATGAATACGCCGGCGGGCTTCCGCCTGGTCGGCGGCAACGCGGTTGACGTTAGGCCCTTCGAAGCCATGGCGAACGGCGCCGCCTTCGCCCAAACGCTGCACATGACGCTCGCGGCGTACGCCGCCACCGGCTTGACCGTCGCGGGGATTCACGCCGTCTCCATCCTTCGGGGAAACGCATCGCCGTTCCACCGCCTGGGCCTCGGGATCGCCCTGTCGCTCGGCGCGCCGGCCGCGATCCTTCAGCCGCTCTCCGGCGACGTGAGCGCGCGGACCGTCACCAGATTCCAGCCGGCCAAGCTTGCGGCACTCGAGGCACACTTCGAGACGCAGCGCGGTGCCCCATTCCATATCGGCGGATGGCCGGATGTCGAAAAGCGAGAAACGCGGTGGGCGATCAGGATCCCGCGTGGCCTGTCGTTGCTCGCGTACCATGACCCCAACGCCGAAGTGAAGGGGCTCGACGCGTTCCCGCGCGACGAGTGGCCGCCGGTGGCCATCGTCCACATCGCCTTCCAGATCATGGTGGCGTTAGGCACCATCATGGCGCTCGTGAGCGTGTGGGCGCTCTGGCGCTGGTGGCGCGGCCGGTCGGTCGACGCACTCGCCGACGACCGCCATCTGCTCCGCGCGCTGGCGCTCGCAACGCCCATGGGCTTCCTCGCCATCGAGGCTGGCTGGACGGTGACCGAAGTCGGCAGACAACCGTGGATCGTCTATGGCGTGCTTCGGACCGCCGACGCCGTGACGCCGATGCCGGGGCTCGTGGTCCCGTTTCTCGTGTTCACGCTCCTGTACATGCTTCTGGGGATTGTCGTGGTGTACCTCCTGCGCCAACAGATCGTCCGGGCGCCGTCGCGCTAACGAATGAACGTGACGCTCGCCGACGTCGCCGCCTGGGTCATCGCCGTGGCGCTGAACGCGTACGTGCTATTCGGCGGCGCGGACTTCGGCGGCGGCGTCTGGGACCTGCTCGCGTCCGGGCCGCGCCGGCATCAGCAGCGGGAGCTCGTCGCAAACGCGATCGGCCCAATCTGGGAGGCGAACCACGTCTGGCTCATCGTCGTGGTCGTCATGCTGTTCGTCTGCTTCCCTCCCGCGTTCGCGGCGTTCGGTACCGTTCTGCACATACCGCTGTCCCTCATGCTCATCGGGATCGTGCTCCGTGGCTCGGCGTTCGTATTTCGATCTTATTCCTACGGCCCGCGATCCGAGCAGCAGCGCTGGGGACAGATATTCGCGGTTTCGAGTCTCGTCACGCCCGTGGTGCTCGGGATGTGCGTCGGCGCGGTGGTCTCGGGTAACGTCGGCGCAGCGATGACGGCTATCGATTCCGGTGCGACCCAGAGCTTTGCGGCCGTGTACGTTCGCCCCTGGATCTCGCCGTTCAGCGTCGCCGTGGGCGCCATGGCCGTCGCGCTGTTGTCGTTCCTCGCTGCGACTTACCTGACGATCGAGGCGGCTGGCGACCGCGAGCTCCAGGACGACTTCCGCAACCGAGCCCTCGGCGCGGCCGTCGCGGCGATGGCGCTGGCGACGATCGCGCTCGTGTTAGGCGCTGGGAGTGGCGGCGTCATGGCTCGGCTGATCAAACCGGGATGGGCTACGCTAGTGCTCGCGGGTTCGGGCGTGGCGGCGCTGACGTCGGCGGCAATGCTATTCCAACGGCGCTTTCAGCTCGCCCGCCTCGCGGCCGGCGCGTGGGTAACGCTCGTCTTCTGGGGCTGGATCCTCGCCCAGTTTCCGCTGATCATCCCGCCGAACCTAACGATCGACGCGGCATCAGCACCGACTCGTACCCTCGCCGAGACCATGAGCGTGCTCGCGGGCGGCGCGGTGGTGCTGATACCGTCGCTGTGGTACCTCCTTCGAGTCTTCAAGACGGATCAAAAGGGTCAGACCACTTGAAATGGACGGATTCCTTATGAGAGGCGGCGGGCTCACCGTGGAGCTCCTCCAACGTGACGACGCCGTGGCGCTCACCCGCGCCGCGCCGTCGCTCACCGCGCGAGCTATCCGATCCACGGATTCTTTCGGAATCTCATCCAGTTTTTCGGCCCGACGTTCAGTCGTACACGATGATCAGCCACACGGAGGCGCTCCAGAACCGCTCCGGGTCGTTGATACGAAGTGTCGTCCCCGACGATGGCGACACGTCGACGGAAACCAGGCCAGGGTCGTGTCGCGACACGATCCTGTATTGCCTCGCCCTGGGCAGTTCGATCACGGTATCGCGAAGACGGTCTATCCGCGTGAATGCGCTCCGCGCTATCGCCCGTGACGGAGCGAGGCTCTTGCCGAAGCCGAGGACTCCGCCCTCCTCGGTGAGAACGCCGGCGCGAACGAGCTGCCGGCGGGACCCGACGACGTACCACGCGGTGTTGGCGCGTGACGTGATCCGCCGCAGCGAGTCGGCGAGCGCCTCGTTCTCCTGGGCAAGCATCTCGTTCGCCTCGGTCAACTTCCGCGTAGAATCCGTGAGCGCGGTGACCTGCGTCTCGAGCTCGGCGATTCGCTCGAGATACGTCGCGATCAGATCCTTCTGGCCTTCTATCGTTCGAAGGTGCTCCTCCACCTTCGCCTTCAACCGGTCGTTGTCCTTCGCCGCCTCGAGCAGACGCTGGCCGCGCACGCGCGAGCTGTCCTCCACATCGGCGAGCCGCTGTCTCACGTGCTCGAGCCTCCGGAGCATCACATCCCGGTAGGCCCCCGGGCCCGCCGGAATCTCGCCTGCAGGGTCGACGCTCACTTCCCCGGCCGCGGCGGCGAGGCTGTCCGACGCTCCCATCGCCGTAGTGATCGAGTCCATCGCCTCCAGGCTCGCCGGCGATCCGTCCATGTGTCTCAGCTGCTCGGCCACGGCCTCGATCAGGATGTGCGCGTCCCGCACCTCGCGGAGCAGCGTGTCCTTTTCGGCGGAGATGCGCTCGAACATGACCATCTGCCGCTGGAGGCTCGCGTTCTGCGCCGAGAGCGAGTCGATGGTCATCCGCGAGCGCCGCATGAACCGCTCGCGCACGATGTCGATCCCGCGATCGCACCCGACCATGGCCGCGAGCAACGCAGTCGATCCCAGCAGCGCCCTCGTAGTTAAGGCGCTTCTCCTGCCGGTCGCACGAGCATGCATGCCTTGTCCCCCCACCCGTAACGTTCTCGCAGCACCGGTGCAACGACGTCGGCGAACAACGACACGCCCGTTAGGCGCTCGGCGGTACCGCGCTCCGACTCGACGTACACGATTCCCACGATCGGACACGCGCGCGGCTTGGCCTTGGCCTCGCGGCCACCGAACAGGAACAGCGACAGTGGCTCGAAGCGCTGGCTCTCGAGCGTCCCCGTCTTTCCGAAGAAGTCGAAACCCGGGGCGTGAAACATCGTGCCTGTCGTGTGCGCCGCCGTACCCGACCCGCGGACGACCCCACGCATTCCTGCAAGCACCTCGTCCCGGCCATTTCCGAAGTGCACACCCGGCTTCTCCGCCGGAGCCAGCACCGAATCGCCGACACGCTGGATGAGCCTGAGCTCCGTCCCGCGGGCGTTCATGATGCGAGCGAGCGCGCGCACGAGCGCGGCGTTGCTCCAGTTATTCTCGTTCTCTCCGATCATGAACCCGGCGAGGTAGCGCAGGTCCGAGAACTGTGGCGCGTCGAGCGGTAGCGCCGGCACGTCCGGCGACACGAGCTGCCACTGCGGATTCGTGCGCAGCATTCGCTTCGCCTCGAGCGGACGCCAGAGACTCTCGTCGAACTCTCCGGTCTGACGCCCGATCCGCGCATCGAACAGCGTCTCCAGCTGATGCGCGAGTGGCGAGCTCGCGACCATCCGCCGTCCATTCTTCACCTCGAACCGGGGCCGCTGCGCCATGCGCACGCCATTCAGCGAGTACCACGGGCCTTCGGCGATGCCGCCTAACGCCGGCATCCCGTTCGCGCCGCGCTCAGCCGCGCCGAGGAACCCGAGCGTCACGGCATACAGGTTGTTCGAATTCGGAATGAAACAGTCCCACGTCACCGGAACGCGCGGGCATCCGTGCAGCTCGGACTTCATAGGTGTCGCGAAGCCGAGCGGCCAGCCGGCGGCGCTCGCGAACCGCTCGCCAGGGTGATCGACCACCAGCGACTTGAGCGATGGATACTCGTTGAGCGCGGCGGCCGCGATGAATGGCTTGACGGTCGACGCGGACCGATGGTTCCGGAAGTTGTGATCGAGCGCCGCGAAGCGGCTGACTCGCACGTCAGGCTTCGCCCAGTCGGCGAAGGCGAGAATGTCGCCGGTCTCCGCGTCGACCAGCATGGCCGAGCACTGCCTGACGCCGCCTGACGCGGCCTCGGCACACCGCCGGTTGAGCCCGCGTTGAACCGCGTCGATCGCCGCGCGATCGATGGTCAACGCCACGTCCGACGACGTTTCGCGTGATGGTAACCGCAGGCCATCCGCCAGCAGCGAGTCGAGGCGGGCGATCAGAATGGGTGTCGTCGGCATGACGGCTCGCACCGACTGCCCGTTCCGCTCGCGCGAGTACGCGAGCGAGCCGCGCGGTGTCGCGTCCACGACCCATGTAGCCGCACTGTCGATCGCGATGATGTCGCCGTACCGGAGACGTTCGCCTGACGAGACCGGGTTGCCGTTTTTCGTGACGCCGACGCCACCGGCAACGACATCGATGACCGCACCCTTTCCGGTTCGGCGGGCACGAATTCTCGCGTCATGGATGCACGCGACCTCGGCTCCAGCACCGAACGCCATGGTCGAATCGCGGCACGACACCCTAACGACATCGGTCGCTTCCGGCGTCAGCACCACGCCACTCGGGCCACCTGTCAGAACCACGTCGGACTCGACCTCGACCTTCCCGGAACGCGCCACCGTGTCGGATGACACGAGCGTCGCACCGGCCATGAGGCGACCAGTCCAGGGGCTGCCGTTCCCAACCGGTGCGTCCACCGTACAGGGCGCGGTCGAGACCTGCACGCCCGACGCGTCGCCGCTGAGCCACGGCGCTCGCTCGACGCAGTGCGACCGGTACTCCGCCCTGTTCGCTGCAAACGCGTTCGCTCGTTCGAGCGTGGACTGAAGGAAATCCCCCTCGCGATACCCGAACTTTCCCCGTGCCGCCGGACCCGCGACGATCGAGTCACCGCTCGAGACGATGTCTGCCCGGTCGACCGCCGCCCGGAGGCCGTCGGCGAACGTCGCGAGTTGGAACGGAGCCACCTCGCGGTGCGTCGCACGATAGAGCGTGCGCATGACGACCGCCCCGACGAGAACGACCATCGCCGCCACGGCGCCCAGGATGATCGCGAGGCGCCGCATCGCGTGACTGTTGAGCTCCGCCCGCTCCGTGACCCCGCGGGCAGCGCCGGCTGCTCTCGGCAACGCGATGACCGCGAGCGCCAGCGTCCACGACGCGAACGCGACATCGGCTCCTGACCTGAGGCCGAGCAACGGCAGGTTCTGCCCCGTGAGGGGCAGCAGTGACACATTCGCCGCGGCCATGTACAGCGCCGGGACGGCCACATACATCGCGAGGCCGCCGAGCAGAATGCCTCTCGGCACCTCATTCACCGCGCGGCCGGCGATCGTCGCGCTCGCGAGCAGCAGTAGCGCGAGCGCAAGGTAGACCGACAGCAGCGCCGCTCCGCCGGCGAACCCGTGCTCACTGAGCACGAACACCGCGAACGCGTTGTCCGTGAGCGCGACGTCCTCCGAGATCGCGCGCCGCGTGTACGTGGTGCCATAGAGGCCGTTGCCCCACGTCCCGCCGGACGCGGCGTAGGCGCGCATCCCCCAGTCCTGCTGGAGCGTGCTGACGATCTCGCGCGCGGCGCTGCTCCTCGTGACGAGCAGCTGGCGCTCCAGCGCGCGCGGATGGCGAACCGCGGCGAAGCGAACCTGCGGTGTCGCGAGCGTCATGGGCCGCGTTGCCAGCTCGGTCGGGGAAACTCGAAGCCAGGCTCCTACGGCGCCTAACGTGACAACCAGTGCCACGACGGACACCGCAAGCCGCCGCGGCCCGAGCATGGCGGTGGCCATCACCAGCGTCGCGAGCACCGACGTCACGAGCAGGAGCATGAGCCCGCGATCCGCGGCGAGGTAGCCGGCGTACACCGTGAGCGCCAGGAGAACGAACATCGGCGTGCGACGACGCGTCTCGCCTCCCGGGGCAGTGCCGCGCACATGCGCGTCCACGCGCTCTTTCGTCTCACGATGCCAGAGCACGGCGAACACCCGCACCACGAGCAGCAGGCCGGCAACCGCCAGCGCGAAACCGAGCGTGATGCCGAGACGCCTGACGGCTCCCCACTGCGCGACGAGCAGGAGCGCGACGGGCGCGAACGCGAACCAGAGCGGAGGGAGTACATCCTGACGTCGGTACGGCCACAGCCGGATCGGTCCAACGAGCGGTGCCAGCGCGAACTGCGTGGCGAGCGCCGCCGCCACAGCTCCTCCCACCGTCCCGACGATCGCGGACACTAAGCCCGGGCGGACAAGCGTGAGCCCGGCGAGGAGTCCGGCAAGCGCGCCAGTCGCCGTGATCACCCGGATCACCAGCTTATGTTGCGCCGGCGGCATCCGTTGCCAGACTCGCCCTCTCAGCTCGGCCGCCGCGTAAACGAACAGGAGCCCGACGCTGTAGACCGCCATGCTCAGGTAGGGCGGCACGCCACGAAGCGAGAGCGCGAGGGCGATGTAGAGGACCACGAGGACGAGCAGCGTGGTCACCGCTCGCATGAGATGCCGGCTCGAGAAGCCACGCTCCGAACCGATCTCGAACATCCCGAGCGGCGCGCCGGACGCGGTCGTCCGCGCTTCGCGCGGCACGAGCAGAGACTGCAGCACGAGAAGCCCGGCCGTGCCGGTCACGACGATGAAGACGACGAACAGTGCGCGGTCCACTCCGCCCGCCAATACATACGTCACGAGGGCAGCCGCACCTACCACGCCGGCGTCTGCAACGAGCCGGAACGACGATGCCCTGCCTAACGTCCGAAGCGACCGCTGCCAGTCGTGCCGGCGCATGCGCTCCAGCAGCCACACGAGCACGGGAAACGCAATGAGGAAAACGAGCGTCGTCGGTACCGCTTCGGCATTGAATGGCTCGGACGTCGCGACCCGGACGGCGACCGTCGAGCGGACCATCGCGAGCGTGTATGCGAGGCCGAGGACGGCGAGTCGCAGCGCGGGCACGGGACCCCAGGCCGAGCCGGCCGATGCCGCCAGGAGGAGCGCCCCGAGAAGCCAGACGATCGCGAGCCGGGCGAGGGAGCCTTCTGCCGCGGTCCCTGCCGACAACCGAATGAGGTGGCCGCGCTCTGATCGAGCGCTGCCCGTGCCGGGCAGCAAGGCGGTTTGACCAACCGCCAATGAGCGGACCTGGCCGGCCGCGTGCCACCGCCAGCGACCGGGCGCCCACTCGAGGGCACCGGAATAGGGGGGCGCATCGGGACCTAACGGGATTCCGCTGAGATCGATGAGCGGCAGCGTGCCGGGCGCGGTCGAAGCGCCGTACGACACCCGGTGAACAGCGCGATCTCCGCCGGCGTGCAGCGGCCAGCGCTCGCCGAGCAGCCGCCCGGCGAACAGCACGTGCATTCGGTTCGCGCGCCTGTCAGCCGTGACTCGCAGCCGTGACGACTCACGGCCTATGCCGATCTCGATGGCGCCGCCCGCGGCACGCGTCTCGGTCGGCGGCGGAGCGCCGTTCACCGTCAACGTCGTCCGGGAGCTTGCGGCGACGTACACGCGTCCGTCGCGGCGGAACAGCACGAAGGTCGGGAGCCCGGCGAACGCTGGTCCGAGGGCATCGCTCCAGATACCACTCTCCGAGACGCGTGTCCGTGCGGTGACGCCACCAGCCCTGAGCGTGCGCTCGCCGCAGAGCGACTCGATTCGTGTTGTGCAGCCTATCGGCCACCACGGCATCCCGGCGCGGACTGTTGCGGGCGCCGCGCCCGCGCGCGACAGGACGATCGTGGCTTTTCGACCCACTAGGGCGGCTGCGAGCACGCGGCTTCCTGCCACGACTGGCGGTGCGCCCGCCTGCGCGCGCACGACAACCGATGTATCGTTAGGCGTGAAGTGCACCGACAGGAGCCCGGTGCCGCTCCTCCCGTTGTTAGGCGCCGGGATGCGCACGTCCGCCCCCGGACCGGACCCGATCCGCAGTGTATCGAGCAGGAACGCGTACTGGCCTACGGCCTGGATGGATTGCGAGGACAACGACGACGCATCGCGGCCGCGCAGCATCGCGACGAGCAGTGCGAGCGGAACCGCGACCACTGCGAGCGTCAGCGCGCGGGGGAAGCGCGCGGGGAGCCGCCACGCCCCATACGCGAGGGACGCGGTTACCGCCATGCTGAGCACGATGGCGGCGGTCAACGTCATGCGCCGATCCGTTCGAGGAGTCGCACCGCCGTGCGGCGTTGCGCATCGTCACCGAAGACGAGCACCCACGTCAGGTCTTCGCTCACCGCAGCGCGAGGACACTGGAGCTCGCCCAGTAGACAGGACCGCGCGCGAACAAGCCGCTCCGACGTATAGTCCCGGCTCCCCGCGCTTCCACGCTCGATGATGCGTGTGGCGTGCACGTACGCTCGGCGGAACCACCCAGAACCCCTCTGGCCGCTACGTTGAACGGCGAGCCCCTGCGCGAAGGCGGCGCGCATGCTGTCGCGCTCGGCTCTCAAATCGAAGAGCACGAGGACGGGTTTCGAAGCAGGACGAGCGGTTGGGCGCGTCACATCGCCCGCCGACTCGCGAGTGCGTGCCGCCGGCGGTGGAGACGGAGGTGTCGACGATGAGCTTACGCGCCGCACGACCGGTGTGGGTGCGAGCACCTCGGTCGGCGTTTCGGTCGGTCGCAAGATCTTTTGGGCGACCCGGACGCCACCAAACGCGACGCCGCCGCCGAGCGCGACCAACATCGTGCCCTTCGCGACCACGGCGGTCCACCGTTTCACCAGGTCGAACGCTCGCCCCCGCAACGCGCTCGTCCGCGCCGTTCGAATTCGGCGAGCGCGTTGATCCTCCAGCCAGTCCAGTACCTCGTTCAGTCCGATCGGCCGAACCTTGTCGGGCACCACTCCCGCTGAGGATACCGCGAAGCAGTGCAGCGTCGGACACACGGCCTCGAACCAGGTGAGCGACGTGGCGCCGAGGTGTTCGAGCAACGCCTCGGTCGGATTCGCGAGCGCCGCACGACGCTTCTCCGCTGACAGGCAGTCGATCTTGCTCAGGCAGATGGCGACCGGGAGATCGAGCTGCGGCGCGCCTCCCGCCTCCAGGAGAGCCACGAGCTGCTCGAGGATCAGGAGCCGATCGAGCGTGGAGGCGGCGCCATCGGGCGTCGCCTCGAAGAGCCAGAGCACCCCGTGACTCGTCGCCACCTGGCGATAGAGCTGCTTTCCTGCGGAGCTGAGCCGATGCGTGGGGTCGACGGAGAACTCGCCCGCGGGATCGACGAGCGCGACACGCAGCTCGCCCACCTGCCGGCCCGCCTTCATCTTGCGAAGCGTTAGGCGCAAGGGGCGATACGGCATGTCTCGCACGCCCGTCTTGGTGTTTCGGCGCTCGCTCAACTCCTCGTGCGCGCGAAGCACCATCTCCTGCGTGTGCGGGTCGTCGCAGTCCTTCGGGTGCGCGGTCCATCGCTCGACATCGTCACCGCGCGAGAGGCCATACAGCGCGCCGATGAAGCCGCTCTTCCCCGCTTTCGGGGCGCCCCACAGGAAGAACCCGTCGTACGTGTCCCCGGGTCTGAGCGTCGGTACCGGCGTCAGCGTGGCCGGTGCCGCCGACGCGGCCGGCGAGGTGGGCGTGGTCGGAGCCGTCATCGGCGCTCACCCGCGGCGACGGCGCCGCTTGGCGTCAGACTTGGCAGCCTGCCAAGCAGGCGTCCGATGACGGTCCCGCCGTCGACGCCAAGGAACGTGCGCAGCGCGCGCTCCTCATCGGGCGACAGCGTCCGCCGGACCACTGCGCGCCTGAGCGCCGCGCGAGCATCCGCGAAGCGATCCTCGTCGCGCACCCGCTCGACCTCGTGCAGCGCCAGTGCCAGGCGGCGCATGCGGACTCCATCGCTGACACTTTCGTCTACGGAACCGAGCAGCGCATCGGTCAGCCGTTCCGCGGCGTTAGGCGTGGCGATGCCCGAGACGACCGCCGACAGCAACGCCAGCTCGGTGGTGTTTCCTCGAGTGCGGACGGCCGCCGCGAGATGCGACTCGAGTAGCGCGACCGTCGCCTCGTCGATCGTGCCGCCTTCGGCGCCCGATGCGACGCAGGCATCGACGAGCGCTCCGATGCTGAACCGGCCGCTCGCGTAGCCACGGGCGACCCATCCGAGCGCGCGGGCGAGGAGCTCGCGACGCACTGCGTCGTCCATGTGCCTCACGAGATCGAGCCACGCCGGCCGGAAGACGAAGGCGGCATCGGTCGTGGCGAAATGAAGCAGTACGCGGCCGACGTGCGTGGCGAGCTCGCTTCGCGGCGCGAGACGCTGCGCTTCTGCGAGCAGAACGGCAACGACTCGGACCGCCGGGTCGCCGATCGCTCCGGCATGGGCGCGGTCCAGCGCAGCGACGGTCCACCCCACGAGCTCGATCTCGCCACCCGGTGCATCGCCTATCGTCCGCGAGAGCTCGGCTGCGAGGCGACGCGGGTCGCCGCCACTCAGCAGCGGCTCGCCGACACCGAAGAGCCGTCGCAGCGCGCGCTCGGCGTCGTCAGACGACGGTGCCTGGCTCACGTCGACATTTCCCGACGACCAGATGCGTACGAGGCCATCGGCGAGTGCGCCGAGCTTGTCGGGGGGCTCGAGGAGCGCGCGCTCGCGGAACGTCCGCCTGACGAGCACGAGCCCGATGGCCGAGGCACGGTCCCGTGCGCGGCCGGCCGCGGTCGACGTGATCGCCGCAATCGCGTTCACGCCATCGATCGCGTCGGCGAATGACGTGCCTTTCGCCGCGAGCCCATCGAACAGGCGTGCGACCTGGGAACGACCCTTCACCCAGCGTGCGGTGCCGTTGTGCCACGCAGCCTCCCACGGCAGTGCAGGATCGGCGACGTCGAGGAACCGTTCGAGATCGCCGAGGGCCGCCGCGGCACTCGCGAGGGTGACCTGCGCGGTGCGCGCGACAGCGTCGTCCGCGGGACGCGGGACGCCGCGCAGGCCGTCGAGAAGAGTCGAGAAGAACTTCGTGAATCGCTCGTGCTGCTGGTCGCGGCGCAGACCGACCGCGATGGAGATCGCCTGCACCGCGGTCCAGGCGCCGCGTTGTTCTCCGCGAGCGACGTCCGCGAGCGAAGCGGCGACACGTTCGATGGCCGCGTGCCTGAACAATGCATCCGTGAGACGAAGGCGCTCGTCGTCGCTCTCCGAGCGCGCCGTCACGAGCACCGCGCGCCGCAGGTCGCCGGAGCGCAGTCCTTCGTGGAGGAGATCCATCCGCAGGATGCCCGCGATCGCGGCACCGAGGTCGATCGGCGTGTTCGCGGCCTCCGGCGACAGGACGGCACCGACCGCCCACGCTCGACGGAGCCGGTCACCCGTCTTGCCTAACGCCACAAGTCGAGCAGCGGTGGCGGCGGACTCGGCGAATCGGGGATCGGCCACGTCTCGCGGGAGCATGGCGGTCCACTCGCGCTCCACGAGCAACGCATGCGGCCGCTCGGCCACGGTGAGCCGAGGCGTGTGCTTCGGGACGTCGACCGTCGGGATCTGGAAGGTGAGCGCCGGACGAAGCCATGGGGGCAAAAGAAGCGTCAGGCACTCGACGGTCTCCGCGCGAACGCCTGGCAGGAACGACAGCACGCGGTCGCCGGCGAGCAGCGCGCCGAGGAGCGTGGTGATCGTCGTCTGGTCTTCGCTCCTGAGCAGCTCCGTGAGCCGGGCCGCACTGGTCGCTTCGTCTCGCGGTACCAGCGCGGGAATCGGCAGCTCGCCGAGCCGCTCGGGGCGATGGTCCCGCGCGACCGGCGGAAATGCGGCGAACGCGTCGTTGCCGATCGCGGCGAACTCATCGTCACTCAGCGCGACGACGTCGTACACGAGCGACGCCCGTCCAGCCGAGTCGCGGTCGGCGTTCGTGAAGTAGCGGGCGAAGACGTGGCCCCACTTCGGCGCGCGCAGGTATGCGAGTCCGGAGTCGAGATAAGCGCTCGGGTCGCCGATGTCGGGGACGCGGCAGAGCTCGAACGCCTCGTCGTACGAGAGGTTCGCGGTCTTGGCGACGAGGGCGTAGCCGTCGTTGACGAGCCCCCAGATGGCGCGTCGAGGGCCGCCCTTGGTGGCGTCAGGTGCGGTCATGCTGCCCCACGATCCACGAGATCGGCAGGTGGACGAACTTGGGCCGCGGCTCGCCGTCGAGCACCTCGCGGTCACCGAGGCGGCGGAGCGGCCTGCCTAACGCGGTGAGCTTGAAGATGTCGAACGTCGTGAGCCACGAATATAGGACAGGCGCAGTGTCCCCAACCGTTTCCTCGAAGAGGGTCTTCGGCTCCGCGTCCATGAACTGGGGCGCCCGATCGATCTGGCTCAGGCACACGGCGACGGGGATGGTCAGCTGGTTCGTGCGCGCGTCGAAGGGTACGCGCTCGCCCCGGCGGGCGGCATCGGCCAGGGCGAACTTGAGCCGGCCGAGCGTGCGGTCGAAGAAGCGCATGTAGTAGCGCTCCCGACCCTCGTCAGGCACGAAGCTGGGATTGATGAGCAGGATGAGCCCGCGAGCGCGGGTCATCTCGCGCAGGATGTTGGGCGGGATGTCGCCGTCGTACACCTCACCGGGGACGTCCCAGAAGTTGAGGCTGGCTTCATAACGCGACTCGGCGTTGAGCAGCCGCGTTATCGGACCGGCGGTGGTGGGGAGCGTGTAGAGGCGAAAGTCGAGACGCCGTTCGGTAAGTGTCTTGTACTGGGGACTGGGGACTGGGGACTGGGGACTCGGCCGGGAGGCTTCTACGGGCGCGGAGGCCTCCTCGCGAAGTGAAGGGTCC
>JBKOYV010000364.1:0-7252 GCA_046725585.1 Gemmatimonadota bacterium | reverse complement strand
GATCTCGCGGATCCGCTCGTTCACCTTCTTGTTCTCGACCCGGAACGTCTTGAGGTCGAGCTGGGTCATCTTGAGCTCGCGCAGCGCCTCGCGCGTGAGCTTCGTGGCGACCGGGATCGCCTCCTCGACGGTGCCCGCCTTGAGCGCGAGCGCCACCGTCTGCCCATCGAGCAGCTCGACGAGCTCCGAGTCGCGCACCTCGTTGACGCGGATCTTCTCCTCGCCCTCGAGCCGGCGCACCTCGCCGATGCGCTCGCCGCGGTCCTTCTCGACGACCTGGTCCTCGATGCGCGAGAAGATTTTCACGTCGATGACCACGCCCTCCATGCCCGGCGGCACCTTGAGCGACGAGTCCTTCACGTCCTTCGCTTTCTCACCGAAGATCGCGGTGAGCAGCTTCTCTTCCGGCGACAGCTCGGTCTCGCCCTTCGGCGTGATCTTGCCGACGAGAATGTCGCCGGGCTTCACGTGGGCGCCGATGCGCACGATGCCGCGCTCGTCGAGGTCGACCAGCGACTCCTCGGCGACGTTCGGTATCTCGCGCGTGATCTCCTCCTGGCCGCGCTTGGTGTCGCGGACGTGGAGCTCGAGCTCCTGGATGTGGATCGACGAGTACACGTCGTCCTTCACCAGACGCTCGGAGAGGACGATGGCGTCCTCGAAGTTGTGGCCGTACCACGGCATGAACGCGACCGTGACGTTCGCGCCTAACGCGAGCTGGCCCATCTCGGTGCCGGCGCCGTCGGCGAGCACGTCACCAACCTTCACGCGCTGTCCGAGGCGGACGAGCGGGCGCTGGTTGATCGCGGTGTCCTGGTTCGTGCGCCAGTACTTCCGCAGGCGGTAGCGGTCCTGCTGCGTGAGGCGCGCGAGCGGCCGATCGTCCCCGCGACGATCCTCGGTGCGGCGCTCGGCCGGACCGGCGTCGACGATGATCTCGTCCGCGGTCACGCGCGTGACGACACCCGCGCGCCGCGCGATCACGACGGCGCCCGAGTCCTTGGCCACCTTCTCCTCGAGCCCCGTGCCGACAAGCGGCGTGCGCGGGTTGAGGAGTGGCACGGCCTGACGCTGCATGTTCGAGCCCATGAGCGCGCGGTTCGCGTCGTCGTGCTCGAGGAACGGAATGAGCGCGGCGGCGATCGAAACGAGCTGCTCCGGCGCGACGTCCATGTAGTCGATGCGATCCGGCGGCAGCACGGGGTAATCCGCGCGCTGACGGCAGAGCACGAACTCATCGACGAACGAGCGGTCGGGGTTGAGCTTGGCGTTGGCCTGCGCGATCGTGACGTCCTCCTCGCGGTTCGCATCGAGCCACGCGATCTCGTCCGTCACCTTGCCGTTCTTCACGACGCGGTACGGCGTCTCGACGAACCCGAGGTCGTTCACGCGCGCGAAGCACGCGAGCGACGTGATGAGGCCGATGTTCGGACCTTCGGGCGTCTCGATCGGGCACATGCGGCCGTATTGCGAGTAGTGCACGTCACGAACCTCGAAGCCCGCGCGCTCACGCGTCAGACCGCCAGGGCCTAACGCCGACAAGCGACGCTTGTGCGTCAGCTCGGCGAGCGGGTTCGTCTGGTCCATGAACTGCGACAGCTGCGACGATCCGAAGAACGCCTGAATCACCGCGCTCACCGTGCGCGCATTGACCAGGTCGTCCAGCGAGATCTTCTCCGGATCGGTGTTGATCGACATGCGCTCCTTCACGAGGCGCGCCATGCGCGACAGACCGACCGAGAACTGGTTCGCGATCAGCTCGCCGACCGAGCGAATGCGCCGGTTACCGAGGTGATCGATGTCGTCGGTGTGGCCGCGGCCCTCGTGCAGCTCCACGAGGTAGCGGATGATCGCGACGAAGTCTTCCTTGGTCAGAACCGTCTTGCCCGCTTCCTCGGTGAGTCCGAGGCGCTGGTTGATCTTGTAGCGACCCACACGACCCAGGTCGTAGCGCTTCGGCGAGAAGAACAGTCGCTCGAGCGCCTGGCGCGCCGTCTCCTTGTTCGGCGCGTCACCGGGGCGCAAGAGCGAGTAGATCTGCTTGAGCGCCTCGTCCTCGGCGTGCGTCGGGTCCTTGAGCAGCGTGTTGCGGATGAGGGTGGACTCGGCGCGTCCCGACGGGACGAACACCTGCACCTTGTTGATCTCCGCCTTGCGCAGCTTCTTGATGAGCGTGTCGCTGAGCGTCTGACCGGCGTCGGCGATCACCTCGCCAGTGTCCGCCTCGACGGCGTCCACGGCCAGGATGCGGCGCACCGGGCGCTCGCCGCGCTCGATCGCGTCCATCTCGTCGCGGAGGTCGATCGTCATGTACGACGCGAAGACCTTCACGGAGTCGATGCCCTGCCGGCGGAGTCGGTTGAAGACCTCCTCGGTGAGCTCGTCGCCCTCCTTCACGAGCAGGTCGGCCTGGTCGCGCTCGGCCTGAGCGCGCGCCTTCTTCGTCTTCGCCTTTGGCGCGTCCGGGTCCGCCGCCTCGCCGGCGAGTGTAATGTCCTCGGCGATGATGGCGCCGATGACCTCGCGCGTCTCCGCCCGGCCTTCGCGCTTTCGCACGAGGTCGAGGTCGCGGACGCCGAAGAAGAGTCGCAGGATGTCCCGGTTCTCCCCGTAGCCGAACGCGCGGAGGAGCGCGGTGGCGGGGAACTTCTTCTTCTTGTCGATGTGGACGTAGAAGACGTCGTGGATGTCGACGGTGAACTCGACCCACGAGCCGCGGAACGGGATGATGCGCGCCGAGATCAGCCGCTGCCCGTTCGGGTGGGTCGACTCCTCGTACACCACACCGGGGGAGCGGTGGAGCTGGCTCACGATGACCCGCTCGGCACCGTTGATCACGAACGTGCCCAGGCCCGTCAGCAGCGGCAGCTCACCGAGATAGACCTCCTTCTCGATGATGTTCCGCGGGCGCTTGACGCCGTTCACCTCTTCGTTGATGACGAGCTGCAGCGTCGCCTTCAACGGGGCGGAATAGGTCATGTCCCGCTCGATGCACTCCTCGACGGAGTACTTCGGCTCGCCTAACGAATACCGGACGAACTCGAGCGAGAAGTTCTCGTGGACATCGGTGATCGGGAACAGATCCTTGAAGACCCGCTCGAGACCGACGTCTTCACGGTCGTGCGACGCCGCATCCAGCTGCAGCAGTGCCTCGAAGGCACGCGTCTGGATGTCGAGGAGGTGGGGCATCTCCATCCCCTCGTCGAGCTTTCCGAACGAGATCTGCTTCATCAATTCAGGCATGTATCACCCGCGCGCAGGCGAAAACCGCCTCGGCCCTGACTGCCGCAAGTTTTGCGGTGCCGGAGCGAGGCAGAAAAAAAACGAACTTGGATTGTAGTGCGAGGTGTTGTGGTCACGTAGACGTCGTCGTGAAGGTGAGTCGAGCGGGAACCGGGAACCGGCGGGTGCTCGCCGTTAGGCGGGCGGGCCGGGAACAGAGGCTCCTTGGAGTTTCTGTTCCCGGTTCCCTGTTCCCTGTTCCCATTCAGCCTCACTACTTCACTTCGACGGTAGCACCCTGCTCTTCCAGCTTGGCCTTGATCTGGGCCGCCTCGTCCTTCGAGACGCCCGCCTTCACGGTCTGCGGCGCGCCGTCCACCAGGTCCTTCGCCTCCTTGAGGCCCAGACCCGTCAGCTCGCGCACGACCTTGATGACCTGAATCTTCTTCGCGCCGGCGTCCTTGAGGTTGACGGCGAACTCCGTCTGCTCCTCGGCGGCCGGAGCAGCGGCACCGCCGCCACCACCCGCCGCGGGCGCCGCACCGCCCACCGGGGCAGCGGCGATGGTCACGTTGAACTTCGACTTGAACGCCTCGATCAGCTCGGCGAGCTCGAAGACCGACATGTTGCCGATGGCGTCGAGAATCTCGTCCTTGCTCAGCGTCGCGTTGGCCATTGTTTGTGTCTCCTCGTGTAATACCCAGGCGTTCCTGGGGCGTTAGTTAGTAATTCAGGCTAAGCGCCTGGGTTACGCGGATGCGCCTTCCTTCTGCGCCCGCAGCGCCTCGAGGGCGCCGACCATCATGTACAACAACCCGTTCAACGCACCGACGAATGCCGCCATCGGCGACTGCAGCCCGGCGCCGAGCTCGGCGAGCATCTGCTCGCGCGACGGCATCGAGGCCAGCTTCTTCACCTGCGCTTCGTCGATCGCGGCTCCGTCGAGCAAACCGCCCTTCACCGTCGGCTTCTGATCGTTCTCCCTGGCGAAGTCCGTCAGCAGCTTTGCGGCGGCGACCGGATCCTTGCTCACGACAACGCCCGTCGGACCACGCAGACGCGTTCCCGTTAGGCCGCTCTCGTTGATCGCACGCAGCGCGAGCGTGTTCTTGATGACCACGTACTCCACGCCAGCCTTCCGGAAGCGCCGCCTCAGCTCGGTCATGCGCTTCACGTTGAGCCCCGTGAAGTCCGTGTAGTAGAGCGCTTTCGCGCCCTTGATCTTGTCGGTCAGCTCGGTGACGAGCTGCTGCTTCTCGGTCCTGTTCATCGCTCGTTACCGGTACAGGGTGGTGTCGACGCGAACGCCAGGGCCCATCGTGCTCGAGACCGCGACGTTGCGGACATAGACGCCCTTCGCCGCGCTCGGCTTCGAGCGGACGATCTGATCCATGAACGCCGAGTAGTTCGTCTCGAGCGCCTCGAGCGAGAACGAGGTCTTGCCGATCGCGGCGTGCACGTTGCCGCCCTTGTCGACGCGGAACTCGATCTTGCCGGCTTTGGTCTCACGAACGGCGCGGCCGACATCGAACGTGACCGTGCCGGCCTTCGGGTTCGGCATGAGACCGCGCGGGCCGAGAACGCGCCCGAGCTGTCCGACCTGCCCCATCTGGTCCGGCGTCGCGATCATGACGTCGAAGTCGAGCCACCCTTCCTTGATCTTCGCGATGTGCTCGGCGCCAACGAAGTCGGCGCCTGCGGCTTCTGCCTCACGCGCCTTGTCGCCAGCGGCGACGACGAGCACGCGAACGGACTTCCCGGTGCCCGCGGGCAGCACCACGGTCCCGCGAACGATCTGATCGGCGTGACGCGGATCGACGCCGAGGCGCACCGCCACCTCGACCGTCTCATCGAACTTCGCGAACGCCGACTTTTTCACGATCTCGAGCGCCTGCTTTGGCTGGTACACCGACGCCTCGTCGCGATTCTTCGCGGCGGCGCGGAATTGCTTGCCGTGAGTGCGCATCAGTCCTTCACCTCGAGACCCATCGAGCGCGCCGCGCCGGCCACCATCGCCATCGCGGACTCGATCGAGTCACAGTTGAGATCGGGGAGCTTGATCTCCGCGATCTTTCGGACCTGCGCCTTGGTCACAGATCCCACCTTGTTCCGGTTCGGCTGTCCGGACCCCTTCTCGATCCCTGCCTCCTTCTTCAGCAACACGGCCGCAGGCGGCGTCTTGGTGATGAAGGTGAAGGACTTGTCCGCGAAGATCGTGACCTCGACCGGGAGGATCGTCCCATCCTGACTCTGCGTGCGAGCGTTGAACTCTTTGCAGAACGCCATGATGTTGATCCCCTGGGGTCCAAGGGCCGTACCTACGGGAGGGGCCGGATTCGCTCGCCCCGCGGGGATCTGGAGCTTGACGAATCCAGTGACCTTTTTTGCCATGAAAACTCCATCGTGCTGCGCACAGTGCCATCAGCCTCAGGCCCCAGCCATCAGCTGACTGCCTAACGCTGTTCCCCCGATGGTTTATCGGTGGTTCCGCGACATACGCGGTGCTCTGTGCGACGTGGCTCCCACGGTGTGATTAACGTCGTTGTGGTATCCGACGGTGCGCTCCTCGCCGCTTAGCGGCCGCCCCGCGCAAAGGCCCGTATGAGCATCGAGCGTTTCATCCCTCAGCGCCGACGGATCGCGCTCGCTCGGCCCACCACTTCGCCGTCTTCAGTACCGCAGTACGTACAGCCTGCGTCAGTACCCCTTCAGCTGGAGGTAGTCCAACTCCACGCTCGTCGGCCGTCCGAAGAGGCTGACTGAAACGCGCACCTTTCCCTTGTCCGGCATCACCTCTTCGACCGTTCCGTTGAAATCGGTGAACGGCCCCTCGGTGATCGCGACCGCCTGGCCGATGAGGAAAGGAATCTCTTCCTCCGGTTCCTCCTGCTCCGCCTCATCGGCGATGCCGAGCAGCCGGTTGACTTCGTCGGCACGGAGCGGCTGCGGCAGCCGGTCGTGGCCAACGAACTTGATCACCCCCTGGATGCCGTTGATGATGTGCAGCGTCTCCTGCGTCATCAGCATCTCCACGAGCACGTAGCCCGGGTAGATCTTCCGCTCGACCGTGACCTTCTTGCCGTTCTTGATCTCGACGACTTCCTGCGTCGGGACAAGCGCCTGGCGAATGGCGCGCGCCTCGGGCGGAAGCGGGTCCTGTTCGATCTTTCGCTGGATCAGCGAACGGACCTTGTTCTCGTGACCGGCGGTCGTCTGAATGGCATACCAGCGGTGTTCCACGGTGGTCAGCCCCCGAAGAGGGACGGGATCCACTTCACGAGCACTTGCTGGAGGACGACGTCCATCGCCCAAATCACGAGGCCGATGAACAGCGCCAGCACAATGACGCCGATCGACAGTTGTCGAACCTGACCGACGTCCGGCCACGTCACCTTCTTCATCTCGGTGACCACTTCGCCGTACAGGGTCACGATACGGCTGAAGAAGTTCTCTTTCGGTGCTTGAGCGGCAGTGGCCACGTTACTTCGTTTCCTTGTGAAGGACGTGCTTGTTGCAACGGGGGCAGTACTTCTTCCACTCGACGCGCTCCGGATGGAGGCGCTTGTTCTTCGTGGTGAAGTAGTTGCGGTTCTTACAGTCGTTGCAAGCGAGAATGATCTTGTCTCTAGGCATTGTTTGTCGGGACAGTCCCCGGTCCCTATTTCAAGATTTTTGTCACCACGCCGGCACCAACCGTCCGGCCACCTTCTCTGATAGCAAATCGCAACTGTTCTTCCATTGCGATTGGCGTGATCAGCTCGATCGTCATCTGTACGTTGTCGCCAGGCATGACCATCTCCATCCCCTCGGGGAGCTCGACGGACCCGGTGACATCAGTCGTTCGGAAATAAAACTGCGGGCGGTAGCCCTTGAAGAACGGGGTGTGTCGTCCGCCCTCTTCCTTGGTGAGGACGTAGACCTCCGCCTCGAAGCTCGTATGCGGCGTGATCGTGCCCGGCTTGGCGAGCACCATTCCGCGCTCGATCTCATCCTTCGCGATTCCACGCAGCAAGAGCCCGACGTTGTCCCC
>JBKOYV010000410.1:0-35516 GCA_046725585.1 Gemmatimonadota bacterium | reverse complement strand
GCCTGGTGCAGTCTCGGTGATCCCGTGGTCTTGGAAGGCGTTCGTGTAGAACGCTCCGCCCCGGTAGAGCCGCGCCAGACCGCCGGTCAGTTGCGACTCGAACCGGGTGAAGTAGTCCGGTCGCATCTGATCCACCGTAATGAAGACTAGCAATGACGGAGTCGATGCTGGCTGCCTCGGCGCCTGAGTAAAGGCCACTGCAGGCACCAGCCCGGCAACGAGTTCGATGATGAGCGCGCGAAGCATTCTGAGGAGTGGAAGAGCCTCGGTGAATCTACCCGCGAACACCGTCACCGCCATTCCGCGGAAAGAATTGTCAACGACTGGTACGCATCCACCTTGCCTTTCGCCAGAGTCGCACATGAGAGAATACGCGCAGTGACGACGTTTCTTTTGTTGGGTGTGGCTTTCGGCCGTGCTGACACGTCGGACTCTCTGACGGCCTGTGCAGGCGTGATCTGCTTTGGTGGACCTTTCATGAGGATGGATCTCAATGCGAAGCATGACGCTCTTTGCCGTCACGGCATTCGCCGCGATGGCTTCTACTCCGGTGGCCGCGCAGGTGCGTATGACCCAGCAGGGGTCTGGTCGCCCGATCTCGTTCGCCTTCGGCGGTGGCGCCAGTGTCCCGGTTGGGACCTACAAGGATGCGTTGAAGGCAGGCTGGAACGGCCAAGGCTCGGTCATCTTTCACTTCGCCGGCCTTCCACTCGCGCTCCGCGCTGATCTCAACTACAACAGCTTCACGTTCAAGAAGGATCTTCCGTTCTCCTCTGGCGGGACGGGCGGATCGGTCACGACGACCGAAGACATCACGCAACAGATTCTGGGCGGGCTCGCGAACGTCTCGATCCCGTTTCACATGGGCCCGGTCTCTCCTTATATCACCGCCGGCCTCGCCGCGTTCAACATCAAGACCAACCCGGGCGATGTCGTACCGGGGGAGCAGGACGAGAGTGATACGAGGTTCGCCGTGAACGGGGGCGCGGGCCTCTCGATGAGGCTCCTCGGCGCGTCGGCCTTCATCGAGGCGAAGCTGAACAACGTGTACACGGACGGGAAGTTCATCGGCAGCAAAGAGCTCAAGTCGCTTCAGTTCGTTCCGGTCACCTTCGGCTTCGTGTTCTAGCGACGGCGGCGCACGAAGGCGCACGAATGAAACGCCCGGCACGGGGAGCATCTCCGTGCCGGGCGTTCGCCTAACGAACCACTTGTCTCGACTAGAGTACTTGCTCGAGGATCGTGAGCCCGCGCGCGAGATCGTCGCGTGACGCGATCAGCGGCGGCAGGATCCTGACTGTGTGATCGCCTGCGGTGAGGACGAGCAAGCCCGCCTCACGGGCGCGAGCAACAACGTCGCCTGCGGGCTCGCCGACATCGATTCCCCACATGAACCCGACGCCGCGAATGGCCCGTACCCGGCCGGTGCGCGCGCTGATCGCGTGAAGCTCCGAGCCTATCCAGCTCCCTTCGAATTTCACGTGCGCCAGCAGCGACGGGTCCGCGATGCGGTCGAGCACGTGCAACGCGACGGATGCGACGAACGGACCGCCGCCGAACGTCGTGCCGTGGTCCCCCGCGTTCATCGTTGCCGCGATGCGATCGTTGACGAGCACCGCGCCCATGGGTAATCCACCCGCGATCGGCTTCGCCAGCGTCAGCATATCGGGCTCGACGCCTATCTGCTCATACGCGAAGACCGAACCCGTTCTCCCCATGCCGCACTGAATCTCGTCGAAGATGAGCGCGACCTTTCGCTCACGTGTCAGCGCACGGACCTCACGAACGAAGCCGTGATCGAGAACCCGCACGCCACCCTCGCCCTGCACCGGCTCGAGAATGAGGGCCGCTACGGTGTCGCCATCGAGCACGATCGCGAGGTCCTCAATGTCGCGCTCCACGATGGACACGCCCCCGGCGAGCGGGCGGAAGGGCGCGCGGTAGTTCGGACGATCGGTAGCCGCGAGCGACGCGAACAACCTCCCGTGGAATGCGCCGCGGAGAGCGATGATGTCGGTCTTGGCGGCGCCCTCGATCGCTCGAGCCCACTTTCGCGCGAACTTGAAGGCTCCCTCGTTCGCTTCGGCGCCCGAGTTACAGAAGAACACCTTGCTTGCGAACGACAGCTCGACGAGACGCGCAGCGAGCTGTTCGCCCGGCGACGTCCGGAACAGGTTCGAAACGTGAACGAGCCCGTCGGCAGCGGCGTGTATTGCGTCTCGCAGCCCCGGATCCCCGTAGCCTAACGCGTTGACGGCAATGCCGCTCGTGAAATCGAGGTACGCGCGGTCCTCGGCGTCGAACAACTCCACGCCCTCGCCGCGCACGAGCTCGATGGGGGCCCGCTTGTAGAGGCCGAGGAGTGCCTCCGCTCCAGCCGGTGCCGTCGTGATAGTGGCCATCGTCAAACCGCTGTTGGAGAGAGGGTGATTGCCGTGCCAGCTGTCGCGAACCGAATTGCCTCGATGTTGCCAATGCGTACTCGGGCAACGCCGAGCTCCACCGCTCGCCGCGCCGCTTGCAGCTTCGCCGCCATGCCTTCCCGGGCAGTCCCGTTGTCGATGAGCGCGACCGCCCGCTCCACATCCAGATCCGGAAGTACGACGCCGTCGGCCATGACTCCCGGCACATCGGCCACAAGCACCAGCTCATCGGCGCCGAGGGCGATCGCAATGGCGGTGGCCGCATCATCGCCGTTCACATTCAACGTCGCACCCGACTGTTCGTCGCGCGCAAGCGGCGAGATGACCGGTACGTAGCCGCCGGCGATAAGCAGCTCGATCAGACGGGCGTCGACTCGTGTCGGCGCGCCGACTTCGCCTAACGTCTCTCGCGAGGTCGCCTGGGCGCGCAGGAGGCCGTCGTCTTCGCCTGAGATGCCGACAGCGCGAACGTTCTCGCTCACGAGCGCCGCCACGAGCCGCTTGTTGGCACTGCCCGACAGCACCATCTGGACGAGCTCGAGATCGTCACGCGTGGTGACGCGGCGGCCACCGCTGAACTTGGGCACCAGGCCGACTCGCCGCTGCAGCGCCGAGACCTCGTCGCCGCCGCCGTGAACGACTACCACGCGGTCGTTCGTCGCTGCCGCTCGAACAGCGCGCGCCAGACCCGGGTCCGCTTGTGCCCGTCCACCGATCTTGAAGACGCGCGTCACGCCGGCAACCCCATGGGCTCATCGAGGCCGAGCACCACGTTGGCGTTCTGCACCGCCTGGCCGGCGGCGCCCTTCACGAGGTTATCGATCGCTGACAGGATGAGCAGCGTCGGCTGACGAACCCCGGCGACGTGGCGCGCGGAGATCCTCACAACGTTCCGTCGGACCACGTCACGGAGCGACGGCGGCTCGGTGGTGATTTCGACGAATGGCTCGCCGGCGAACTCGTCGCGCCACGGTGAAAGCGGGTCGGCGAGCGTTTCCGTCACCGGAACGGTGATCGTCGCGAGAATACCTCTCGCAACCGGCAGCAGGTGCGGCGTGAATATCAGGTCTGCGTCGGCCCCACTTTCCTCGAGAACGCTCCGCATCTCCGCGAGATGGCGGTGGGTGTTGGCTATCCCATACGCCCTGAAATCTTCCGTCACCTCGCCGAACAACAGGTCGGTGCGGGCAGTCAGCCCTGCACCCGTCACACCGCTGGCGGCCGTTGCGTTCACCGTGCTGCCCGACGCGATCAGCCCCCGCTTCGCAAGTGGAACGAGCGCCATGAGGATGGCGGTCGGGTAACAGCCCGGGTTGGCCACGACAGTGGCATCGCGCAGTTGCCGCCGCGTGAACTCGGTCAGTCCGTAAGGCACGTCGCCTGTCCCGTTACCAGGGCGGAGGTCCGACGAGAGATCGACAGCCTTCGCTCCGACGCCCCGTGCTCGCTCGACCCACGTCGCCGACGCCCCGTGCGGAAGCGCCGAGAATACGAGCTCGGCGCTCGAGAGCGGCGCGTCATCGTGCGCGATGAATCGCACGTCTGTGCCACCCAGGCGCGCCTGTTCGCCGCGCCGCTCGTTCGCCGACGCGAACGCGAGCTGCATTCGCGGGTGGCGCGCTATGAGCGCACAAAGCTCGCGACCGGCGTAGCCGCTCGCACCGAGTACTCCAACAGGAATTCTATGCACGACGAATGCATATTATTGCAACACGCGGATGTCAACCGTGGCGGCCGGTGCCCTCGTCACGTGGGACCTCGCGTTCATGTCCTGCCGCTGGACCACACGTCGTAGTATCGTCTCGTCGATCGCGAATGGAGGAGGTTGGGTGGACAAACGGAAACGTCACGCAGCAATTCTCGAGTTGGTCGGTGACCAGCTCGTTGGCAGTCAGGAAGAGCTTAGAGTCCTGCTGCACAAACGTGGCTGGGACGTCACGCAGTCGACGCTCTCTCGCGACCTGCGCGAGCTGCGTTTGGCGCGTGTCCCCACGCCCGACGGGGTTCGATACACGGTTGCCGACGGCGCGATCAGCAGCGCGGCCCGCCCTGCGCTCGATTCACTCCTGCCTCAGCTGTTGACGCGAGTCGACGGCGTCGGTGAGCTGATCGTCGTACGCACGGTTCCTGGCGGCGCTCAACCCGTGGCATCGGCTCTCGACGGTGAGTCGTGGCCCGATGTGCTGGGAACGATAGGTGGCGACGACACGATTCTCGTCGTCTGTCGCTCCGCCGCCGCGCGCGAACGACTCGAGCGGCGCCTGCGGAAGCTCGCCGAGATCTGACCCAATGTCGGGGCACGAAGCCACATTGACGGTGGCGGTGCATTCGTGTTTAATTATGCAAGTCACCTGAATAGTTATCTCCTCCTGGAGCGCTCATGAAGACGATTGTGCTCGCCTACTCCGGCGGGTTGGATACTTCGATCATCGTGCCGTGGTTGCGCGAGAAGTACGACGCGCGCGTCATCTGCGTCGCGGCGGATATCGGACAGGGCCCCGACGAGTTGGCCGGGGTTCGCGCGAAGGCGTTGGCGTCTGGTGCGGAGGAGTGCTACGTCGAGGATCTCCGCGAAGAATTCGTTCGCGACTTCATTTACCCCACCCTCCGAGCCGGCGCGATCTACAATCGCAAATACCTGCTCGGCACGTCGATGGCGCGGCCGCTGATCGCCAAGCGTCAGGTCGAGGTCGCACGCGCCGTCGGCGCCGATGCGCTCGCCCACGGATGTACCGGCAAGGGCAACGATCAGGTCCGCTTCGAGCTGACCTACATGGCGTTCGCCCCGGACCTGCCGGTCATTGCTCCGTGGCGTGAGTGGGACATCCGAAGCCGCGAGGACGCGATCGCGTATGCAGCGGCCCGCGACATTCCGGTGGCTGCCACGAAGGAGAAGATCTACTCTCGCGACAGGAACCTCTGGCACATCTCGCACGAGGGCGGGATCCTCGAGGACCCGGCCCAGGGTCCGCCGAAGGATGTCTTCACGCTCAGCACCGACCCGCAGGACGCGCCTAACGAACCGGAGAACGTCCTCATCGGGTTCGACGCCGGTACCCCCGTGTCGGTGAACGGCAAGGAGCTCGATCCGGTTGACCTCATCGCCGAGTTGAATGCCATCGGTGGGCGGCACGGGGTGGGTCGCATCGACCTGGTCGAGGACCGCATGGTCGGCATGAAGTCGCGTGGCGTCTACGAGACGCCCGGCGGCACCCTGCTCTACTCCGCGCACAGTGAGCTCGAGCAGCTCGTGCTCGACCGGCGGACGCTCGCGGCCAAGGACCTCATCGCGCCACGGTATGCGGACATCGTGTACGAGGGCCGCTGGTGGACGACGGAACGCGAGGCGTACGATGCGTTCGTCGACGTCACACAACAGCGCGTTACCGGCTCGGTTGCACTTCGCCTGTACAAGGGCTCGGCCGCAGTGATTGGCCGACAAAGCGAGCACGCACTCTATGACGAGCGGTTCGTGACGTTCGGCGAGGACGACGTGTACGAGCAGAGCGATGCTGCCGGCTTCATTCGACTGTACGGGCTCTCGATGCGGGTGCGCGCCATCAAGGATCAGGAGATGGCGGCCGCCCGAGCCGCATCCCCGGTCGAGGGAGCGTCGGAGCCGGCGCTCGTGGGCGCGTGAGTGAGGTCCAGGTCGTTCAAGGCGGAGCTGCGGTCGTGACCGGAGAGATGCCGCGGGCGGGCGACCCGGGCGGGCCGGGCGGCAGCGAGGCCAACGGCTCGCCGGACGCGCCACGATCGTTAGGCTCCACGAGCCACAAGCTTTGGGGTGGGCGGTTCGCCGGAGGCGCTGCCCCTGCGCTCGAAGCCGTCAACCGGTCTATTGGCACCGACTTTCGGCTATGGCCATTCGATATTCGACTGTCGAAGGCCTGGGCTGTGGCGCTGTGGAATGCAGGTGTGCTCACGATCGATGAGAGTCGCCGGATCGAGACGGGGCTCGAGGCGGTCGCGGAGCGCTTCAGCGCTGGCGCCACGCCGGTCGCGACCGACGAAGACGTCCACACGATGATCGACCGGCTTCTGCACGCGGAGATCGGAGAGGTCGCGTCGAAGCTGCACACCGGTCGGAGCCGGAACGATCAGGTGTCGACCGCAACACGACTCTGGTGTATCGATGCCTGTGACAAGCTCGATGCCGCAGTGCGCGGGTTGCAGCATGCGATGGTACGGCAGGCGTCCGAGCATCAGCACTCGCTCATGCCGTCGTACACGCACATGCAGCGCGCCCAGCCCGTCTCGGTGGCGCACTGGATGCTCTCCCACTTCTGGCCACTGGATCGGGACCGCGCGCGGCTCGCTGCCGCAGCCCGATCGTCGGGAGTACTGCCGTTAGGTTCAGGGGCCGTCGCCGGCTGCGCCTTCCCGATCTCCCGTGTTCTGCTCAAGGGGAGCCTCGGTTTCTCGGCGATCTCGAAGAACAGCATCGACGCAGTTGCCGATCGCGATTTCATCGCCGAGCTGCTGTTCTCGCTGTCGCTCCTTGGCGCTCATTTGTCGCGGCTCGCCGAGGACCTGATTCTGTACGGGTCGAGTGAGTTCGGGTTCGTTCGCTTTGGCGATGCCTACACCACCGGCTCGAGCATGATGCCGCAGAAACGGAACCCCGATGCGTTGGAGCTCGCGCGTGCATCGGGCGCTCGCATGCTAGGTGACCTCACCTCGCTCCTTGCTACGCTCAAGGGGCTGCCGAGTGGATACAACAAGGACCTGCAGGAGGACAAGCGAGCGCTGTTCGACGCCGTTGACGGGATCCTCCTCGTGCTCCCGGCCGTTGCCGGTACGCTGGACGAGCTGACGTTCGACAGCGTGCGAATGGCGGCGGCTGTATCGAGCACAATGATGGCGACAGATCTCGCGGACTATCTGGTGGGGAAGGGCATCACGTTTCGCGAGGCGCACGCGGCGGTCGGCTCGCTGGTGCGAAAGGCCGAAGAAGCCGGCGTTGAGCTGAACGAGCTGCCGATGGCCACGTTCGAGGCCGCCCACTCGGCGTTCGGAACCGATGTGCGTGAAGCGCTTTCCGCGCGCGCATCAGTCGATCGGCGAGAGGTGGAGGGGGGAACCGGTCCCCGTGCTGTTCGAGCACAGTTCGAAGCCGCCGTCGCGTCGCTGGCGCAGGGCGGGGAAGTGCCGCGCGGGAACGAGCTCAATCTTCGCGCCGACTGAGCGGGCCGCCTAACGTCTGGCGGACCTCACAACGAAGCCCCACCGCCACGATCCGCGGTGGGGCTTCGTGTCATCGGCGCCCGTCCGGCTCCGATCAGAAGAGAATCCCGAATGTCAGTGGAATCATCTGCCCCGAGTTGGGATCGGAGAAGATGTTGTGGAAGCGGACTTCGGCAAACGTGCTGAAGCCACTCAGTGCGAAGCGCGCGCCGAGGCCGACGTTGATACCAATGTCGTTGCTGGACTCCGAGCCCGATTCGTCGGATTTCGTGTTGTACCAGCCAGCTCCCCCGATGATGTAAGGGGTCGCCGTTGTGCCGCCGGGAAATGCGTAAACCAGGTTGCCGTTCACCGACCACACGTTGATGTCTGGGCCGGAACTCTTTCCAGACAGGCTATTGTACATCCCGTCGACCCGGAACCCGACCGGGGTACTCGCGGTGCCCGAGGTCGCGAGCGTTCCCAGGATATGATATCCGGTCGACGAAGCGTCACCGAGGTCTCCGACAGGGATGGTTGCTCCCGCGGCAAAACCGAATGAAGTGCGCCGTTGTGCCTGTGCGGTGCCGGACAGCGTGGCGAGCGCCACCACCAGGAACATGCTGCTGACGATAATCCGTTTCATCACGAACGTTCTCCTAGTTACGTCAAGTTGGTCCCGAACTGTGTGGAACGCGAGTCATGAAAGGCAGCAGACGTGCCATACCGTCCTGTGGGATAGGCCAACGATCCGAGCATTGCGATTGCCTACGGAGGGACAACGCATCATCATTTTTGTCCTCGCATAGGAGGAACATTGCCGGTCTACGACTTGGCGGCTGTCGCTCATGCTCTCGATCTTGATCTCAAACAGCTCGACAATCTCTTGTCGCGCAACGCCGTACCAGGCGTTGAACGGAAGCGACGAGGTTTAGCTCGCCGACTGACGCCGGAAGTCGCCGTCGTGATCCGCATCGCGAAGGAACTGTCGGAAGCCCTGGGGGTCTCGGTCGGCAGTCTTCTTTCCGTTGCCTACGCGATCGAGCGAGGAGCAACGGACGAGGTGCGGTTGGCGGAGTTTCTCACGCTCCACGTCGACCGTAACGCGTTCCGAACGTCGACGTTGGCGCGGCTCGATACCGCCGTAGAGGTGATCGGAACGCGACGACGCGGGCGACCACCTGGACAGGGACGTTCTGCGGTGAGTACCTAGCCCGTGAGGAGGGTGGAAAGCAGAACGGGCGCCCACTGGGCGCCCGTTCTGCTTTCGGCCTGAAAAGAAACTCTAGCGAGCTCCGGCCTTGCTGACGTTTTCGGCCGCCGGTCCCTTCGGCCCCTGGACGATGTCGAACTCGACAGCATCACCCTCGGCGAGCGTCTTGAACCCGCTGCCCTGAATGGCGCTGTAATGCACGAAGCAATCCTTCGTACCGTTATCGGGGGTGATGAAACCGAAACCTTTCGCGTCGTTGAACCACTTTACTTTGCCGGTCGTACGCATTCCTTCACTCCGAGGAAGAACACTTGTCGAGGGAGCGGAAACGCGCCGAGCCCTGACAGTAGGATACGGCGCGGGACCGCTCAGACCCCCCGCGCTAGGTCTCGCTCTCGCCCGATAGGCTATCGGTAAGAGCGCCAACATAATAAGACAGGCAGACCGGCTGAACAATATGGCCCAGTTCGGCCGGACCGGTTTTCAACAAATGGGGAAGGCACGGGACGCTCTACTGTCCCAGAATCTTCACCCCTTTGACGAAATACTCGGTCTCTCCGAAACATGAGGTCGGGAGCCCTTTGTGCTGCGTGTACGACAGCGCCACGCGTTGCCCCTGCACTTTGTTGATCAACGCTGCAATGCTGTCGTCCCGGACTGTGAACTGGAACGTGTTGGCAAGCTGCCCGGGCAGATTCACCATCGCGATCTCGCCCTCGTACGTCTTACAGAGCCATCCCTTCCTTGAAAACTTCTGGATGTACCCCACTCGTTCGCCCGACGAGTACGAGTAGCCGAGTGCGATTGCCGTCCACAGTGTGAGCCCGAGGAGTGGAATTAGAACAACGGCGGCGATCAGCAGCTTACCCCAATGGCGGCGCTTGAAGCTTTTCTTGGGCGGCTCGGACGAGCGTAGGGCTTCGACGTCGTCGGTGTTGTATCCGCGTTCCGGGTACTGTTCGTCCTGAGTCATAGGAGCTGGCCCCTCAGGCCGGGTATTTTTCGACAAACCATGCGACGGGAGACTGCGTGGCGTTCGGAGATCGCAGGCATACGGTAACAGCGTCGGTTGGCGGCGTGCAAATCGGGTCTGGGCACCCGGTTGTCGTCCAGTCGATGACGAATACGGATACGGCGGACGCGGCGGCAACGGCTGATCAGGTTGCTGCGCTCGCCGGGGCTGGGTCTCAGCTCGTGCGCGTCACTGTGAACAACGAGTCGGCCGCCGCGGCGGTTCCGGAAATCGTCCGCCGTCTGACCGACCGGGGCATCACGGTGCCGATTGTAGGCGACTTTCACTACAACGGTCACCTGCTCCTCACGAAGTTCCCGGAGTGTGCGCGCGCGCTGGCAAAGTATCGGATCAATCCCGGGAACGTGGGCAGCAAGCGCCGTGACGAGAACTTCCGCTCCATCGTGAGCGTCGCGCTCGAGCACGACAAACCGGTTCGCATTGGGGTGAATTGGGGGTCGCTGGACCAGGATCTCCTCACGACCATGATGGACGAGAACGCTGCGCTTCCGGAGCCTAACGATGCGAAGGATGTCTACATCGAGGCGATGATCGAGAGCGCGCTGCGCTCGGCGGCCCTGGCGGAGCAGGTCGGGCTCGGTCACGATCGCATTCTGATCTCCGCGAAGGTATCGACGGTACAGGATCTGGTGATCGTGTATCGTCGTCTGTCAGCACGGTGCGATTACCCGCTTCACCTCGGCCTCACGGAAGCGGGGCTGGGCATGAAGGGGATCGTGGCAAGTACGGCGGCGCTGTCGATTCTCCTCGCCGAAGGCATTGGCGACACCATCCGCGTGTCGCTCACGCCGAAGCCTAACGGGGACCGCACCGAGGAAGTCCATGTCGCGCAGCAGATCCTCCAGTCACTTGGCTTGCGCAGCTTCACGCCGCAGGTAACGGCGTGCCCCGGCTGCGGCCGAACGACATCGACGTTCTTTCAGCGGATGGCGGAGGACATCCAGAACTATCTGCGCGATCAGATGCCCGTGTGGCGCGAGCGGCATCCGGGCGTCGAGGAGATGCGCGTCGCCGTCATGGGGTGCGTCGTCAACGGCCCGGGTGAGTCGAAGCATGCGAACATCGGGATCTCGCTCCCCGGAACCTTCGAGGAGCCCAAGGCCCCCGTGTACGTCGACGGGAAGCTGGTGACGACCCTGCGCGGGGATGGCATCGTCTCCGAGTTTCTCGAGATCCTCGAGACCTACGTCTCGCGACGCTACCCGGCGCACGAGCCGGCAACCGTACCCTAACGCCGCAGCGGTGCCCTGGGCCGGTCAGTAGTTCGCCGACGGCGGGTGATCAATTCGATCACCCGCGCGGTCGCGGGACGATTCCATCGGATGACGTCCAGCTTCCGCGTCCAGCTGGTTGTTACGCTCCCAAAGCTCCAGCGCGCGCGCCACACTATCGAGCTCGCGCATGATCGGCGCGTCGAATCCGACTTCTCGAAGTCGGTCGTGCACTCGACGGTACCATCGAATCGTGCCTTCCCGACCGACATGGAATCGACCCCACACCGTCTCGGGATAGTCGGTTCGCTTGAGATCGGCGAGGATCGTGCTCGCGTTATGCACCTTGTCGGCCGCACAGACCCATCGCGCGCGATCGTTCGCCTGTGCGAGTCGAGTGAGATAGTCCTCTTTGCGCTCGTCTGACGACAGCTCGATCCCATCGTCGTCGAGCCTCCGGTTCGTCACCGCGAGCACGGTCGCAAGCACGTCATGCCCGAACTTGTCGGCGATGCGACTCTCCAGCATCTCGCGGGTGTAGCCGTCGCGAACACAATCCTCGATCACGTCGTGGAGTATGCCGGCGACGATCGTCTCCTCGTCCTGGCCGTAGCGCGTGAGGATGATCGCGACGTTCGCGGGGTGCGTGAGGTAGGGAAGGCGAGTGCCCTTCCGCACCTGCTGGTCGTGGTGCTTGGCCGCGAACGCGAGCGCGTGATTGATGCGATCCGAGTAGCCGGTGCTCATGACAGCGGCCCAATGGCGAGAGAACAACGTCGAACGCGCGGACCGATAACATAGCGCTCGTACGGAGCGTTGGGCAGACGGATCTTGCTACACCAGTCGCGCGAGGATCGATGCGAATGTGAGGTCGAGCACTAACAACCCGAGCCCCTGTACGACGACGCCGAGGCCGCCACCGAAGGCGCGCAGGTTTCGCGTGAGCCTCCACGCCATCAACGCCGCCGTCACGCCAGCCCCGATGATTCCGACGTCGACACCGATCGCGAACCACGTCAATCGGTCGAGCCGCGTGGCCGCGGACACATCGCGCATCGACAACGCCGACCATCGCACAGCCGCGATGATGAGCTCGACCGAACCCCACGCGAGCGTTTGGAGTGCGAACCACAGTACGATCGGTGCGCTCGCGCGACGTACCGCGATGATCGTGACGAACGTCGTACCGATCACTGCGCTCGTGACTGCCCAGATGACGATGCGGATGAGGTGACTCCGCTCCGCCGCGAGGAGTGTATCCGACCACATTTGCGCTAGCGATCCGCCCCGGCCAGCTTCGCGTCGGCCGCAGTACGTTCGCCTGCAAACCAACTCTCGAAGATCCACGGTGGGTCGAGGCTCGGCGCGTCGGCAGCCCAGAGCACGATGCCGATGATCTGCGCTCCATTGTCACGGAGCGCCGCGACTGCGCTTCGGAGCGTGGTTACAAGTGAATGCGCGATGTGTGCGCACACGAGCACCGCCGGTACCACACGAACATCGTTTGCCTGTTCGAAGGGCGAAACGACGACGGTCAACTCGTAGTGACGAGCCGAGCGAGCGATCGCGCCACGTAACGCCTCGGCTTCGCGACTCGATATCGGGCCTCGCTGGTCCGCTCCGCTCGGCACGACATCCACCCATCGGTCGCGTCCGACCGCCGTTTGAATCGCGGCTGACGAGAGATCGACGGAACCTGCCAGGACGGCGGCGACGCCCGATGACGGCGGAAGACGAAGCACGGACGCCACGGGCTGGTTCTCGAGATCAGCGTCCACGAGAAGCGTACTCCGCATCTCGTTCGCCGACACCGCGGCAATGTTAGCTGCAATCGTCGCCGTGACCGATGGGATGTCGCCTGCGATCGTGACGATGGCGCGCGTTGGTCCGGACACACTCGCGTGGGATGCGAGCAGGCGATACGCGTCCGATGTCGGGTCGATCAGTGGTGGTAGCCGAAGATCGGCTTTACGGCGTGCGCGCTCGGGGGGAATCTCGCGCGGACGAACGACGGCGAGAACCCGCGCTCCGGTCACGCGCTCCGCTTCCTGTAAGTCCGAGACTCGCGGCCTGCTGACCTCGATCATCAGCGCGATGGCAAATCCGAGCGTGAGACCGAGAACCAGCGAGGCACCGAGAATCGCGATTGGTGGCGCGACCACGTTCGCTTGCGCTCGAGCCTCGCGCAGCTGCCGCTCGGTGACGGCGTTCGCGCGCCTCGCGACATCCAGCGCGGCCCTTAATGAGTCACGTCGCGCCTGCAGCGAGTCGTGGCGTAGCAGAGGTCCCAGGGTATCGACCGTCACGACTACCGGCGCGCTGATCGCCGGAGGCCGGAGCAGGGCGAGCGAGTCGCGTATCGAGTTCTGGCGAGCTTCGGCGATTGCCTGGATCGATCGCCCGATTGCCGTTGCGCGGGCCGTCAACGCCACAAAGATAGGATCGACTCCACCTCCTGCGCCGAACTCCTCGCGTTCACGTTCGATGTCGGCGAGCGAATCGAGCATTGCTCGCACGCGCGAGTCATTGCTCAGCGATCGGCTCTCGCCGAGCGCGCGGTAGGACTGCGGAAGAGGAGAGTTCTCCACGCGCTCGAGCAGGCGAGCGAGCTCGCCGCTCGCCACCGCGAGGGAGTCACGCCGAACACGTACGGATGAAGGGAACGTGTCGGTCGGCGGAATGTACGTCGGCCTCGAGGCAAGCGCACGACGGGCGGCGAGCGTGGACTCGGCGACTGCGAGCCTCCGGCTCGTGGTGTCGACAGCCAGCAGTAACGTTGTGGTATCGCGCCAGTGTGTGGAGAGCGGTGCGATTTGCCGCGAGGCGCGCCGCGCGTTCCTTGGTGTGAGCACCAACAGCATCAGTGCAACGGTAAACACTGTGCCGGAGATTGCCGCCAGGCGAAGCGGATGCCGAAGCGTGTTTCGCGCTCGCGCCGCGACCCACGCCGCACGCATCTCGGCACGACGTCGGCGCGTGTAACGCGGAACAGCTCCAGTGATGGTGTCGACCATTCGCTCGCGATAATCGAAGCGGCGAGCCTAGCGCGCAAGCGGTTGGGGTGTCCGATGACGCGTGCCCTTCTCACTTCGTGGGCAAGCGTCACGCCTCCGGAAAAACAGGCGGAGGCGCTTTCGCGCCTCCGCCTGTTCACTTCATCAAAAGGTCGTGCGGCGCTGAAATGGCGCCGAGCTTCGACTTACTGAACGGTGACCGTGCCCTTCATCCCCATCGCGAGGTGGGGCGTGCAGTGGAACGGATACTGACCTGGCTTGACGTTCGCGAACGAAATCGTGTAAGACTCGTTCGGGTTCGTGAACAGCGGGCTCGAGAGCTCACCCTGCTGGTTCGGCATGTTCGCCGAGAGCTGCGGCTTCACGTCCGCCGGAATCGTGGCCGGATCGAACGCAATGTTGTGCGGGCCGCCGGAAACCATCACGAACTTGATGCCGTCGCCAGCCTTGAGCTTGATGTCAGCCGGTTCGAACCGATAACCCTTGTCGTCGCCAACCATCTTCACTTCGATCGTCTGACCCGTGATCGCCGCCGCCGTACCCGCGGGAGCGGCTGCAGCCGGCGCGGCGGCCGCTGCTGAATCCTTCGCAGGGGTCGGCGCAACAGTCGCAGAAGTATCAGCCGCCTTCTCGCCACCACCACCGCATGCACCAAGCGCAATTGCACTGCTCACGATCACAAATCCGAGAAACCGCATTTCCTGAGGCCTCCAGTGCCGTACCAATTAGCTGCGTGTGAATGAAGCCGAGACCTTCCAATGCGTGGTCTCAGAGCATTGTGAATTTATTCACATGGCTCTGAGAACGCAAATGGCCGCGGCCTTGGATGATCGGATGCGAATTTCGGTTGCACCCTCCATACCGTCAGCGCATTGACGCCCTGTTCATTGGCCGATTACGTTGCGGTCCATGCGTCTGTCTCGAGTTCATCGCCACGCGCACGAGAGCCACGTCCTCCGGGTCGGGGCCGTTTGCGTGTGAGCGGATGAGCGACTGACACATTCGCAAGAGACACCGAACGCCGTGCGGCCCGTCCTCCTGACGGGCCGTTTGCTTTTCTGCCTGCCATCAACGATTCGACCACGACCACACTGCCATGCTGAGAATCGCGCTACCGAACAAGGGGCGCCTCGCGGAAGAGACCCGTGAGCTGTTCGAGGACGCCGGTCTGCCCATCCGCGCCCGCGGCGATCGCGCTCTTACGGCGTCGCTCGGCGGCGAGTTCGAGGCGATCTTCGTACGGGCCCAGGACATTCCCGAGTTCGTCGCGGATGGCGCGGCCGACGCCGGCATCACCGGATGGGATCTCGTCTGCGAGTCGGAACGAGAGCTTGACGTCCGCCTCGACCTTGGCTTTGGCAACTGTCGGCTCGTCGTCGCGGCACGAGAGGAAAGTGGGATCGAGCGACTCGAGCAGATTGTCACCGAGCGAGTCGCGACGGTTTTCCCCCGCGTGACGCGTCGCTTCTTCGACCGCCGTGGCTGTCGCGTCGAGATCGTCCCCGTGTCGGGTGCCGCCGAAATTGCTCCACACCTGGGGATAGCGGACATCGTGGTGGACCTGACATCCACGGGCTCTACGCTCAAGGTGAACGGTCTTCGCGAGGTCGCGACGGTGCTCGAATCCACGGCGCGGCTCGTCACGCGCGTGGCCGACGCCGAACGGCTCGATCCGTCCAAGCGCCGCGCGCTCACTGACCTCGCCGACGCGCTCGAGAGCGTGTTGCGTGCGAGAGGGCAGCGATACGTCATGGCCAATGTCCCTCGCGAGGCGCTCGACCAGGTGAAGGAAGTACTCCCCGGTCTGAATGGCCCGACCGTCATCGACATTCTGAATGGCGGCCGCCACGTTGCGGTGCACGCCGTCGTGCCGGAGACCGCCATCTTTCGGACGATTGCCCAGCTCAAGGCGTTAGGCGGTGCGGGAATCCTCGTCACACGCATCGAGAGGCTAATGCCATGAAAGCGGCACGTATGCGATTCCGCGGACCGCTGCACGCGCTGAGCGATGCGGACCGCGCCCAGTTGCTGGAACGCGCCCCGGCCCCCGACGATATGGTGCGAACGACGAGCGAGGCGATCATCGACGTCGTTCGGCGCGACGGCGATGCTGCGCTCATCTCGCTTGCGAGGGAGTACGACAAGGTTCGCCTCAAGTCGCTCGAGGTGCCGCGCGACGCGTGCCGTGACGCGCTTCGCTCGCTCGATCCTTCGCTCCGTGCGGCAATGGAGCGCGCCGCCGCGAACATCCGTGTCGTCCACGGCGCCGCAGTGCCGCAGCCCATCGAGACGTCTCCCGAGCCCGGCGTCGTCGTTGGTCGGCGGCCCGACCCGCTGCCTCGCGTGGGCGTGTACGCGCCGGGTGGACGCGCCGCCTATCCTAGCAGCGTTCTCATGGGGGCGATCCCGGCGCGCGTCGCCGGCGTTGCGGAGGTCCTTATCTGCGCGCCACCGACGTCCAATGGTCTGCCAGAGGCCGTAACACTTGCCGCGGCCGAGTTAGCCGGTGCCGATCGAGTGTTCGCGGTGGGTGGCGCCGGCGCGATCGCTGCGATGGCATATGGCACCGCAAGCATCCCCCGCGTCGATCGCATTGTCGGCCCGGGGAACGCCTACGTGGCACAGGCCAAGCTGTTGGTGTCGAACGTCGTCGGCATCGACTCCCCCGCAGGGCCGAGCGAACTGCTGATTGTCGCCGACGACTCGGCCGACCCCGTTCGCCTCGCCGCCGAGATGCTCGCTCAGGCCGAGCACGATCCGGATGCCGTCGTGGCTCTCGTCGTGACGGATGAAACGTTAGGCAGCAAGGTGACCGACGCCATCGAGAAGCTCCTGCCCGTTCAGGGACGCCGCACTATCATCGACCGGGCGTTTGCCGAGCGCGGCGCGATACTCACCGCGCCTTCACTCCGCGACGCGGTCGTTTTTGCAAACCTGTTCGCGCCGGAACACCTGCTGCTCGCGACGCACGACGCCGATGCGCTACTCGGCGACATTCGCTCGGCAGGTACTGTGTTCCTCGGCGAAACGAGCTCGGTGACGTTCGGTGACTACATCACTGGAGCGAACCATGTGCTTCCGACAGCCGGCCTCGCACGCTCGTACTCCGGCTTGAGCACAACGGACTTCGTACGATGGACGACGTACCAGCGCGTGGACCGCGAGGCTGCCGCGCGACTCGCCCAGGACGTCGCCGTGTTCGCCGAGGCGGAACATCTGCCGGCGCATGCCGCCGCCGCCCGGGCCTGGAGACAGTCGGCATGACGCCGCCGACACCTTCGCCCTCGCCGAGCGAGTCGCTTCGGCTCGGACGCGCTACCATCCGGGATGTCGTGCCGTACCCCACCGAGCGAACCCCGTGTGCGGCTGACTTGAGCGACAACACCAACCTTTTCGGCGCCCCGCCTGCTGCGCTGCGGGAGCTCGCGGCGTCCGGGCGTGATGAGATCACCCGCTATCCCGGCCTGAACGCGCGACGCCTCCGCGAAGCGTTGGCTGACTACGCTGGTGTCCAGCCAAATCAGGTCGTCGGTGGCTGTGGGTCCGACGACGTCATCGATTCGGCGGTGCGTGCCTTCGCGGAACCGGGAGAGCGCCTCGCGTACTCCGATCCCACGTTCAGCATGATCCCGGTGTTCGCGAAGGTGAACGGCCTCGTGCCCACACCCGTCCGCTTCACGTCCTCCGGCGATATCGACCCCGATGCGCTGCTCGCGACTGAGGCGCGCATCATCTACATCTGCTCGCCTAACAACCCCACCGGCAGTGCGGCGGCCCGCCGATCGGTCGATCGGGTCATCAAGCATGCGCCGGGCATCGTCATTATCGATGAGGCGTACGGCGAGTTCACCGACGGTGGCTGGGTGAGCGAAGCCCCGACACATGAGCGCGTGCTGGTCACGCGCACACTATCGAAGGCTTTTGGAATGGCCGGCTTTCGCATCGGCTACGGCACCGGAGCAGCGTCACTCATTCACGAGATCGAGAAAGTGCGGGGGCCATACAAGGAGAACACACCCGCCGAACGTGCCGTGGCGTGTGTCCTTCGCGAAGACATCTCGTGGATGCGTGAGATGGTGGCCAAGGCGGTGGAGAACCGCGAGCGTTTCGCCGACGCTCTTCGAGCAAATGGACTCGACCCGTTTCCGTCGGCGGCGAATTTCCTCCTGGTTCCGATTTCGAGCGCGGCGCTTGTCGCACGACACATGCGGGAATGTGGTGTCGCCGTTCGTCCATATCCTGATCTTCCGGGCATCGGGGATGCGCTTCGGATAACGATCGGACCGTGGTCCATGATGGAGCTTGCGCTGGACGCGCTCCTGTCGGCACGTGCGACTGTCGAGACGACGGAGCGGGCGCGATGAGAGTCAGCATTTTTGATTACGGTGCAGGGAACATCCACTCCCTCGCGAAGGCAATCGCGGCGTTCGGCGCGACGGTGGTGGTCGAACCGGATCCGGTGTTGGCACTCGACACCGACGTGCTGGTGTTACCAGGTGTCGGCGCGTTCGGGCTGGCCGCAGAGCGTTTGGCGCCGGGCCGGGACGCAATGCGGGCCGCGCTGCGTGGTGGGCTCCCCTGTCTCGGCATCTGTCTCGGCATGCAGCTGCTGTTCGACGGCAGCGACGAAGCCGTGCCTAACGCTTCGGGGCTCCGGATCCTGCCTGGATGGGTCACACGACTTCGGGCAAAGCATGTCCCGCAGATCGGATGGAACGTAATTGACAGCGCGGATGACGAGTTGTTCGCACGTGCTCCGCTGTCGTATGCGTATTACGCGAACAGCTACGTGTGCCGGCCGGCCGACGACTCGGTCGTTCGCGCATGGAGCACGCACGAGGCTGACCGGTTCGCGGCCGTCGTGCGCGCGGGTCGTACCGTTGGGGTGCAGTTCCATCCCGAGAAGAGCTCGCGGCCCGGCTTGCGCTTCCTGCACGCCTTCCTTGACGACGCGACCTCATGATCGCCATACCTGCGATCGACCTGCGCGAGGGCGCCTGTGTTCAGCTTGTCGGCGGGGACTACGCCGACGAGCGCGTTCGTCTGGCAGACCCTGTTGCGGTTGCCCGCGAATGGGTGCGTTATGGATTCCGTCGACTTCATGTGGTCGACCTCGACGCGGCGACGGGCCGTGGATCGAACCGCGATGTCGTGAATGAGTTGGTCCGCGAGGTACCAGTCGAAATGCAGGTTGGCGGCGGAATTCGCTCCACGACCGCGATCGAAGAGCTGGTCGCGGGCGGTGCGCGTGCCGTAGTTCTCGGCACCCGGGCTTTCGAGGACACCGACTGGCTCGGGCGTGTCGCCAACGCCTACCCGAACGAGATCCTCGTGGCGGCCGATGTGCGGGATCGTCGCGTCGTGACGCACGGCTGGGCGCGAACGCTACCGCGGGAGATCATCGATGTCACGGAAGAGTTGAGCGCGCTGCCGCTTGCGGGATTGCTCGTCACCGCCGTTCATCGTGAGGGGCGGATGCAGGGCGCTGACCTGTTTCTCATGGAAGACGTCGTAGAAGCAGCGAGTTTTCCCGTGTACGCGTCCGGCGGCATTGCATCCGTCGCCGACCTCCGCGCCCTGGCCGACCGCGGAGTGGCCGCGGCGGTCATCGGCATGGCGCTCTACACCGGCGCCATCGATCCGTGGCATGCTGCCGAGGAGTTCGCCGAATGAGTGTCGTCGAACGACAAACGTCCGAGACGCGCATTCGTCTCGAGATCACGAACGGCGACGGGCGCTCGACTGTCTCCACGAGGCTTAGCTTCCTCGATCACATGATGGTGACGCTCGCGAAATACTCGCGTCTCGACCTGTCGCTTCAGGCATCCGGCGATCTGAAGCATCACCTCATCGAGGACGTGGGGATCGCATTCGGCGCCGCCGTCGCCGACCATACGCCCGCGACGTGCGCGCGCTATGGGCATCGTACAGTGCCGATGGATGATGCGCTCGTAGAGGTGACCATCGATCTCGGAGGACGGCCCTTCTACCGCGGCCCGGTTCCCAGCTCCCTTTACGACCATTGGTTCCGGTCGTTCGCGGACCACGCGCACGCGACGCTTCACGTGCGGGTGCTTCGCGGCACCGATCGACATCACGTGATCGAGGCGGCTTTCAAGGCGCTCGGGCTCGCGCTTCACGACGCGCTTATCGACTCGGGCACGGTCTTCAGCACCAAGGGAAGCATTCGATGGTGACGCGCCGACTCGTCGTCTGCCTCGATGTAAAGGGTGATCGCGTGGTGAAAGGCGTCCAGTTCGAGTCCTTGCGCGACATCGGCGATCCGGTGGCGCTCGCTCAACGCTACGAGGCCGATGGTGCAGATGAGATCGTGTATCTCGACATCTCGGCGAGTGCCGAAGAGCGCGCGACACTCCTCGACCTCGCGCGGCAGACGGCCGAACGTCTGTTCATTCCCCTAACGATCGGAGGCGGGATTCGCTCGGCCAGCGACGTCGCGCGCGCCCTGCGCGCCGGAGCCGACAAAGTCGGCGTGAATACCGCCGCGGTCGAGTCACCGGAGATTCTGACCGAGTGCGCCACTCGATTCGGCTCGCAGTGCGTCGTCGCGAGCATCGATGCCAAGCGAAACGGCCAGGGCTGGCTCGTGTACACGCGAGGCGGCCGGACGCCCACGTCCCTCGATGCAGTGACATGGGCGCGTGAGTGCGTGCGGCGTGGCGCCGGTGAGCTTCTCGTCACGAGCATCGACCGCGACGGTGCACGGACCGGTTACGACCTCGAGCTGACTGCAGTTATAGCGGACGCCGTCGATGTGCCCGTAGTCGCGAGCGGCGGAGCGGGTTCGGCCAGCGACATCTGCGACGCGCTCGTGCGCGGCCATGCGGACGCAGCGTTGGTCGCCGGCATTCTCCACGAGGGAGTGACGACGGTGCAGCGAATCAAGGCGGAGATGGCTCGCCGCGGTATACCGGTGCGGGCAGCATGACCACCGTCCGAAACGAGACGCTGCTGCAGGCCGTGTCCGAGGTGGCTCGACTGACGGGGAGAGTCGCCCTCACACACTTTCGAACACGACTCGACATCGAGACCAAACGCGATGGCAGCCCCGTGACGATCGCCGATCGCGCCGCCGAGGAGACCGCGCGCGCATGGATTACCGCGCGGTTCCCGAACGACGCGATACTCGGAGAGGAATTTGGCTCCGAGGGCGACCCGGCGGCGCGGTGCTGGTTCATCGATCCGATCGATGGGACGAAGACCTTCGTTCGCGGTGTCCCGCTCTGGGGCACGTTGATTGGCGTCGTCAGCGGCGAGACCGTGCTCGCGGGCGCGGTGTATTGTCCAGCCGCGGACGAGATCGCAGTCGCCGCCTTGGGTGAAGGCTGCTGGTGGAACGACGCACGGTGTCGCGTCTCCGAGCAGACGGAGCTCGCCGGCTCGACTTTGCTCTCGACCGACGTCCGGTTCGTGGGACGGCCCGAACGGGCGGCCCGGTGGTCGGCACTCGCAAACGAAGCGACGGTCGCACGAACGTGGGGCGATTGCTACGGCTACCTGCTGGTCGCAACAGGGCGCGCTGAGTTGATGGTGGACAATCTCATGTCGCCGTGGGACTCGGCTGCGCTCATTCCCGTGGTTCGCGAGGCGGGCGGCGAGTTCAGCGATTGGGATGGCCGCATTACGCCGTTCGGAAGCGGTGCGATGGCTACCAACAGCGCCATGGCTACCCTCCTTCGTGCGAGGCTCGGGGTCCCCTGGCCTCCTCCCGAACCGGGCATCAACCCGGGAGCGAACGCGGAGCGAACCTAACGTGACAACACTCGATCTCGCTGCGCTCGATTTCGCGAAAGGAGGGGGACTCGTCCCCGTTGTCGTCCAGGACGCCACATCGGGAGCGGTGCTCATGATCGCGTTCGCCGACCGCGAAGCGCTCGAGCGGACGATCGAGACTGGGGAGATGCATTTTCGGTCGCGCTCCCGCGGCCTCTGGCACAAGGGCGCTACCAGCGGCAACACACAGCGCGTCGTCTCGCTCGAGGCCGACTGCGACGTCGACGCAGTGCTCGCGCGCGTCATCCCGGCCGGCCCTGCGTGTCATACCGGAACGACGTCGTGCTTCCAAGCCACGGCGCTTCGTGCCGACGCGATTGCAGAGCTCGACGCGACGATCGCGACTCGCCTAACGCCGTCGACATCGACGCCTGATGGCGACGAGCGACCCAGCTACACTCGACGTCTCGGCGCCGACCGCAATCTTCGGCTCAAGAAGCTCGGCGAGGAGTGCGCTGAGCTCGTCGTGGCATGTGCGGATGGCGATCGCGCTCGCGCAATCGAGGAGGCGGCCGACGTGGTGTACCACACCCTGGTCGCGCTCCGGTCGGTCGGGGCGTCGCTCGACGACGTGCGGGGGGCGCTGGCATCCCGCCGTCGCGACTGAGGCCCGGGAAGGCGAAGAAACTCAGAACCCCTTCAGCGCGCGAGCCGAAAGACGGAGCGAGTCGCCGACGTACGCGAAGCGCACATCGCGCATATACTGTCGCGCCACGCGCTGGACATCTTCGGGGCTCACTTCCCGCAGTTCGTCCACGAACAGGTCGGCGACTCGGAAGTCGCCTCGGTACAGTTGCGCCCGAGCGAGAAAGTTTGCCTGCTCGGCATTCGTTTCGTTGTTGAGGAAATATTCCGTGATGAACTGCTGCACCAGACGCTCGAGCGCCTCACGGTCGATCGTACCCTGTTGCAGCGCGGTGATCTGCTGACGCATGAGCGCCAGCGTCGTGTCAGGCGAAACGGTGGTGACGTACAGGCCGCCGGATGCGATCGCGCGTTCGACGAACGGGGCATCGACGGCGTACGTCAGGTTCCGGCGCGAACGGATCTCGGCGAACAGTTGGCCCGACAGCACGGCGGCGGCAACCCGCAGCGCCTGATAGTCCTTACTCCCCGCCGGTGGGCCGAGATAGTAGCCAAGGATGTAGTTCGTGGGCAGCGATCGTGACTCGATCGCGAATCCGGCATTTCGCACTGGGAGCGTGTCCGGAAGTGTCCACCGGTAATTCCCGACCGGGAGCTTGGCCAGCGTGCGAGTCATGACCTTCTCGACCTGCGATCGGGAAATGTTTCCCACGATGACCACGAGCATACGCGACTTCACGATCTGCTCGTCGTGATATCGCCGGAGTGAAGGCACCGTCAGGCGGGCCAGCGAGCGTTCGGTCCCTAACGTGCTGCGCGCATACGGATGTCCGGAGAACGCGAAGCTGTCGGCGATGAACGACACCAGAGCGTCGGGGTTGTCGCCTCGCTGGCGCACCGCCGCGAGTAGCTGCTCACGAACGATCCTCACCTGCCCCGAGTCGAGCGACGGGTGCATGAGCCGGCTCGCCAACACCGACCACGTGGAGTCAAACCCGTCTCGTGTGGCGCGAAGGCCGAACATCGTCCAATCGGTCTCGGGGTCGACCACGATCGTGCTTCCGAGGCGCGAGAGCATTGTGCGGACTTTCTCGCCGGCGTATTCCCGTGTACCCCGGTCCGACGCCTCGAGGAGCAGTGGCTCTATCCCCGCGTTGTCGTCGTTGATCTGGCGGACGCCGCCCAGCAGGTACACGTTCGCGGCAACGACATCGTTCGCCGGCGTCAGGCGGTGAATGACGCGTACACCGCCGACTTCGTACGTTGTCGTCAGGCTGTCGTGCAGGGGCGCCTTGGTGCGCGACGTCCGCGGCATCGCGCTCCCCGACACTTGAACCTGCGCGCCACTACCGGCTGCCAGGACGGACAGCACTCCGAGGGCGAGCCCGCCGCGCCGTAGCGCCGTGACCACCGTGTTGCTCACTGCGCTACGCTCCTCGGCAACAGGTCCGCCGTCGTGAGCGCGATCGACTGCCGCGCGTCGGCAGGTATCACCACGCCGGTTACACGCGGCTTGCCGACGATGTATTTCGCCGCATAGCTCCGAAGGTCCGCGAGGCTCTGCTTCGCCATGTTGTCCACATATCCCATGTAGTACTCGAGGTCGGCGACGCTCCACCAGAATCCGATCGTCTGGCTGAAGCTGGACGCTCGCTCTCGACCGAACGCAGAGCTCACGGCGCGCTGCGCCTTCACTGCCTCGAGCTCACCCTTCGAGATGTAACTTGGCTCGGTGAACCGCTGAATCTCGGCGTCGAGCGCCGCTAGTGCGCTCTTCAACTTGTCGGGCGTCGTCTGACCGCTGATAGTGATCGGACCGACGTTGTCGAGCGTGTAGTAGTTGACGCCTATCGACTGCCAGAGGCCCGTATCCACGAGCTTCTTCTGAAGCGTGGAGTTGGGTTGGTTGAGCACATCCGAGAACACGTCCGCGGCATAAGTGGCGTTCGGGTCCCTGCGTACGCTCGGCCCTTGCCATTGGATCTGCACGGTCACGGCGCCAACGGGCTGTTCGATGATCAATGCCTCACTCTTCTGCAACGCGGGGATCGGCGGAATGGGGTCGGTGACGAATGGGTCTGCGCCCTGCGCCCAGTCCCCGTATGTCTTCTCGGCAAGCTTGAACACGCTGTCGGGCGACACATCGCCGGTTACGATCAGCACCGAGTTGTTAGGCACGTAGTACTTTCGCTGAATCTCCCGCATCTTGGCCGGCGTCACGGTGAGGATCACGTCGCGATCCCCAATCACGTTCTTTCGGCTCCACTGGCCCGGGTAGAGTTGTTTGCCCATCGCCGCCTGCAGCCGGAAGAACGGATTCGACTCGTTGCGGTCGTATTCCCCGATCACGACCTGGCGCTCGCGCTCAATCTCCTCCTTGAGGAAGAGCGGCCGCCGCAAGGCATTGGCGAGCGCTTGGATCCCGCCGGCAAGGCTGTCGGCCGGGAGCGTCATGTAGTAGGCGACGCGCTCCTCGTCCGTGCGACCGTTGAACACAGCCCCAAGCTCCGCAGCTCGGTCGATGAATTGGTCGGGCTCAGGCAGGTGCTCGTTCGCCTTGAAGAACATGTGCTCGTACATGTGCGCGAGCCCGGCATATTCGGGCGTCTGCGTGAACGAGCCATTCTTCACGTCGATTTCCACGGTCGCGAGGGGGACACCGTGATTCTCGACCACAATGACTTCGAGGCCATTCGAGAGGACGCGCCGCTTGATGATCTTGTCCAGCTCGGCTCGTTGCCCGTAGGCCGGCGCGGCCGTCAGTGCCACGGCGGCTAGCATCGCCACGCGAACCCACGCGACGCTCAGTCTGGTCGATGAGCGGTTGATTCGGCGGATGGGCCTATCCTCCACGGTGCCGGCGCATTCGCGAAAGCGCGTGGCTGAACGGTTCGTCATAGCTGGCGACCTTCGCGCGCCAAGATTTCTTTCCACTTGCATGGCTCTCACTAATTTGGCCGCCCCAATGGTGGCACTCGGCAACCGGCTCGACGCGGCGCGACTCAAGCGGGATGAACCACTCGCGCCATACACCACGTTTCGGATCGGAGGTCCGGCGGATCTGTTCTACGATGCCATATCCGCCGATGATCTCGCAAACGCTGTCACCGCTGCGCGTCGAAGTGGTATGCCTTACTTCGTCCTCGGGCTCGGGGCAAACATCCTCATTGGCGATCGAGGATTTCGAGGCCTCGTGATACGAAATGCCGCGCGCCACATGCGGTTCGCCGAGGACGGCCGTGTGTGGTGCGAGAGTGGCGTGATCGTGCGCGACCTTATCGCAGAGTCGGTGCGACGTGGTTGGTCGGGACTGGAACACTACGTCGGAATTCCGAGCACCGTTGGCGGCGCCGTCTGGCAGAATCTCCATTTTCTCTCCCCGGCCCCGGACCGTGAGCGAACCATGTTCATCGACGAGGTGTTCGAGTCCGCTGAGCTGCTCGACGAGCATAGCGTCCGGCATTCCGTCGACCGCGAGTACATGCGGTTTGGCTACGACACCAGCGTCCTTCACGAGGGTCGCGAGGTCGCGCTGTCCGTCACGTTTCGACTCTCCGCCGGCGACGTGGGGACAATGCATCGGATCATGCAGGAGAACTTGAGTTGGCGTGGCGCACGTCACCCGTGGCTGGACATCCACCCGAGCGCCGGATCGATCTTCAAGAAGATCGAAGGTGTCGGTGCAGGACGATTGATCGACCAATGCGGGCTCAAGGGTTTCCGCATAGGAGACGCCCAGATTTCGCACATCCACGCCAACATCATGGTGAATCTCGGTAATGCAACGGCTAGCGATGTCCGCGCGCTGATCGCGCACGCACAGGCCTGCGTCCAGGAGCGCTTCGGTCAGCACCTCGAGCCAGAGATTGGCTTCATCGGAGAGTTTTGATCTGGCGGCACTCAGATGATCTGCGCGAACCCCACGACGAACTGCCAGGGCTGGTGATGATCGGTAGCGCGTGCGACTCCGATGCTCACGGCTCCGCCCAGAAACCGCAGACGAAAATCGATTGACGACTTGAAGCCATCGGTTGGCCGCGAGACGGGTGCGCCGGAAACGCTCCCTGCCGTGCCAAGAACCGAGTCCTCGACCGACCCGAGGCGCAGTATCGCCGATCGCGCGGCATCGTTCGACGCGGCAGCCCATCCGCCTTGCGCCCCGAACGAGAGCGTCGGCCCCACGCTGGGCAATACGAATCGTCCGAGCCGTAACGGGGCGCGCCAAAGCGGGAGCGGATACATAACGAGGCCGCGAATCACCGCAGCCTGATTGCCGGCGAATTCCTTGTAGCCGTACCCGGGCAAATTCTGGTTCTCACCGAGTTCGAACAGTTGTTGCGGCGGAATCGAGTCGCCGACAACCACGCCTGCATCAGCACGCGCAACGTAGATGAACGGCCCGAGCATTCGTCGTGCGATGAGCCGAAGCTCGGCCCTGCGCCACGCGAGATCGCCCGCTGCGGCTTCGGCCTGCAGAAAAGCGCCCACGCCCGGACGCACGAACGCCGCGTTGACGTCGGGATGAAACTCTACCTTGAGGCTCGCGATGCGATACCTGCCGCCATCGACGCCACGATTGAAGCGGAATCCGGAATCACCTGGTGTGAACGGCCCACGTTCTCGTTGTGCCGCGACGTACCGGTCAGAACCTATCCCGGCCTCCACGCGAACCCGAACGTCTCGCCGCCGGTTCACGTACCGCGTTAGGCCGATCATCGCGCTCCGTCGGTCGACATAGTCATAGTCGTCCACCGAGAAGAGAGCACCAAGGGTGGATCCACTATCGAAGGGCTCTCGAAAATCATTCGTCACATCGAGCGACCGTCCTGCTCGCACGTACGGCCACCAGACACCCTTCTGCCGTTCCAGCGACACGCGCCCGCGGACCGTCTGCTCCGCCCAGGCCCATCCGATATTGGACCGCGCCACGAGTCCTGGCGACGCATCGCGCAGCTTGACTTCTCCGGCAATGCCGGTGTAGGCGCCTTCGATACGGTTATAGTGGAAGAGGTCGGTTGGTTCCTGGAACCGGAGCCGTACAATGGGCGGTCCCGTAGGTCGCCAGGAATTGGGCGCGACGTCAATGAAGTCATCGGCACGGGTGGCACCAGTCGATTCGCCGATGTCGCGACTCCAGTCCGCAAAGCGATCGATGCTGTCTCGCGGCGCGAACGTTAGGCGATGTTTCGTAACGCGCAGCGAGTCGCCGGCGTCGACGGGTGTCGGATCGGCCGGCATGAGCGAGTCAGCGCCGGTGCGCCGGACAGGCATCGAGTCGCCTAACGAGCCAGCATTGGCCATCGACCGCGGCGCGTTGGCCGTCATGTTCCGGAATCGAGAAATGACGCGGAATACCGCGCGTTGATCGCCGAGTAGCGAGATGGCGGCCTGCGCTTCGATTCGCTGATACGACGGGAGCCAGTATCGCTGCTCGAACTCTCCGTTCTCGAGCTCCACGTACGCGATCGCTTCTACTTGCGAGGCGACCAGTCGGGAGCGCCCCCGTGGCTTCGGCCCAACGGTCTCGAAGTACCCGCGCATGCGGACGATCTGCGCCCGCTGCTCGTCCAGCTCGATGTCGCCCCGGAACGCAGTGGTCTCCCGCGTTAGGCCACCGCCATGCGGCTCGACGTGTATGCGAACGATCGGGATGTCGCGGCCGCCTGGCCGAATTGTCACGACGGTGTCGCCACCCGAGAACCGGTACAGACGATCGCGATCGTCGGCGAACGGGTGAACTGCAACGACCACATTGGAGCGTCGCCGGCGACCAGCGTTATTCCGCCGAGTCGAGTCCTGCTCGCCGAACAGCAGGGTCATTCTGTTCCCGTACAGAATTGGAACCACCCACGCCTGCCGGAACAGACCGACCGCGGAGATGGTGACTCCAACGGATTGCGATCGGTAGCCGACGACTCGCTGCTCGAACTGGCCCGAGCGCGCCCAGTGAACCGTCGTCGCCGCCTGCTCGACCGTGAAGGTCTGCTCGGTTCCGTCTGGTTGCCGAGCGATGAAGGCCATCTCGCTCTCGACCCGCGCCTCGTAGGTTCCAAGGCCTTCGGGAACGCGTCGATTCGAGACCGACGCCCGTTCGACGAGGTGCCGGACTCGTGTCGTCGAGTACACCGAATCGACCGGTGCCGGAACGGCACCCTGCATCACCGCGACGAGAAACAACCCGACCATCGAACACTCGCCTACTTCGCCGGCTCCGCCTGACGGTCCTCTCGCCGCGCCATGATCACCGACGCAAGCACGCCGACACCGAGGATCACGGCCACGATCCCGAGGAGATAGAAGTTGAAGCTGGGGCCGATTATGTCCTTCAACCATTCCGCGGCGAGCATCTTCAGCCCCACGAGGCCTAGTATTGCGGCGAGTGACACTTTGAGGTATCGGAACTTTGCGATCGCCCTCGACAACGCGAAATACAAGGATCGCAGCCCGAGGATCGCAAAGACATTGCTCGTGAAGACAATGAACGGATCCGTTGTGATGGCGAAAATGGCCGGAATCGAGTCGACCGCGAAGATGAGGTCCGTTGTTTCCACCAGTACGAGGGAAACGGCCAGCGGTGTCAGCATCCATCTGCCGGCGTCGCGGACGAGAAAACGTGACTCCCGATAGTCCTCGCACACGGGAAACACACGACGAATGAGCCGCATGACGAGCGCCTCGTCGGGGTCGGCTAGTTCGTCCGACTTCGACCAGAGCATCTTCAGCGCCGTATAGACCAGAAAGACGCCGAAGACGTATAGCACCCAGTGGTACCTGGATACCAGCTGTGCGCCGAGGCCGATCATTGTCCCTCGCATCACGAGCGCGCCAAGAATCCCCCAGAACAGCACGCGGTGCTGGAGGTTCGCGGGCACACGCAGGTGTTCGAAGATCATCGCGATCACGAACACGTTGTCGGCGCTGAGGGACACCTCGATGATGTAGCCGGTTAAGAATTTCACCGCGGCCAATCGACCATCGTTGACGAGACCGTCGACACGATCGACGTGCTGACCGAGGCCAAGCCAATGATTCTCGTAGGCGAAGTACACGAACACGTCAAACAGCGTCGCGAGCGCGACCACACCGAGGGTAAAGGTCAGCGCTTCCTTTACCGAAACGACGTGAGCCTTGCGGTTCAGAACGCCCAGGTCGAGCGCGAGCACGAGCAGGATGAAGAGAAGAAAGCCTCCCCAGATCCAGATCACCGAGTCGATCGGCCACCTCCTATCGTGGTTTTCACCAACACACCGGGTCGGCCGCTATCCGCGAGACTGCCCAGCAGTGTTTGCTGCATTCGAGAGCGACTCGGCATGCTCGGTCGCGGTTGTCCAGCGGTCGATCGCACGTTCCAGATCGGCCTTCGCGCGATCGAGCTCGCCGCCAAGGCGGGTTGCAGATGCCGCACTGTCGGAGTTCATGTATAGCTCCGGGTCCGAAAGCGTCTGCGTCAACTCGGCAATCGTGTGCTCGAGCCGAGCGACTTCCTGCTCCGCTATTTCGACTTCGCGCTGTGCCTTGCGTATCGCCTCGCGCGGATTACGCGCGCTCGTGTCTCGCCGTGCGATGGTCTGGCGCTCGCGCATGCGATGGATCGCTGACTCCTCGGCGGCTTTGACCTGGGCCGCATGCGCGCGTTCGGCACTGATGACCTCCCATTCGGCGAAACTGCCATCGAACGCCGAGATGTGTCGGTCGTGAAGCACCCACACCCGATTGGCGAGCGCGCGGAGCAGCGCGCGGTCATGACTTACGATGATCACGCTGCCATCGTAGCGCTCGATGGCATCCTCCAGCGCCTCGATTGACTCGACGTCCAGATGGTTTGTCGGCTCGTCGAGAATGAGCAGGTTCGCGCGCGCGAGCATCATCATTGCCAGCGCAACTCTCGCCCGCTCGCCGCCGGACAAGGAATCTGCGCGCCTCAGCACTTCGTCGCCGGAGAATCCGAATCGGCCGAGATGGCCCTGAATCTGCCCGCGCTCCCACATGGGTCGCAGATCCCCGATCACCTCATACAGCGTGCGATCGGTCGGCACCTGGGCCAAGTCTTGGCGATAGTAGGCAACTCTGATTGAGCCTCCGAGTCGCACTGTTCCGGCAGCGGGCGCGAGCTCGCCAAGCAATGTACGCAGGAGCGTCGACTTCCCGGCGCCGTTAGGCCCGATCAACCCGAGTCGGTCGCCACGATTGACCTGACCGGTGAACTGCTCGATCAGCGTACGGTTGCCAATTTCGATTCGTGCGCCTTCCGCCACTGCCACGAGATCTCCGCCACGCTCAGCGATCTCAAAGCGAATTGCTATGGTGCCACCGCCCGACTCGTCAGGCGGTGGACTCAGACGAGGGAGTCGTTCCAGCCGCTTCCGTCGCCCCTTGGCCTGTTTGCTGTTCTGCCCGGCGATGTTCCGCCGGATGTAGTCGGTTTCGCTCGCGATCTGCCGCTGCTGCTTGTCGAACGCGCGTTGCTGCGTCAGCCGTCGTTCCACTCGCTGGCTCACGAATGATTCGTAGCCGCCGATGTATGCCGCGGTCGTGCCGTTCTCGAGATGAAGCGTGTGATCGATCACGGCGGCGAGAAATGCACGATCGTGACTGATCAACAGCACCGTGGCACTCGTACCGCGTAAATACTCCTCGAGCCATTCCGTCGTCTCGAGGTCGAGGTGGTTCGTCGGCTCGTCGAGGAGCAGCACGTCCGCCGGTGCCACGAGTTGTCGCGCGAGGCCGACCCGTCCCCGTTCGCCTCCGCTCAACGTATCGAGGGGCTTCGACCGTGCGTCTGCCGGGTCGAATCCCAACCCGTGCAGCACCGCATCGACGCGGGCCGTGATCTCGTAGCCGCCCTCGCGCTCGAAACGCTCGAGGTCATGCGCGTATCGGCCGAGCATCGCGGGCGTTGCCGCCTCGCCGAGCTCGCCGATGCGAGTCGATTGCTCACTCAGTGAGCGCTCGAGGTCGAGCAGGTGCTCGAACGCGCCGGCGACCGCCTGCCACACGGTTATCGCATCGCCGAAATCACGATGCTGCTCGAGCAGCGTTATCCGAAGGCCGGGCGTTCGCGCCACAGCGCCCCGAGTCGGTTCGAGCGCTCCCGTAACAAGGTTGAAGAGCGTTGTCTTGCCGGTCCCGTTACGGCCGATGAGACCCCACCTTTCACCAGCAGCGACTGTGAAGGTGACGTCTCGCAGAATGACGGTATCGCCGAACTCCACAGCGACACCGGACATGGCGATCTGCGTCATTCGCCCGTCACTTGGCTAGCCATGAGCGCCATTCGGTCTCGGCTAGCCCGATGGTGAGACCGTTTGCCGAACGCGCGAGCGGCATCTTCAAGAGCAACGGTTCTTCGCTGAGCTTTTCCAGCCACCGGTCATCGTTGTAGTGCGAATGAGCCAACCCGAGCTCCTGGTACCTTTTCGATTCACGATCGATCAGTGCGCTCACACCGAACCGCTGCGCGAATCGTTTGAGCTCACCGAGGGACGCCGCTCGTTCGGCAAAATCAACGAAGTGGGTCTTCACGCGCCGCTCGGCGAAGAAACGGAGTGCCTTACGAGTGGCGGCGTTTTTCTTGATGCCGAAGATTTGTACTTCCACGGGCGAACGAAGCGAGAGTCATGATCAACGCGAAGACAGCCTTTGTCGATCGACGCGCGAAGGGAAATCTACGCCAGTGGTAGTGCGCGCCTATTCGCCCGCATGGTGGCTCCCCGGGCCGCACGCCCGAACGATCTGGGGTCGGTTTTTCCGTCGGATCCCGCCGCTCGAGACGCGAGTCGAGCGTTGGGACACCGATGATGGGGACTTCATCGATCTGGTTCGTCTGGACGCCCCGCCGGGGCGGCCCCACGTTGTGATCCTGCATGGCCTCGAGGGAACCGCGCACTCGCATTACGCCCGCGGGTTGTTTCTGGAAGCCGCTCGGCGTGGGTGGGCCGCTGACCTGCTGCTCTTTCGTGGCTGCGGCGGCGAACCCAATCGCGCCGCCAGATTCTATCATTCCGGCGACACTGGCGACATCAATGCGGTCGCCCGAGGCCTGCTCGCGTCCGACGTCAACGCGCCGTTTCTGTTCGCAGGCATTTCCCTTGGCGGAAACGTGCTCCTCAAGTGGCTCGGTGAATCCGGCGACTCCATTGATCGCCGCGTGATCGCCGCAGCCGCCGTGTCGGTGCCCTTCGACTTGGCCCGCGCTTCGCGTCACATCGATCGCGGATTCTCCCGTGTGTATCAGCGACACTTCCTGCGGTCGCTCCGGATGAAAGCGCTCGCGAAGCTGGAGCGGTATCCGAGCCTCGTACCACGTGAACGCGTTCGTTCGGCACGCACCCTGTATGAGTTTGACGACGTCGTCACAGCTCCGGTCCATGGATTTGCCGACGCAGATGACTACTACGTGCGTTCGAGCTCGATTCGATTTCTCTCGAGAATTCGCGTCGCAACGCTCCTCCTCAGCGCGATTGACGATCCGTTTCTTCCGAGCGATGTCCTCGAGCAAGTTCGAGGCATTGCCGGTGGCAATCCGCACATCGAGGTCGAGTTCCTTGCGAAAGGCGGACACGTCGGATTCGTGTCTGGGCAGAATCCATTTCGACCGTTCTATTACGCCGAGTGGCGAGTCGCCCAGTTCTTCGAACGCGCTATCCCCGCGTCTTACGGTGCCTCGATCACGGCGTTACGATCAGGCGTGATCTGAACCTCTTAGGCGAGATCGCTTTGTCCGTCGCCCTCTAGCCGCGACGTTCGCCCATTATCCCGATGCAGCTCTTCTATCTCGCAGCATTTCTGACCGGACTCGTGCTGGGTGTGTACGCCATGATTCGGGGCGTCGAACGGATCGGCTCCGGACGTTCGCCTGAGCTCGATGCGTTGGGCCGTCCAATCGGCTCCGCGCGCATGGTGCTCACGGCGCCAACCGCGGGCGCGTTCGCGACGCTCTTCGGAATCACCGGCTATCTACTCTGGCGCTACAGTCAGCTTGTTCTGTCCGCGCAGCTCGCGGTCGCGGGATTCGTCGCGCTGTTCGGTACGATCGTGGCGACGCGTGCGGTTACCCGTTGGGCCACTCAAGCTGCAGAGCAGGACGTCGTGGACGAGCGGTATCTGCTCCAGGGCCATCCTGCACAAGTAGTCGCGGCGATTGCCACGGGCAGCACCGGCCAGATCGCCTACGTGGTTGGTGGGAAGCAGTACGCGGTGTCCGCCCAGAGTCTGGACGGCACGCCAGTCGCGGTTGGGACCGAGGTAGTCATCGACCGCGTCGAAAATGGTGTAGCCTACGTTGAGCCATGGGTGCAGGTCGAGCAGAGGCTTTAACGCCTCGCCATGCTCGCGGCAGCACGTGAGCCGAAAAGTCCAGGTTGGCACGTAACGCTGACTGGCCTGTTGAGGAGGTGGCGTCATGTCCGATGCAGCGATTTTCGCGACGGTGTTCGTGTCGATTTTCGTGTTGCGAATCGTGGCCGCCACTCTCGTGTTCTACTGGATCTTGCCCCAGAGTGACCGGTGTCCGAACTGCAACGCGGTCACGCTCAGGATGCAATCCCGCGGACTCGGCAAATGGATGCCGTGGCTACGGTCGTCCTGGTGCATCGGGTGCGGTTGGAGCGGCATGCTGCGTTCAGGACCGGTGAGCGAGACGCCGGTGACGTCCGAAAAGGCACTGACGCGCCAGCGCTAGCCAGTGCCCGAGGCGCTGCGGTCATGCTCTGCCTCAAGCAGGATACCTATCGCTCGGCTACGTAGAGCCGGACCCACGACGGCCAGTTTCCGCTGAGCTCGAAATAGTCATCGAAGTACGCCAGGCCAGCCGCCTCGAGGTCATCGAGGATTTCGCGAATACCTGCGTCGTCAGGGATCGGGCCGATCATGACGAGGCGACCGTCTACGCGAAACTCTTCCGGCGTGAGATTGAGACGTTCATCGATCGACTGTCGAGTTATTCCGGTGCGTTCATACGCCTCACGCCTGATGACCAACATCGATTGTCCTGATGGGATCTCTTGCGCCATGGGGGTACCCACTCACTGATGGTAGCTTACCGACATGTCGCATCACGCCTCACGATCGGCTGAAGATGACTTCGACGTGATCGTCGTCGGAGGTGGCCACGCAGGAACAGAAGCAGCCGTGGCGGCCGCTCGGCTTGGCGCGCGGGTCGGTCTCATTACGAGCGCGTTGGAAAGCATTGGGCAGATGTCGTGCAACCCGGCCATTGGCGGAGTCGCCAAGGGCACGGTAGTTCGCGAAGTGGACGCGCTGGGTGGGATCATGGGGCGCGCCACCGATATGGCGACGCTGCAGTTCCGCATGCTGAACCGTGGCAAAGGTGCCGCGGTTTGGGCTCCGCGGGCGCAATGCGACCGCGGGATGTACCGTCGAGCAGTTCGTAGCCTGCTTGAGCAACACGCTTCGCTGTTCTGCATCCAGGGAACTGTCGCCCGTCTCGTGCTCGATCAATCCCCGACGAGCGTTCACGGTGTTGAAACGCTGGAAGGGCGGCGATTCACCGCTCGCGCGGTTGTGATCACAACGGGGACATTCCTCCGGGGTCGTATTCACATTGGGACTGGCACGCGCATCGCCGGCGGCAGGGCTGGTGAGGCATCCTCCATCCATCTGGCCGAGCAATTGGAGAACGCCGGGCTGACCGTCGCGCGATTCAAGACCGGAACGCCGCCTCGCATCGACGGCCGGTCTGTCGACTTCAGCGGCTTGGAGCGCCAGGAGAGCGAGCTCGAGCAATTCAGATATTCCTGGTCCCACTTCTGGAGCCGCAGCCCAAATGAGCCACCCACTGCGGCCAAGAACCGGGATGGGTCACTTCCCACCCGTCCAGCTTTGCTGGAGCAGCGCGCCTGCTGGATAACATTCCTTGGCGAGAAGGGGAAGAAGCTAATTGCGGACAATCTGTCGGCATCCGCAATGTATGGTGGCGCGATTGAGTCGCGTGGCCCACGCTATTGCCCGTCCGTTGAAGATAAGGTTGTCAAGTTCCCTGACGCGGAGCGACATCAGATTTTCCTTGAACCGGAAGGCTTGGACACGAGCGAATTGTATGTGAATGGGCTGTCTACC
>JBKOYV010000405.1:0-4156 GCA_046725585.1 Gemmatimonadota bacterium | reverse complement strand
CCCTCAACCGTTCGCGAAACAGCCGCTCGACCGTGTCGGGCGGGATCGGCCCGAGGAGCGCGAGCTCCGTGACGAGGCTTTCGCCCACCTCCAGGTGCCTGCCGAGCGCGCACACCGCCGCATGCAGGTGACCGCGGAGGGCGAGTTGCTGCGCGAGCGCCCACTTGGCCTCGTGCCCGCCCGAGCACTGGGCAATGAGCAGCGAGTCCCGCGTGCCACGCGTGGCCATCTGCCAGCTGATGCGCACGGCCGTCTCGAGCGAGTCGGGCCACCGGTCAACAATGACCCGGGCGCCTAACAGGTCGTCGTCGGACAGCGTCTCGAGCGCACGGCGCGTGTCCGCCCTGAACGCGGTCTTCGGGTCGATGAGCTCCATCGCGAAGCCCACCCAATCCGCCCGCACCCCGCGCGGCCGGTTCGCGTAGTACTCGGCCGCATACCGCTTCCCGCGGGCCGTGTCGCCGAACGCGAACGACAGCTCGATCGCGTGCAGGTACGAGAGCGCGAACCCGGAGTCCAGCCGGATCGCGCTGTCGAACGCCGCCAGCACGTCCGTCGACCGCAGCGCCGTCGGCCCCCATCCCCAGTGGTAGCGCGCATCGCCTAACGCGTACCAGACCTCGGGGTCGCCCGGGTACCGCCGGCTCGCCTCCGCCAGTGTCTCGAACAGGCGGCGCGCCACGGCCCAGTACCGCGACGCCGGCGCCTTCACGTCCTCGTACAGGATGCGCAGCGCCGCGTCGAGTGAGTCGGCCGTGATGAGCAGGCTGTCGCGCGGCGCGAGTCCGTGGTTGTTGCGCCCCGCCTCGAGCTGGTACGTGCGCGACATCGGGTCGTCCGCCGACTGCGACCACGCCGACACGTCCGCGAGGCGGTGGTACGCCAGCGCGCACTTGGCGTCGGCGGCGATGACGTCGGTGTACCCCACGCGCGCCGAGTCCCACGCGCTCTGCCGGAAGAACTGCTCGGCCTGGAGGTAGCGATGCTTTGCCGACTCCGACGACGTCGGGCAGCCGATGCCCGCACGGCGCACGGCAGCCACGTGCGTTACGCTGCCGAGGATCTTGAGGAGCCCGCCCTGCAGCGAGTCCACCATCCGCGCCAGCTGCTGACTCGCCGTCGCGCCCGGGTCGCGCGCGGTGTAGTTGACTTCGTCGACGCGTTGCCCTGCGCTCACGTCGAGGATGCGCGCCGTCACGCGAATGGCCTCTGGCCCCTCATCGAGCACCGTCCCCCAGATCACGAAGCCGGCCCGCGTGCGCCGCCCGATGGCGAGCGCCGAGTCGCGGTCGGTCACCGCGGGCTGCTCCTTGAAGGCGCCCGAGAGCGACAATACGCGGAGCGGACCGGATCCGTCGAGCGACGACGCGAGCACGCGCGCGAGCGCGTCCTTCCACGGCTGCAGCTCGGGATTCGCCGACGGCACGTAGAACGGCGCAACCGTCACGAGCTGCCGGTCGAGCACCACCGGCGCCTCGCCTCGGCCGAACCACTGCCGCACCGTACGCGCGACCCCCGGGAATGCGCCCGTGGCTCCGACGAGCAGGAGCAGCACGGCGAGCACGGCGGCGGCGCTCGCGACCCCAATTCGGCGGGCGCGCGTTCTGCCCGATATCGCCCCGCCTAACAAGCCGCGCATTCCCGCACCCGCCGGGCTGCTCGTGGCACTGCCATGCGGCAGCGCCGTGCGCACCGCGACCAGTGCCGCCTCGAAATCCTTCGCGTTCGCGAACCGGTCGGCGGGCTCCTTCGCCAGCGCCCGCGTCACGACCTGCTCGAGCGCCAACGGCATCTCCGGGCGCTGCTGGCGAAGCGACGGCGGAGGCGTGTCGCGATGCCGCGCGATGATCGACTGCGCCGTCCGCTCGCGAAACGGCGGCCCGCCGGCGACCATCTCGTAGAGCACGCACCCTAACGAGTACACGTCGGTGCGCGCGTCGAGCTCGCGGTCGCCGTACGTCTGCTCCGGGCTCATGTACGGCGGCGTCCCCAGCGCGAACCCCGCCGTGAGCCGACCCTCGCCCGCCCGATCGAGCGCGAGCGCGATGCCGAAGTCGGCTACCGCCGCGTGCCCCGCGTGCAGCAGGATGTTCGCCGGCTTGATGTCGCGGTGCACGATGCCGCGCCGGTGAGCGAACTCGAGCGCTTCAGCGACCTCGCACGTGATGTCGATCGCGTCCTCGATAGGCAGCCGGCCCTCGCGGTCCAGCCGGCGCCGCAGCGAATCTCCTTCGACGTACTGCATGACGAAGAAGATCCGCCCCTCCCACTCCCCCGAGTCGTGAAGCGGGACGATCAGCGGGTGGGACAGACGGGCGGCCGTCGCGATCTCCGAGGTGAATCGCCTGGCGGCGATCGAGCCAGTGAGCTCGTGCCGCAGGACCTTCACGGCCACCTCGCGGTCATGCCGCAGGTCGGTGGCGAGGTAGAGCGTTGCGGTTCCGCCACGGCCGATCTCCCGCCGAACGGCGTAGCGGCCGGCGATCACCGACCCCGAGAGATCGTCCCCCTCCATTATGTAGACCCACTGATTGGTCGTCGCCAACATAGCCGGCGTGCCAACGGACGCAAGCGCCTGACGCGGACGCGTGGGGCTCGGTACCTTTCGCCGGTCTCGTCGCCCCTCGCGAGTTCCCGGTTGCCATGGTGAAGCTCTGGATCTTCGGAAGCATCGAACTTCGCGCTGACGATGGTGCTGCACTTCACGGGCTGCTCACGCAGCAACACGCCACGGCGCTGCTCGCATACATGGCGGCCGCTCGCTCCGAGACGTTCTTCCGCCGCGACCGACTCGTCGGGATGCTTTGGCCCGAGAGTGACCAGGGGAGCGCGAGGACGAACCTCCGCAAGGCGCTCCACCAGATTCGCGACGCGATCGGCAAGAAATCCCTCGTCGCGCGAGGCGATGAGGAGGTCGCGCTGACGCCGGGCGCCATCTGGTGCGACGTCGCCGAGTTCGAGGACGCGTTCGCGAGCAAGCACTTTCAGCGGGCGCTCGAGCTCTGCGAGCGTGGCACGATGCTCGACGCGTTCCACCTGCCGAACGCCCCGGGCTTCGAGACGTGGGTGGCTGAGACGCGCTCGCGCCTCACGGACATGGCGGCGGCCGCATCGTGGCGGATGGCCGAGCTCCACCAGGCAAACGAGGAGTACACCGAGGCCGGCCGCTGGGCGCGACGCACCATAGCGTTTCGGCCCGACGACGAACGCCAGCTCCGCAACGCGCTCGAACTGCTCGATCAGAATGGCGACCGCGCCGGAGCCATCGCGGTTTACAAGCGCTTCCGCGAGTGGCTCAAGCGCGAGCTCGACGTCGAGCCGAGCCGCGAGACCCAGCTGCTCATCGAGCGCATCAAGAAGCGTTAGGTCGCGCCAGGTCACGCCTGGGCAACGGCTGGCGCACGTCAGCGCAACGACCGCGCGCCAGCTTTCCGGCCATGCCGACCCGCGTCGACGACCTCCGCGCCGAGCTGCAGGCCGCACTTGCCAGCGAGTACATCATAGAGCACGAGCTCGGCGTGACTGATCCCATTCGCTCGGGGCCGTCGATGGGGGCGCGCGCCTTCGCTGCGCTTGAGCCGACGGCGCGGCGCCGAGTCGTCATCAGGGTCGTCCCTGATGCAGTCACGGCGCACGTCGACCCTGTCAACTTTTGTCGCGAGGTCGAGCTCGCCGCGTCGCTTTGCCACCCGCAGCTCATTCCGCCAATTGGTGCCGGCACGGCAGGGCGGTTTCTGTATTACGTGACGCCATTGGTGGAAGGAGAGCCACTGCGGCGTTGGCTCGATGCCTCTGGCGGACGGCTCCCGATTCTCGAGGCGGTTCGGATCGCGACCGACGTAGCGGGCGCGCTTCAGGCGGCGCACGAGCAGGGGATCGTGCATCGCGACGTGACGCCGGACAACGTGTTCCTCACCGGCGCTCACGCGGTGGTCACGGGCGCTGGTGTCGCACGCGCGGTGTGCCGCTCGGTGCCGGATGGACCGGCCGCGGGCGGCTGGCTCCTGGCCACGCAGGCGTACATGAGCCCCGAGCAGACGGCGGGTACCACGAATCTCGACGGCCGCAGCGACATCTATTCGCTGGGCTGTGTGCTCTACGAGATGCTCACCGGCATGCGGCCTTTCGCCGGCGGACACGAAGAGACGCAGCGCAC
>JBKOYV010000101.1:0-11671 GCA_046725585.1 Gemmatimonadota bacterium | reverse complement strand
CTCTTGAGCCGGACCGGTCGTGATTGCCGCCAGGGATAGACGAGGTCTCCGACCCCACTGACTGCAGAAGAAAGTCCGTTCGCCATTGGCCAGCACCGCTCCCTGACTGGCGGTTGCGGGCTCAATCAACCTGGTCCATCTGTCGGAATCCAATTCACCCGCTGAGGACCGAGGATGAGCACCGTCGTCTCCCCGACCGGCACGCACACGCCAGTTGGTCCCTACACGCTGCCCGACGTCGCTCCGCGCATACCGGGCGTCGCCGCCGGCACCTCTCGCATCGGTTCGATAGACATCATTCGCGGTGCGGTGATGGTCCTCATGGCGATCGACCACGTCCGTGTCTTTTCCGGCGTGCCCGCCGGCGGGCCGACGCCTGGTGTGTTCTTCACACGGTGGGTAACGCATTTCTGCGCACCGGCATTCATCTTCCTCGCCGGCACCTCGGCGTTCCTGTATGGGGAGAAAATCAGGGATCGCGGCGCGCTCGCGCGGTTCCTTCTGACGCGCGGCGCATGGCTCGTGCTGCTCGAGCTCACGGTGCTCCGCTTCGCGTGGACGTTCAACTTCGATTACGCGCATTACGCGCTCGCCGGCGTCATCTGGGTGATCGGCTGGTGCATGATCCTCATGGCGGCGCTGGTGTATCTGCCGGCTGCCGCGATCGGCACCATTGGTGTGTCCATCATCGCACTGCATAACGTCACCGACCTCTTCAGGCCCGAGCTCGTTCGCGCCGCGAGCGCGAGCAGTCTTTCGTGGCTGTGGCAGATTCTCTACTTCGGCGGGAACATCGCGCTGTCGGCGCGAGGCGAAGACGGGCCACAGCTCGCGGTGCTGTACTCGATCATCCCGTGGATCGGCGTGATGGCAGCCGGCTACGCGTTCGGGCGCGTGATGCGCCTGGACCCCGCACGACGTCGCCAAGTCTGCTTCGCGTTAGGCGTTGGAGCGATCGCGACGTTCCTCGTGCTCCGTGGTTTCAACCTCTACGGGGATCCGCGACCGTGGGGTGACGCCGCACGACGTGCCGCGACGCAAGGGATCTCGGCACCGCCGGCCTTCCTTCAGTTCCTGGCGACCAACAAATACCCGGCGTCACTGCTGTTCCTCCTGATGACGCTGGGTCCCACGATCCTGCTCATTCCGCTGCTCGAGCGCGCACGCGGGCCGGTCGCGCGCGTTCTCACCGTCTTCGGCCGAGTTCCGTTCTTCTACTATGTACTGCACATCCCGCTCATCCATCTGATCTTCGTGGTGCTCTCGCTTGCGCGCTTCGGAGCGATCATCCCGTGGATGACGACGAACCACCCGATGTTCGTGCCACCGCCACCGCCGGGCTACACGTACAGTCTGACGGAGCTCTACGCGATCACCCTGCTGGCCGTGACAGTCCTCTATTTCCCGTGCCGCTGGTTCGCCGCAGTCAAGGCTCGTCACCCGGAACGCTGGTTGAGCTACCTCTGATCTCGACCTGCCCCTTGCCCCGGGCGAACGTGTCGGGTGATTAGTTCATGGCGGTCGGGCGCGCACCGGGTACGCATCGTGCCCCAGAGCGCTCGACCGGGTGCACCGGACATCACCGTTCGTCCAGGGGTGGAGGCGCAATGGCTCACAGCCACGGCCACTCACACGGGCACGAGTACGAGCCCGACCACGAGCACGATGAGGAGCACGACGAGCTTCAGCACTGCATCGAGGAGTGCCTGAATTGCCACGCCGTTTGCACCATGACCGTGCAGTACTGTCTCACCGAAGGCGGTGAGCACGCCGATGTGAATCTGATCGGCGTGCTGCTCGACTGTGCCGAGATGTGTCAGGTGAGCGCGAACTTCATGTTGCGCGGCTCGCCGCATCATGTGGTGACGTGCGCGGGGTGTGCCGAGCTCTGCCGCGCATGCGAGGAGGCCTGCCGCTCCGTGTCGGGCGATGAGCGCATGGTGCACTGCGCGGAGATATGCGCGGCCTGTGCCGACTCGTGCGAACGGATGGCCAGCGGAGGCTCCGACGAAGAGGCGGACGAGGACGAAGAGCCCTAGCCACCGTCCGCGTCGCAGCAACCGGTGCAGACATTGCTATTCCGCACCGGGATGAATGACCAGGTAAAGACGGCCACGGAGCAAACGCGAGAGCTCACGGACGAGGAGGTTCGGGAGCGTGTCATCCGGCTCGCGTTCGCCGGCGACCGAGAGCGCTTCGACACGTTCGTGAGCGCGCTGCGTGAGGCGCTGCCGTCCGATGTCACCGTCGTGCTCCGCGGGAGCGCCGTCATTGGCGTCCGTTGGGAAGACGGCGCGCCGTTCGACGCCGACGGACCAGGCACGAGCGACATCGACCTCACACTCGTCGGGGGGGACATGCTCAAGCTGTGGAGCGACGACGCATTCTACATCCCAAAGCTCCACACGGCGCCGCTGAACGATGACACGCCGAATCACTGTCCTTCGCTCGTGCCGCTGCGCCGCGCGTTATGCAGGATCGCCGGGCGAGCGGTGAACATTCAGGCGACGTCGAGCTTTCTGCAGTACGCGCGCGATGTGCTGATGGATCAGCCGTATTTCAAGCTGATCGAGGGGACGAAGGACGACGACGCGGATCACGATCAGTCGGGGGACGACGCGGGCTCGTGAGCCTTCGCTTCCTGAGCTACAACATTCGATACGGCGGAACCGGGCGCGAAGCGCGTCTCGCGTCAGTCATCGACACGTGCGCGCCGGACGTGGTCATGCTCCAGGAAGCCACGGACCCCGGCGTCGTGGCTCGCATTGCCGAGAAGGCGGGGTTTCCGCATTGGGGGTCGCGACCGGGATATTCGACGGGATTTCTCAGTCGGCTTCCGGTGGCCCATCACGCCTGGCACAGCGCCCGCGGCGCCAAGCACGCGTTCCTCGAGGTCGTGCTCGACGATCCGCATCCGCGCATCTTCGGGCTCCACCTGAGTGCATGGTTCTCGAAGTGGAGCGAGCGCCGGCGCGAGCGTGAGATCCGGATGCTGCTCGACGGTATCCGCGAGCATCAGCACGGCTTTCACCTCATCGCCGGCGACTTCAACGCGCTGGCGCCCGGAGAGCGCCTCCAGCTCGCGCAGATGCCACGGTGGATTCGCGCCATGGTCTGGGTGAGCGGGCGCGACATTGCGCGGGACACGATTCAGGTGATGCTCACCGCGAACTACATGGACCTCTGGCGGAAGCTGCACCCGACGGGCGAGGGCTATACGTTTCCGACGTGGAGCCCGCACGTTAGGCTGGATTACATCTTCACGCCCGAACGGTATGCGTCGCGCGTCAGTGAGTGCACGGTCGTGAAGGACGGCCCTGACGCGGCCGCGGCGTCGGATCATTATCCGCTCTTTGCGGTCATTGCGAACGGATCGTGAAGCGGCTCCTTTTGAATCTTCCGGTGAACGCCACTCGCCCGTAGCAGCAGATGCCCGGCCGACTCGAAGCCATCTGGTTGAAGCGCGCACACCGCGGCCCCATGGACGCCCGGCAATCGGCAACGCTCGTCGAAGGCAAAGGCGTCGAGGGCAGCGTGGGGCGCAGCAGCCGCCGGCAGGTTACGCTCATCGAGCGCGAAGTGTGGGACGCGCTCATGCGCGAGACCGGCAGCAATGCGCCGCCCTCCACTCGGCGGGCCAATCTGATGGTGAGCGGGATCTCTCTCGCAAACGCGCGGACGCGAGTGCTGCGAGTCGGCGGCACTCGCCTGGAGATCGCTGGCGAGACGAAGCCGTGCGAGCGCATGGAAGAGGCGGTGCCCGGATTGCGCGCGGCGATGTACGACAACTGGCGCGGCGGCGCCTTCGCGAAGGTCCTGACGGGCGGCGAGGTCCGGGTGGGTGACGTGGTCGAGTGGGAGGAAAACGGGATCCGGGAACCGGAAACCGTGCAGCAGGAGACGCTGGATCTCGGCTGACCGCTCGCCCCTCGCGCTTCAGGACGGTCAAATCGCGGTTCGGCCCTATCCGCCTGGCGCGGTCGGACAACCGGGTGCACGATCCACTCGACTCGTCAATTCGTCCCACCCCCACCTCCGCGCCCGAGTGGATCGATGCAATCCTTGCTCAAGGACATCACCTACGCGTGGCGGACGCTGCGCGCGAGCCCCGCGTTCTCGCTCACGGCCATCATCACGCTCGCGTTGGGCATCGGCGCCAGCACCGCGATCTTCAGCGTCGTCAACGCCGTGCTGCTGCGCCCGCTGCCCTACGGCGACGCGGAGCGTCTCACGCTCATCTGGGGCGACATGGTCAAGCGCGAGGTGAAGGACTTTCCGTTTCCACCCGGCGACCTTCCGGACCTGCGGCAGCAGGGGACGCTGTTCCAGGAGATCGCCGGCGTGACGACCTTCCGGCAACCGTTGGTAGGAGACGGCGGAGAGCCGGAGCAGGTGAACGTCGCCGGCGTCACCGAGAACATCTTCACCGCCCTGCGCGCGCGCATCCTCCTCGGGCGAAACTTCAACGCGTCGGATGCGACGCCGCTCCCGCCACCACCGCAGGCCGCGCCGGGCGCACCGCCACCGCCACCGGCCGTCGGGCCTGACGGGCAGCCACCGGTCGTCGCGAGCTGGATCCTGAGCCACGGTTTCTGGCAGCGCCGGTACGGCGGTGACCGCAACGTGATCGGCAAGATGGTGAATGTCGGGAACGGCCGAGCCGAGATCGTCGGCGTGCTGGCGCCGGAGTTCGAGCTGCTGTTTCCGCCGACCACCGACGTCGAGCGCAATCCCGACATCTACTCGGCGCTCAGGATCGACTATGCGACGGCGTCTCGGACGAATGTGTTCCTGCGGATGGTCGGCCGGCTGAAGCCGGGCGTGACGCTGCCGCAGGTACAACAGCAGCTCGACAACATCGCTTCGGACCTGCGGCGTCGCTTCCCCATCAAGGAAGCCGCCGGGCTGCGCCTCCGCGCCGAGTGGATGCGTGACGACCTCGTGGCCGACGTGCGTCCCGCGATCATCGCGCTCATGGGTGCGGTGACCTTCGTGCTGCTCATCGCGTGCGCGAACGTGGCCAACCTGATGCTCGTGCGCGCGGCCGCGCGCGAACGCGAGCTCGCCGTGCGATCGGCGTTAGGCGGTACGCGCTGGGGCCTCATCCGGCAGATGCTGACCGAGAGCCTCCTCGTTGCCGCAGTCGGTGCCCTCGTGGGCTTCGGGCTGGCCCAGGCGGGCATCAAGCTGCTGCTCGTGCTCGCGCCGGAGAATCTGCCGCGGATGGACTCGGTGTCCGCCGACCCGGTCGTGCTCGTGTTCACCGTCGTCGCGGGGATCGTCGCCGCGGCGGCGTTCGGCATCGTGCCGGCCTTGCGCGCGTCGCGTCCCGATCTCGCCGACATACTGCGGTCGACCGGGCGAACCGGCGGTCTCGCCCGCGGTCGCCGGATCCGCAACGCGGTGGTGACGGCCGAGGTGGCGCTCTCGTTCGTGCTGCTGATCGGGTGCGGGCTTATGCTGCGAAGCTTCATCGCTTTGCAGCACGTCGATCCGGGCTACGACCCGAAAGGGCTGCTCACGTTCTTCGCCGCGAGTGCGCGACCGGGAGGCCCGGACGTGCAGGCCGGGATCGTCCGTCAGCTCGCCGAGCGGCTGCGCGCGGTTCCGGGCGTTACCGGCGTAACGGCGGCAAACCCGTTGCCACTCGACGGCGGGATCGCGAACGCGCGCTGGGTCACCGAGGCGGCGGTGACGGACCCGAGCAAGTTCCAGCAGGCGAACCTGCACATCGTGCTGCCGGGGTACTTCAAGGTGATGCGCTCGAAGCTCATCGAGGGGCGCGACTTCACGGAAGCCGACAACAACCCTAACGCGACGCTCGCGATCATCGATCGGAACTTCGCGGCGAAGGCATTCCCGGGTCAGTCAGCGGTCGGCAAGCGGCTCTCCGTGCGCGTTCGGTCGAACGACCCGGAGTGGTTCGAGGTCATCGGCGTCGTGGACCGGGAACGTCATGAGACGTTGGCCGCAGACGGCCGCGAGGCGATGTTCCTGACGGACGGCCTGTTCGGCCATGGTGCCGTGGCTCGGTGGGTAGTGCGCACGAACGGCGATCCCAACGCGCTCGTGCCGACCATTCGCGCGACGATCAGGGAAGTGGATCGCCAGATGCCGGTGTCAGAGGTGCAGCCGATGACCGCGTTCGTGGATCGCGCGATGGCGTCGACACGGTTCGCGTTGGCGCTGATCGCCGTGTTCGCGGCGATCGCGGTCGTGCTGGCGGCGGTGGGTCTCTACGGCGTGGTGTCGACGGTCGTCAGGCAGCGAACGGCGGAGATCGGCGTGCGGATGGCGTTCGGCGCGAACACGGCGAGCATCTTCAAGCTCATTGTCGGCCACGGCCTTCGACTGAGCGCCATCGGGATCGCGTTAGGTGCCGTGAGCGCGATCGCGCTCACGCGCGGCATGAAGAGCATGCTCGTCGGCGTCAGGCCCACCGACCCTCTGACGTTCGTCGCCATCGGGGCGTTGTTCATGGCGGTCGCCGCGGTCTCCTCATGGATTCCGGCACGTCGGGCGGCAGGGTTGGACCCTAACGTCGCGCTCCGGGAAGAGTAGGAATGGGATCAAAGGGGTGTTCAGTCTTCTGCCCCTATCGCCTGAACCTGTGCCGCGACTCCGCCCATGATGGCGACGCCGGTGATGCGAACAATCGGCGCATCCTTCGCGGCGCCGGCCTCGTCGATCCGATCCTCGAACCCGCCCATGATCGCGACGCCGTCGGTCTCGAGACGCACGCCCGGCGGCACACGCACGTCGAGGCCGCCCATGAAGATGAACGCGCGGATCTCTGTCACTCCCGGCGGAAGCTCCGCCTCGCGCAGGTCGAGCTGAACCCCGCCCATGATCGCGACCACGCGGAGCCGTCGAGGAATCCTCCAGAGGCCGCGTCGAACGATGCCCGACATGATCGCCACGAGGCGCTCGCGCAGCTTTGGCACCGGAGCGTCCGGCTCCAGCGTCGCAGGCAGTGGTGCGCCAGTCGCGAGCGCCGGAAGTCCATCCAGCAGCGAATCGACTTCCTGCGGCGTTGTCGCTGCGTAAACGCGCGCCATCCGCGTCTCGAGGTCGTCGAGCGTGATGTTGTCGCGCGCGAAGTGCTCGCTGAGCGCTTCAATGACGCGCTCACGCACCTGCTCGATCGGCCGCGTCGGAAGTTGGCGTGGATCGCTCACGAATGAAGAGTGGGCCTTATCGACGGCAGAGGGTAGTGGACGGCCTGTCACGGGTGGGGCGAGTCGTAGACGGCGCGGGGCGCATGGCTTGCGCACCGATTAGCATCCGTCAGATCCCATCCCGCAATCCGAACCACACGCAAATGACCAGTCCGTCGTCCGCCGCCCCCGCTCCGCTTTCACCCGACGTACGGCAGCAGCTCGAGGGGCTGCGACGCGGCCTGCTGCGGGTGCACAAGGCGCTTCTCGACGACGCGCGCATCCGCTACGAGCGCGAACAGGGGCGGATCGAGGGAAGCGGTGCGCTGCTTCGCCTGGTGCTCAACGACCCGTGGTTCGCGTGGCTGCATCCGCTTTCCGGACTCGTCGTGCAGATCGATGAGCTCCTCGCCTCGGACGACGCGACGTCGGGCGATGGCGAGACGCTGCTCAACCAGGCTCGCGCGCTGCTCAAGCCTGACGCGAATGGCGAGGGGTTCCAGAGGCGATATCATCGCGCGATTCAGGATGTGCCGGATGTGCTGATCGCGCATGTCGCGGTGGGGAAGCATCTCCATTGAGCTTGCAGCAGCCACGATCACTGGGAACTGACGACTCATAACTGCCGACTCAGAACACTTACAGGGCAGCCCGACATCGACCTCGCCAAGCGAGATGGAGCTAGTGGAGTCGCGGAGCTCAATCGCTGGCTTAGACATCTCGAGATGCACGGCCAGCGAGTGAGACCATCGTTGCGCACACTCCATCTCGCCAGTTGAGGTCGAGAACGGGCTACCCTGAAAGAGTTCTGAGTTCCCAGTCCTGAGTTGTGCGTTCCCAGTGTCTCGGGTATTGCTCCCGATTATACTGCACTGTATAATCGCGCATGCCCTCCGACATGCGGCGACATTGGTTCTTCATCCTCCTCTCCCTCGCCGAGCGCGATCGCCACGGCTCGGGAATCGTCCGAGACGTTCTCGAGCTCACCGGCGGTGAGCTTCGACTCTGGCCCGTCACGCTCTACGGCTCGCTCGACGAGCTCCGCGAGACCGGCTGGATCCGCGAGCTCGGCGCCGCGCCGGAACGTGATGACGACCGCGGACACCGGCGCTGGTTCCGCATAACGCCGCAAGGCCGCCGCGCGCTCGTGGCCGAGATGGGGCGCATGCAGTCGCTCGTCACGGTCGCACAACGCCGGCTCGCCGGGTTCGGAGACCCGTCGTGACGCCACGCCGCTCGCTTGGTACGCAGCTCTTCCGCGCCGCGCTCATCGCCCTTCCCGAAGAGATGCGCGAGCGCGACGGCGCCGAGATCGAAGCGCTGTTCGCCGATGAATACGCGGCAGCGCAGAAAGCCGCAGTCATGCGTCACGTCGCATTCGTCGTCGCGGCGGTTTGGGACATTCTGCGCCGGGCACCGTACGAACACTGGCGGCGCCGCGGCCGTCATCGAAACGAGGATTCCTCGATGCGCTCGTTCTTCGCCGACCTACGCTTCGCGACCAGGTCCTTCGCACGCCAGCCCGGGCCGACCGCGCTCATCGTCCTCACGCTTACGCTGGGCATCGCGGCGAACACCGCGGTGTTCGCGATCGTCGATGGACTGTTCCTTCGTCCGTTTCCCTTCCCCGAACCCGGACGCCTCGCTTACCTGAACGAGCGGGCGCCGACGTGGAATCTCGATTTCACCGGGATCAACTACCCGGACTTTCACACGTGGCGCGAGCGTGCGACGGCGTTCGAGAGCATGTCGCTGTGGGGAGAGAGCAGCGTCAACCTCGCCGACGCGTCGGGCGCCGAGCGCGTCGACGGACTCGCCGTCACGTACGACTTCGCGAAGACGTTAGGCATCCGTCCCCTGCTCGGACGGACCTTCACGAAGGAGGAGGACGGCCCGAGCCCGTCGCGCGTGGTGATGATCGGCTATGGATTGTGGCAGACCCGGTTTGCCGGATCGCGTGACGTCGTCGGCCAACCGCTGCGGATCAACAGTCGCCCCTACACGATCGTCGGCGTGCTGCCGCGCGAGGCGGACTTCCCCGGGAACACGCAGTTCTGGGTTCCGCTAAACGGCGACCCGAACCAGAAGTTCCAGAGCTACGGCTACGAGGGAATTGCCCGACTGAAGCCCGGCGTGACGATCGAGCAGGCACGCGCGGATCTCATGCGCTCGCACGCTCCGATCTGGGCCGCGACCGACTCGGCGCACATCGTCAGTCCACGACTCGACGGTCTCCGCGATCAGTTCGTGAGCAACTTCCGCGCGATGGGCAAGGCCCTCGGCGCCGGCGCGCTGCTCGTGCTACTGATCGCGTGCGCGAACGTGGCCGGCGCGATGCTCGCACGGTCGATCTTCCGCCGTCGCGAGATCGCGATTCGCCTGGCGTTAGGCGCGAGCGCGAAGCGCGTCGGCCGTCAGTTGATCACGGAGAGCCTGGCGCTGGCGTTCGTGGCCGGCGTTGCCGGGACCGTATTCGGCCGCTGGCTGGTGCACCTGCTTGTCACGTTAGGCTCGGACCAGATCCCGCCGTGGGTTCAGCTGCAGTTCGGCGTTCGGACTATCGTGTTCGCGGCTCTGGCCATCGTGGCGACGGCGCTCGTGTTCGGGTTTGCCCCGGCGCTGCAGGCGCTGCGGGCCGATGTGACGGGGTCGCTCGTGTCCGGGGGCTCGGGCACACGCGCGAGCGTGGGCATTCCGCAGCGTCGCATGCTCGATGCGCTCGTAGTGATCGAGATTGCGCTCGCACTGGTGCTGCTCGCCGGCAGCGGACTGCTCGTTCGCGCGTACGCGACGCTGCGGAACACCGATCCCGGCTTCCGGCCGGATGGCGTCATGACGTTCCGCCTCGCGCTTCCAGGGGCAAAGTACCCTTCGGCCGTCTCGGAGCGCCGGTTCTACTCGACACTCGCCGATCGCCTTGCCGCAACGCCGGGCGTGCAGAGCGCGGGCGTCGTCACCTGCCTGCCGTTCGGCTGCCACTGGGGCCGGTTCCTGCGTGCGGAAGGCGCACCACCCCCTGCACGCGACGGCTCGAACCCGGTCGTGCTGACGCGGTACGCGTCAGCGCACTACTTCGAAACGATGGGCATCCGTCTCGTGCGCGGCCGGTTCTTCACCGACGCCGAAGGCGGACCGTCCGGACCGCATCCGGTGGTGATCAACGAACAGCTCGCGAAGCAGCTCTGGCCTAACGTTGCCGACCCGACCGGCAAGCGCATGGTCTGGAATGGCGACACGACGAGCACCAACTGGATGACGGTCGTCGGGGTGGTTCGCGACGTCAGGCATTACGGACTGGTGAAACCGATGATCGGCGGTCTCTATCGGTCCGCCTTCGAGGCCGACACGACTCAGTCGCTCTCGTCGCTCGGAATCGCCGTGCGCTCGGCTGGTGGCGAGGCAGCAGTCGTTGCCGCGGCGCGGGCGATCGTGAGGCAGCTCGACCCGGAGCTTCCGCTCATCGACGTGCGGAGCGCGCGGGCGGCGCTCAACAACTCGATGGCGAGCCGGCGGACGATCGCGTTCGTGTTCGCCGCGTTCGGCGGCATCGCGCTGGCGCTGGCGTTAGGCGGGATCTATGCGGTCCTGTCGTACGTCGTCGGCCGGCGGCGGCAGGAGATCGGCATTCGGATGGCGCTCGGCGCCCGACGGGGCCAGGTCGTGAGGCTCGTTGTGCAACAGGGGCTCAGGCTGGTTGGGATAGGAGTGCTGTTGGGCGTCCCGCTCTCGTTGCTGGCGCTGCGCGAGCTTTCAAGCCTGCTGGTGGGCGTGAGCGCCCGGGATCCACTCACCTACTCGGCTGCGATCCTGCTCCTGGCGGCGACGGCGATCATCTCGGCGCTGATTCCCGCGCGCCGGGCGGCCGGGGTGGACCCGAAGACCGCGTTAGGTGAAGGATAGCGGGAAGCGGGAAGCGGGAAGCGGGAAGCGGGAAGCGGGAGACGGGAGACGGGACTAACGACGGACGACTCACGACTGACAACGCGCTGTCCCGGTCGGGCTCGTTGGGGTAATAGCAGCAGCCAGCAGCCCGCGGCAGTAGCCCGCAGCCGTCGGCTACCAGCCAGCAGCTGCCTGCAGCGAGTAGCCGGCTACTTCGCTGCCCGCGCGGCCGAGATGATTTTGTCTCGTTCTCCCCGCTCGAACATCGCGTATATCTCCGCGTCCGGGATCCCCGCGATGCGGCCGAGCATGACGACGCCCGCCATTGAATGGCCCGGGTTTGTCCATCCCGCGATGTCCACGATCGAGTCGAACGCTCGCGCCTTGAGCGCCGCCAGCAACGCCGGGTTCCGGCTCTCCGTCAGCTGCATGAGCGCGAGCGACGACTTGTTCCGGTCCGTCCACGAGAGCGAGTTCAGAAGGTCGATGAACGGCTCGTAGGGAACGTTGATCTTCAGCTCCGGATGCTGATTGCCGTACATCGCGATCAGCGCGAGGGCGCGAGTGGCGTTGTTCCGCACGTCGCTATTGGGGTCGCGCATCGCGTACACGAGATCACCCACGATCGCCTG
>JBKOYV010000061.1:0-68170 GCA_046725585.1 Gemmatimonadota bacterium | reverse complement strand
GATCTCCCAGCCACCATCACGCGAGCTCACGAACGCGATCTGCTTTGCGTCGACCGACCACGACGGGTCCACATCGGCGTTAGGCATCGTCCACGTGAGCTGCGTGAGCTGCGTGCCGTCGGCGTTCACCACGTACACGTGGTTGCCCGAGAAGGCGAGCTGTTTCCCGCCCGGCGACCAGGACACGGGCATCGGCGCTCCGAAAACGAAGTAGGTGACGCGAGTGACCTGGCTGCCGTCGGCGTTCATGGTGTACACGTCGAAGGCGTCCAGGTGGTCCCGCTCGCTGCTGAAGGCGATCTGCTTGCCGTCGGCGGACCAGCACGGCAGCTCGTCGCGGCCCGGGGCCGCGGCGAGCCGCGTGACGCCAGTCCCGTCGGCGTTCATCACGTAGATGTCGAGATCCTGCAGGGAGGGGTTCTGAACGTGACGCGCGCTGGCGAACGCGATCCGCTTTCCGTCCTTCGACCAGGCGGGGGTCCGCTCGAAGCCCGGGGAGTACGTGAGCCGGGTGACGCCCGTGCCGTCGGCGTTCATCACGTAGATCTCGCCCAGCGGGTCGTCGCGGTCGCTCCGGAAGACGATCCGCTTTCCGTCTGGAGACGACGAGGCTTCCCCGTCGAACCCGGCCGAATACGTTAGGCGCGTGACACCGGTGCCGTCCGAGTTCATCGAGTAGATCTCGAACTCGTCATTGACAAACGGCAGGTGGCGGGCGCTCTGGAAAACGATGCGGCCGTTGTTGTCACCGTTGCCGCCGCGGGCGAACGACGGGGCCTCCGCGGGAGCTGTGGGCGCACCGGGGTCGCGAGCGCCATCGGTACACGCCGCAGTCATGGTGAGCGCGAGCGGCAGGCTAACACGCCGCAGCGCTGTGAAGCGCAGGGGGGAATGGTTGGTGGGGTGCATGGTAGTCTCGTGTGAGTAAGTCGTTAGGTTGCGCGCGGAGGCGAGCTCCGCGGCGCACACTTCGGTGCGCCGGGATCGCTCCGGCGTCTATCGCCCCCAGGCCGGATGGCCCTCGAGGGCCGAGTTGTTCGTGAGCCGGGTGACGGCAGTGCCGTCGGCGTTCATGACGTAGATCTCGTACTTGCCGTCCCGTCGCCTCACGAACGCGATCTGCTTTGCGTCGACCGACCAGGACGGGGCGAAATCGGCGTCGACCGGCGCCGCCGACGTGAGCTGGGTCAGCTGCGTGCCGTCGGTGCTCGAGATGAAGATCTGACGCGTCGAGAAGGCGAGCTGCTTGCCGCCGGGAGACCACGACACGACCATGGGCTCGTCAGCTTCGAAGTAGGTGACGCGCGTGACCTGGGTGCCATCGGCGTTCATGGTGTACACGTCGAACGCCCCCGCCTTGGCGCGGTCGCTGGTGAAGGCGATCTGCTTGCCGTCGGCGGACCAGGACGGCAGCTCGTCGCGGCCCGGGGCCGCGGCGAGCCGCGTGACGCCAGTCCCGTCGGCGTTCATCACGTAGATGTCGAAGTCCTGCGTGCCGGGGTCGGCCGCATCGCGTGAGCTGGCGAAGGCGATCCGCTTCCCGTCCTTGGACCAGGCGGGGGACAGGTCGATCCCCGAGGAGTAGGTGAGCCGGGTGACGCCCGTGCCGTCGGCGTTCATCACGTAGATCTCGCCCCGCGGGTCGTCGCGCTGACTGTCGAACACGATGCGCTTGCCGTCCGGGGACAGCGACGCATGACCGTCGAACCCGGTCGCATACGTTAGGCGTGTGACACCGGTGCCGTCGGGATTCATCGAGTAGACGTCGTAATCGTCGTTCACGGCGTTGCTCTCGAAGACGATTCGACCGTTGTTGTCCCCGTTCCCGCCGCGGGCGAACGACGGCGCCGGCATTGGGCCCGTGGGGTTTTCCGGCCGGCGCGCGTCATCGCACGCGGTGAGCGTGGCGAGCGCGAGCGGCAGACCAGCGCGCCGTATGGCTGCCGAGTGGGTGAGAGAGTGCAGGAGGTCGTGCATCGTAGGTCTCCGGGGCGAATGGGTCGTTAGGTGTGCATCGAGTCAGTGTCTCGAGCCCTGCGACCGTATCCGCCACGCTCAGCGCGAATCCTCGAGCTCGGCTTCGTGCCAGCACACCGTAGCGCCGCATGTGCGTTTGCAGGCCTGCGAGACGCGGCGTACTATGGGCGCAGACTTCGTACGGATTTCGTAGCTGACTTCGTACGGATTTCGTAGCTGCTTCGTACGGATTTCGTTCGCCGCAACATGCTGCGCATCAAGGCGTTAGGTTCATTGACGATTGTCGGGGATTCCGGCCCGTTGATGGGCGCGGTCGCCCAACCCCGCCGATTGGCAGTGCTCGCCCTCCTGGCTCGCGCAGGGGCGCGTGGCATTACGCGCGACAAGATCGCCGCCCGTCTCTGGCCGGATGCCGATGAGGAGCGCGCGCGTACCAACCTCTCGAAAGTGCTCTATGCCGTCCGCCGCGATCTGGCTTCGGACGACCTCGTGGTGGGTGCGAAGGACCTTCGGCTCAACCCCGATGTCGTCGCGACGGACCTCGCCGACTTCGAGTGCGCGATTGCCGAAGGGGATCTCGAGCGCGCGGCCAGCGTGTACGAAGGCCCTTTCCTGGATGGCTTTCGCCTTCCGGGCTTGTCTGAGTTCGACCACTGGATCGACGCCGAGCGGGCGACGCTCCGTCACGACTATGAAATGGTGCTCGAGAAGCTGGCCAGGCGCGCGGCCGAGCACGGCGACCGTGAGTCCGGCGTGCGGTGGTGGCGTACGCTCGCGTCGCAGGATCCGCTCAATGCGCGTCACGCAATCGGACTCATGCACGCGCTCGATGCCGTGGGCGATCGCGCGGCGGCGCTTCAGCACGCGCGGATCTACGAGTCACTCGTGCAACAGGAGCTCGATCTACCCCCCGACCGCGATGTCGTAACGCTCGCGCAGCGCCTCCGCGATTCGGCACCCGCGCGGCCAGGGCCCTTACTCGCCGCAAGCACGCCCGAGCCTGTGGCAGCGATTGCGAATCCGGTGGCGGTCGCGCCACCCGTGGTCGACACGACCCACACACGTCCGCTCGGACACCAGACCGGGGCTCCGGCGACAGGCATGCTCCCTTCGAGGCGCGCGCGACTGCTGCGGCGGACTGCGATTGTCGCCGCCATCGTGCTGGCCAGCTTCGGTGCGGTGCGCATCGCGATGCGCGAGCGATCCACCTCGGCGCGCGCCACCGCGATCCCGGTACTCGCGTTAGGCCGCATTACCGACTACCGCGAGTCGGCCGGCTCGGATCTCGCGCGCCCGCTGACCGACATGCTGGCGACGAGTCTCGGTCGCCTTTCGGGCGCGCGGGTGGTGAGCACCGCTCGCATGTACGAGTTGCTGAGCCAAGCGGGGAGCACAGGGGGCGATACGTCCGCCGCGGCCCTCGTCGCGGCGGCGCGACGCGCTGGCGCAACGGAGCTCGTGGACGGCGCCCTGTACGCGCTCGACGGCGGCCGCCTGCGGCTCGACCTGCGCCGAATGGAGCTTGCAACCGGGCGCCTGCGCGCAACGCACTCGATCAGTGGCCGGAGTCTCATCGAGCTCGCCGACAGCGGGACCGCGCGCCTGGCGTCCGATCTGGGAACGGCGGTTCCGCCCGGGTCGATTGGCGACGTCACCACGCAGTCCATGGCAGCGTACCGCTTGTACGAGCAGGGGCTTCGCCGCTACTACCAGCGGGACCTCTCGGCGGCGGAGCGGTTCTTCGACGCGGCGCTCGTCGAGGACAGCACGTTCGCGATGGCGGCGTACTACGGTGCGCTGACCGCTCAGTTCGATCACCCCCGCATGGTGTCGCGGCTCGCTCGTGCCGAACGCCTCGCGGCGCACGCCACCGAGCGCGAACGCCTAACGATTCTGGCCCAGGTGGCGTACGCGCGAGACGATCCGTCGCTGGCAGCGATCGCCGAGTCGCTCGTCGTCCGCCACCCGCAGGAAGTGGAGGGCTATTTCTTCCTGGGCGTGAGCCTCGCCGACGGCGGCGCGTTTCTCGACGCCATCCCTTCGCTCGACCGCGTGGTTGCGATGGACTCGCTCGCGATCAGTGAGGCGCGTCCGAGATGTGTCGCCTGCGATGCATTGCAGGCGATGATCTCTGCCTACATGCAAGCCGATTCGCTCACGGCCGTCGAGCGCGAAGCACGCCGGTGGCTCCGGCTTCAGCCGCGCTCGGGCGCCGCATGGCGCGCGCTCGGCGACGTGTTTCAACAGCGCGGGGATTCCGCGCACGCGATCGAGGCCCGGCGAAGGGAAGCGGAGCTCAATCCAAATCCGACCTCGGTGCTCGGCGAGCTGATCGACATCGCCACGTACAAGATATACGCCGGCGACTACGACCAAGCGGAGCAGTTCCTGCTCGACCGGCTGAAGGGTGTCGTGCCTGCGCAGGAGGCTGAGGCCCACTGGTTTCTGGCGGTGAGCTACCGACAGCAAGGGCGGCTCGCGGAGGCACTTCCCCACGCCCGCCGCTATCGCGCGATCTTTGGACGCGCTGGTCCGGCCAACACGGCGCCGCAAGAGGCGCTTCACGAGGCGCAGGTTCTCTTCGAGATGGGACGGTATGCTGCGTCCGCTGCGCTGTTCGATTCGATCGCCCGGTGGTGGCGCACCGTGGATGAAGTACCGGCACGCCGGTCGCGCTATCAGGCGTGGGCCATGACCCATGCGGCAAACGCACTCGCTGCGCTTGCCGACACGGCCCGTCTGGCGATCCGTGCCGATTCCGTTCGCGAGCTGGGAAGGGCAACTCGGTTCGGTCGCGACCGGCGGCTCCATCATCACGTGCGCGGGCTGCTACTCGCGGCGCGCGGACGTGACGACGAGGCGATCGCCGAGTTCCGGCAGGCGATCAATTCGCCGAACACCGGGTACACGCGCGTGAACTACGAGCTGGCTCGCGCGTACCTGCGGCGGGGTCGGCCGGGTGACGCGATTGCGGTGCTGCAGCCGGCGTTCCGCGGGTCGATCGAAGCGTCCAATCTGTACGTGACGCGCACGGAGCTCCACGAGCTGCTTGCGCAGGCGTGGGACGCGTTAGGCGGCAGCGGGGCGCGGGACAGCGCGGCGACGCACTGGGCGGCGGTGGTGCACGCCTGGAGGCGGGCCGACCCGATGTTCGCCGAGCGGGCGCGACGCGCCGCATCGCGGCTCGCCACGCTCGACGGCCGGTAGGCGCCTTCGGTCGCCGCCTAACGCCGCGGACCGAGGCGGGCGCGGCTGGCGACATCGGATGACGGGAGCCGATCGGCATGGCCAGTGACAGGTGCGCCAGTCGTCAGTCATCCGTCCTCAGTCATCAGTCCCCGCGAGCGCAACGTATTGTCCACGCGTGGCGACCGAGCTGCCTCGGCCAGGAACTGATGCTGAACAGCGCCACCACCACGACTCTATTGCTTCTTCACCTGCTCGGCCCACGTCTTCGATCCGCTCTTCCCGTCGAGGAACGGGAGGATCGTGGGCGCGAGGCTTGGCGAGAGGAACATCTCGTAGTGCGTGACATCGGGGATGATCGCGAGTCGGGCGCGCGACATGTGCTCGCGTTGCCAACCCGCGTCCTTGAGCCCACCGCCGAGCAGCTGATAGAACTGCACGATATGCTCGGGGCGGACCATGTCGGCGTCACCGTACACCAGCATGACCGGGATGGAGAGCTTCTTCACCTCCTCCGACCAGTCGTACGGGCGGCGCATGTACTCACCCATCCGGTCGAGCAGCCGCGGAAAATCCTTCGGGTTCGGCGCGACCGCGACGTACGACTTGTACATCGGGGTCTCCTTCATCTGCTCGGCCATCGCGGCACCCACCGCCGCCTGCTGCGGCAGCATCTCCGGGAAGAAGCCGTTCTGCGCGTAAGGCGCCGAGATCACCGCGAGGCGGCGTACGACGTTAGGGTGCTGAATCGCGAGCCGTAGCCCGGCACCGCCGCCGAATGAGTAGCCGGCGACATCGACCTGCTTGAACCCGAGCTTGTCGAGCACGAAGGCGAGGTCGTTGCCGATGTCGATCAGGTTGATCGGGCGGTCGCCGAGCGTGGTGCGGCCGTGTCCCTGGAGATCGACGGCGATCACCTGCCGGGTCTTCGCGAGCGCGGGCAGCAGCGAGGAGCGGAACATGTCGGTCGAGCCGAGCCCGCCGTGCAGGAGGAGCAGCGGCTCGCCCGAGCCGTGGATCTCATAGTAGTAGTCGATTCCGTTCGCCTGCACGCGTCCGGTCTTCGGAGGATTCGGCATGGTGGTTCCTTGCGCGTCGACGGTGTTTGTGCCGGCCGCAACCGTCAGAGCGGTCGCGAGCATGAGTGCGGAACAGGTGGTTCGCATAGGGCCTCCGGGAGTCCCCTTGCTTCGAGTGGTGGCGTGTTTCGTACCTCGTCCTGCCAACACGTCGAACCACCAGGCACGAAATCGACAGAGCGATGTCATCCTGAGCGAAGCGAAGGATCCTCATCTTCCCGATAGAGAGCCCTCGGTCGGGACGATGAAGATCCTTTGGCTGACGCCTCAGGATGACAACGCTATCCTATCGTGGCGGAAGCGGGATGCGGAGCCCAAGCGTATACACCGCGGCCTCCGACCCAATCGGCGCATACGTCAGGCGCACGCTCGAGGTGTCGAAGTACGCATCGCCAGTTATCGCGCGAGGATACTTCGCGCCCGTCGCGCCCACGTACACCACGATCGTCGCGGTGTCGGGAGAACTCTGTGCGCGCGCTTCGCTGCGATGCACCGTCACCGAGAACCGCCCGAGTGAGTCCACGTCGATGGCCACCATGCGACACCCACATTGGGGAGTGGCTCGCACGACGCCACTCACGCCATCCAATCCCGAACCGTCCGGCCCGACGACGGTTCCGTTGACCACCGCGCATCCGAACGAGGGACTTCCGTCCGCTGGCCGCTCGCAGCGAACCGGGCCCGATACCGTGGGCGAGCTCCCGCTGAAGCAGGCGGCAGCGCCGACGACCACCATCACCACTGCCATCGATCGCACCTGACGAGCCCTCCCGATGTTCAGCCGCAAGTCATCATCGTCGACCTTGGGGCGTCAGTAGCCGACCGCCATCCCGTCCTTTCGCGGATCACTCGCGGCGGCGTAGCCCTTGGGCAATCGCACGATCGCCTGCGCTCCGCCGAACGCGATCGGTGGCTGATCGATGAGCACATGGCCCATCTCGGCCAGCGTTGCGCGCACGGCATCGCTGAAGGGTGCCTCGAGAGCGACTCGCAGCCCGTCGTAGTGGCGGAATCTCGGCGCGTCGATCGACGCCTGAAGGTCCATGCCGAAGACGAAATAGTTGAGCAGGAACTGCACGTGCCCCTGCGCCTGCACACCGCCACCCATGAGCCCAAAGCTCATATATGCCTGCTCACGCCCGTTCACCGTTTGGGTGACGAAGCCGGGAATCAACGTGTGAAAGGGACGCTTCCCGGGCGCGACCGTGTTCGGAAGGCCTGGCGTAAGCGTGAACCCCGCGCCGCGGTTGTGCAGCACGAAGCCCGTGCCCGGCACCGCGATTCCCGATCCGAAGTAGTCGTAGTTCGAGTTGATGAACGACACCATGTTCCCCTCGGTGTCCGCGGCCGTGAGATAGACGGTCTCGCTCTTCGTCCGCGCCGGCCCCGGATCGACGCGCTCCGCTGCGCGCGTCGGGTTCATGTGACTGCGTCGCTCGGCGATGAACTCGTCCGTGAGCATCTGCTCGGCCGGCATGTCGAGATGGTCCGCGTCGCCGACGAAGCGATCGAGGTCGGCGTAGGCGAGCTTCTTCGCCTCGATGAGGTGATGCAGGTACGTCGCGGAGTTGTGTCCCATCGACTTGAGATCGTACGGCTCGAGGATGCGCAGCATCTCGAGCGCCGCGATTCCCTGGTTGTTAGGCGGTAGCTCCCACACACGGTATCCGCGGAACGGCACCGAGATCGGCGTGACCCAGTTGGGAGCGTTCTTCTTTAGATCGTCGAGCGTGATGAAGCCGCCGAGCGCGGCGAGTCGCGCCACGATGCGCTGGCCTAACGCGCCACCGTAGAATGTCCCGATGCCGTTCTTCGCGATCTCCTGCAGCGTGCGCGCGTAGTCGGGATTCTGGAACCACTCGCCGGCCTTCGGGGCGCGGCCGCCAGGGAGAAACGTGGCGGCGGCCGCGGAGTCGCGTTGGAGAAACGCCGTCTCGTTCGCCCACTGCGCGGCGATGATCGGCGAGACGGGGAAACCGTCGCGTGCATAGCCGATCGCGGGTTCCAGTACGTGCGCGAGTGTGCGTCGACCGTAGGTACGGAGGAGCTTGTCCCAGCCCGCGAGCGCGCCGGGGACGGTCACGGACATCGCGCCCTGCTGCGATCCGGCGCGGAAGCCCCGCGCGGCCAGCGTCTCGCGCGTCATGAGCGAGCCGGCGCGTCCGCTCGCGTTGAGCGCAACGAGCTTCTGCTCCCTGGCGAGCCAGATGATCGCGAACATGTCGCCGCCGATGCCCGTCATGTGCGGTTCGGTCACGCTGAGCACCGCGGCCGCGGCGACCGCGGCGTCGACCGCGTTGCCGCCCTGGCGCAGCACCTCGAGCCCGGCGGCGGAGGCGAGCGGCTGGCTCGTCGCGACGATGCCGTGCGGGGCGTAGACGGTCGAGCGGCCAGCCAGCGTCGTCGGACGCTGTGAGTGAAGATCGGCAGGCGCGGCGAGGAGCGTGGCGAAAGCGCCGAGGGCCGCGACGGGGTTGAGTCGGGTCACGCGGAGGCGGGCAGAAGTAGATGAAGCGCGACTGTCGCGCGGGCTGAAGCTACGCTCGCGTCACACGATCCGCGACCTACCCTCTCCACTTCACGTACGCCTCGAACGCCGGCTCCCCGCGCAGCCACTCGCCCAACAACCTCCACTCTGCGAACCAGCCCGTGTCGGGAATAACGGCAATTCTTCGTGTGCGGTGGTGACGAGGTCGACACGAATGCCTCGCACACCCAACCCGAAGGAGGAGCACATGCGATCCCGGATGACGATTCTGAGTGCCACACTCGTCGTCGCGACCGGTTGTCACGATGGGCCGACCGACACATCCCGAAGACCCGCTGTTGACGCACTCCCCAGCACGACAGCGCACGCCGCTACCACCGACGCGTCATCGTCGTCGACGGTGCGATGGAACCGCAGGGCGATCGCGCTGTTCCGCGTGCGAGGGGGGGATGTCGGCCGTATCAACGCCTACCTGTCGATCGCGCAGTATCGCGCCGTGCTCGCCGCGCACGACGAGCGTCGCGGCCAGTCACGTCCGTCGCCCGCCGGGGCAGCAGCCGGCGCGTCGGTGGTCGTGCTCAAGCAGTTCTACCCGCTCGATGCCGATGCGATCGACGCGGCGCTCGAAGCACAGCGGGCCGAATCGCCGTTAGGCACCGAGATCAACGCGGACTTCTCGGCGGGCGAGGCCATCGGGCGAGCGGTCGCCACGGCAGTGCTCGCGTGGGCCGCGTCCGACAACTTCGGCCAGACGCCGCCGGGGATTCCGCCTGTCGGCCCGGGCCTCTGGGTGAGCAGCGGTGCGCCCATCGTTCGTGGCGGACTCGGCGCGCGACCCTTCTTCCTCACGTCCGGAAGCGAACTGCGTCTTCCGCCGCCACCGGCGTTCGGATCCGCCGAGTTTCTCGCCACCCTCGCTGAGGTGCGTGCGATCGCCGATAGTCGCACGGCGGAGCAGGTGGCAATCGCCCGGAAGTGGGCCCCGTTCGCGGGACCCGTCTGGAACGGCATCGCGACCGACCTGCTCGACAAGTACCACCGATCGGAGCTCGAGTCGGCCCGTGTCCTCGCGTACGCCAACGCCGCGGAGTTCGACGCGATCATCGCCTGCTGGGATTCGAAGTTCACCTACTGGTTCATCCGTCCGTCCCAGGCAGATCCGGGAATCACGCTCCCGATCGGATTGCCGAATCACCCGTCGTACCCGTCGGGACACTCATGCGCCGATGGAGCGTGGCAGGGTGTATTGACCGACGCATTCCCGAGCGAGCGCGCGGAGATCCAAGAGCTCGCGGAGGAGGGAGGCATGTCGCGCGTGTACGCCGGCATCCACTACCGGTTCGATATCGAGGCAGGACGGGCGATCGGCCGAGCGGCGGCGCGACTCGCGCTCGAGCGTCGCGGGTTGGAGTAGCTGGTCTCATGGAACGGGTGCGAGGGTCGAGGAGGACTCGGTTTCCTCGCACAGCGTTTGGTGCCCCGCATGCGTCGTGCCTAACGCGACACCGGAGGCGGACCGACGATGGCTTCGCTCAACGGCAGGTTGACACGGCGCAGCAGGGCATGGAAGCGAGCGCTCGATCGTACCGGGTCGAACATGGGATCGAGCACCGACCCGGACGCCGGCCAGAGCTCGTTTGCGTCCGTCGCCCGCTCCAGCGCGGCCATCGCCTCTGTCGTATCGCCGATCCCAAACATGACGTACGAACGAGTCGTCGCGGCCAGCCATGGCGTGGGGCGTTTGCGCTCCAGTTCGCGGAGTCGCAGTCCGTGCAGGAACATGGAGCCGCGCTCCCGTGAAGGCAACAAAAGGAGCCTGGCGCTAAAGCGCAGAGCGTCGGACCCGCGGCGACGACGCTCGGCCGACGCAAACCAGACGTTCCGACCGTCGTACGTGACTCCCTGCACGTGGTCGGCGCCCGGAAAGGGCCCGTACTCGCGGATGATCTCGGCTGTGGATCGACGCATGCTGTCACCTCAGTCGATCGGCAGCGGAGCTGGGAGTAACAATGTCGTCGTCAATCCTTACCGACGCCGGAGAGCGTCGAGATCTTCGCGCTCCTGCACCCAGAACGGCTTCGGGAAATTGCGCACCGACGGCCAGAGGCGATCGAGCGTCAGCGCGTCGAACAGCTCGCCGTTCTTCATCACGTACTTGATGGACGTCGAGTTGCGGATGTTCTCGAGTGGGTTCGCGTCGAGCACCTGCAGGTCGGCCAGCTTGCCCGGCTCGATCGAGCCCAGGTCGGCGCCATAGCCGATCGACTCCGCGCCGTAGATCGTCGCGATGCGTAGCGCCTCCATCGGCGTCATGTCGCCGCTCTGCAGCATCCACAGCTCCCAGTGCGCACCAATGCCGTCCTGCTGCCCGTGCGAGCCCAGCCCGGCACGGCCGCCGGCGCGAACCACATCGCGCACGCCACGTGCGATCGCCGGGAAGTTGTAATCTTCCTCGACGATCATCGGGCGGCGACGCGCCTGACGCTGGAGCACATCCGCGGGCGTGAAGAACGACGTCTTCGGGTCAGTGTCGAGGTCCGTTCGCGCGCGCCAGTACGTGTCGCCCGCCGGTCCCCCGTACGCCACCACCAGCGTCGGCGTCCACACGATCTTCGACTCGGCGAGGACGGTCACGACGTCTTTGTAGAGCGGCACCTGGCCGATCGAGTGCTCGAGCGCGGTGTAGCCGTCGAGCGCCATGGTGATGTCGGCCTTGAGGTCTGCCGCGCCCTCGTTGGTCGCGTTGATCCCCTCGGCAATCGCTGCCTGCAGGATCCACTGCCGCTGGATGCGGCGCGGCTGCAGGTACTGCTTGAGTGAGTTCACGCCCTGCGCCTTGTATCGGCGCACGACCTTGAGCGCGTCGTCGTAGCTCTTGATCGGCGTATTGTTGCTGGTGAGCGGGAAGCCCGTGGCGTAGATCCGCGAGCCGACCATCTCGCCGGCGTCGATCAGCTCGCCCCACGCCACGTTCCAGCGCGTGCCGCTCGGGTTGCGCGTGGTGGTGACGCCGTAGGCGAGGTTCGACGCGATCGACCACTCCTGCTCCTCGGGCATCTCGCGTCCCGTCTTCGGGTGCGCGTGCACGTCCACGTAGCCGGGGATGATCGTCTTGCCGCTGACGTCGATCACGCGCGTGCCCGCGGGCGCCGTTAGGCTCGTACCGACCTGCGCGATCCGATCGTTCGTCACGAGCACATCGCCCTTCTCGATGACTTCGTCGCCACGCATGGTGACGATGCGTGCGCCGCGAAGCAGCACGCTGCCCTGCGGGACGGCGCGCGGCACCGTGAGCGAGACGACGGCGTGCGTGGTCCCCCACTTTGTCGCGTCGGCGTACTTCAGGACCGAGTCGGTCGGCGCGCGGTACAGGTGGTTGGCGAACGACCAGACGATGGTGCGCCCGCCGTCACCCCAATCGGCGTAGTTCGCGCCTTCGGTCGTCAGGCGGCGGAGCGGCACCGTCGGCGTGGCGAAGTTCACCGTCAGCCCCTCGCTCCCCACGTCGGTGAGCGGGAAGGCGTACACGTCGTCCCGGTCGATCACGATCACGCCGCGCCCGTCCGGCGCGACACGGGCGCTGATGCCGAGCGCCTGGCTCGTCGTGATCTTTGCATGTGTGCGCTTGTCTGAGCCATCAAGCCTCACCGAGACGAGCGCCGTCGTCTGTGTGGCGTTGAAGCCGGGCGTCGCGTTAGGTACGACTTCGGTGAAGTAGACACGCGCCGGCGCACCGTTCGTCGTGGCGCTGACGCCGGCCGGCCCGGTCGCCCCGCCAAAACCGCCGCTCGCCGAGGTGATGCGGGCGGCCGCGCCACCGTTCGCGCCGACGACGCGCAGCTCTCCCATCGCGGCAACCCCACCGCCGTCCACTCCCGCCTGGCGTGGCGAGGCGGCAAACACGATGCGATCGCCTTCCGGGGTCCAGCGGGGCCACGTCACCCAGGCACCGTCGCTCGTTAGGCGTATCGGCTGGCCGACGCCGTCGACGCGTGCCTTCCAGACCGCCCCGCCCGCCGAATCCGACCAGGACGCAAACGCGACCCAGCGTCCGTCGGGCGAGAAGCTCGGGTAGTACTCGCGCCCCGTGCCGTTCGTGATCCGGCGCGGTGCGCTCACGACCAGCCCGTCGCGTGTCGCGACGTACACCTTCCCGACCGCCGAGAACGCGATCCGCCGCGCGTCGGGCGACTCGGCCACCGTGACGAGCTGGGTCACCTGGACCGGCGCGTCACTGGACTTGAGTGGCACGAAGAGGTGTTGGCCCAGCCCCACCTCCACGTTCGCGGAGAACGGGATCACGCTGACCTGACGCGTCGCGAGGTCCACCCGCTTGATCTTGCCACCGCCGTAGAAGACGACGCTCTTGGAGTCGGGTGTGAACGCGTAGCCGGGGAAGACGTCGTTAGGCGCGTAACCTTCCGCATCGTCGCGCTGCGTCTCCCCGACGAGCCAGCGGTCCTCCTGCGTCGTGAGGTCGCGAATGCGGAGGGCGGTCTTCGTACCCGCGCGCGTCGCGTAGACCAGCCACCGGCCGTCGCGCGACGTGACCGGCCGGAACGCACCGCCGGAGCTCGCGGTGAGCGCGGTCTCGGTGCCACGCTCGCGGTCGAAGGCGATGATCTGGTAGGCGGCGAAGTTCTCGCCGGTGTAGCCGCCGGTGTGCGAGCCGAAGTAGACCGTGCGGCCGTCGGCGGAGAAGGCGGCGCCGGTGTTCGTCGTCTTGCGCGTCGCGACCGACGGAAAGAGCTGCACGCCGTTGCCGCCACCCACGTGGTACAGCCAGAGCGGAACGTTTGTGAGGTAGTTCTCCTCCGTCGGGTACGCGCCGAAGCGGCGAACCACGATGTACTGCCCGTCAGGCGACCACATCGGCGACGACAGCGCGTTGTCGACTTCCTTTGTGATCCTGTGCGCCCCCGTGCCGTCCGCGTTCACGAGCCACAGGTTGTCGCCGCCGTCGCGGTCCGAGATAAAGGCGATGGTGCGACCGTCCGGGCTCCAGCGCGGCATGCAGTCCCACGCCACCCCACTGGTGAGGCGTGTGGCCGTGCCACCGGTGATCGGAATGGTGTAGAGGTCGCCGAGGACGTCGAAGACGATCGTCTTCCCATCGGGCGAGACGTCGATCGAGATCCACGTCGCTTCGTCCGTGGTGAAGCGAAGCGTGCGAACGGGCGCGATGGGGAGCGCCATCGCCGTGTCACTCGAGGCAGCGGTGGACTGCTGCGCGGCCGCAGGCGTGGGGAGCGATGCGCCGAGCGTGAGGGCGGCGAGAGCGGCGAGGCGGCGGGGCGACATGTTGTGGGGTCCGAAGGGGCGGAGGACAGCAGGTTCGAACGTCACCGTCACACAGTATTAGTCGATCGGCAGTGGAGCGGGAGTACGCGGCGGTCATCAGCGAATCCATCGGAAACCCCGTCACACTTGTAACTCTCACACGGCCGATGCCCGGTGCTAACTCTATGAGGTGCGAGGTCGAGCGCCGCGTCGACGAGCGGCTCGAGCAGCGACCACCCCGGGGTGTTACCTCGCGAGTAACGGGTCGCCGAGGCGCCGAAACCAACCCGACACGCGCCGGCGTGTCGTTGGGCCTCAGAGCCCCGGGACCTCGCCCCTCACTATCTTGAGCCAGGCAGGCCCGCAGACCGAGCGCTCCCACCCACCGACGGACTCGCTCGATGAAACTCTGGCTCGACGCCGACGCTGCACCCCGAGACGTCAAGGACATCTGCCTGAGAGCCGCTGAGGCCCGGCGCCTCGAGACCGTTCTCGTCGCCAATCAGCGCCTCCAGCTTCCGCTCGGATACGTCCACGTGTCGGTCGTCCGCGTCGACGGAGGGCCGGATGTGGCAGACCGCTACATTGCGGAGCACGCGGCCGCAGGCGACGTGGCCGTGACGGCCGACATCCCGCTCGCGGCGCTCCTGGTGCCGAAGGGCGTCGTCGTCATCGATCCCCGTGGTGAGGAGTACACGCCGGAGAGCATCGGCGAACGCCTGTCGGTGCGGAATTTCATGGACGGTCTTCGGGGCGCCGGCGTCGAGACGGGTGGGCACGCCGCCTACGGCGCGCGCGAGAAGCAGGCATTCGCGAACGCGTTGGACCGCGCGCTCACCCGCGCGCTCAGGCAGCGGTGAGTGCACGACGATAGTCGCCCCGAGCCGCTGACCACCACTTCGATCGTTAGGCACCGCCGACTCACCTGACCGCGAGCGCAGCGAGGCCAGATGTGAGATCGCGATCGGCGTCAGGGTCGACCGCTCCACGCGAAGTCGGCCGGCGGCGCGGGTCCAGCTGCCGCATCGCCTCTATCGGCTTCGACCGATCGCCCTCACGCGACACAGTCCACCGCACGCTCATGGATCGCGCGTGGCGAGCCGCTCCCGCGCACCACGTGTCGCACCGTGACGGCGTCCGCCGACACCCGTCCTTGGTTCGAGGTGCGGCAACGCGACGAGTGCGCGCGACCGATTTACGACGTCCGGAGGTTCCCAGATGATTTCGCTCCCCGGTTTCAAGAAGCCCCAGGTGCCGAATGGCAACGGCCAGCATGTAAACGGTTCTGCGAAATCGGGATCGGGTGGGAACGACGCGCCACTCCACGCCGCGGCGCTCGAGGCGCTGGTCGAGCGCGCCGAGCGTGCAGCCGAGGCCCTCAAGTCATTCGAATCCACCGCCGACCGCGGCGAACAGTTCGCGGCCATGGAGAAGCGAATCGCCGAGCTCGAGGGCCAGCTCGCCGGGGCAGAAGAGGCCTCCAGGGAGTTGAGCACGATCCGGTCACGGTCGGCGGAGCAGGCGGCGGCGCAGGAGCGGGCCGGGGCGGAGATCGCCGCTGCGAGCGCGGAGGCGGCTCGGATCGCCGCTTCGATCGCCGACCTCGCGGGCAAGATCGACAGCGTCCTGCAGCTCAGGGACCAGATGGGCCGCGTCGACGAGTTGAATGCGAAGTTCGCGTCGATGAACAACGACGCCAGCGGCCTCCGGTCCCAGGTCCGCGACCTTACCGAGAACATCGCGCGACTGCGCACGGTGCACGACGACGTGGTGCGCGCGCACAAGCACGCCACGATTCGACTCGACGGAATCGACCAGCGTCATCAGACGACGGCGAACAAGATGGACGTGCTCGAGCGGCGTGCGAAGTCGGCTGACGAAGCACTCGACTCGCTCCTCCGCCTCGCGAGCGGCCTACCGGACGTACAGCACCAACTTGGTGTGCTCAAGGCCACCGCCGATCAGGTCTTCCAGAAGTCGGCCGCCCTCGAGACGCATCGTGAGATGGTAGAGCGCGCCCTCGGCCAGGCATCGCAGGTGGCCTCGCTCAACGCGCAGCTCACAGCGGCGTTCCGCGGGCAGGAGGATCAGGCGCGCGCACTCGCCGCGCTCGAAAGCAAGCTGGCCGACGTCCAGGCGCTGCATGCCACGGTCCTCGCCCGCAGCACCGAGATCTCCACCCAACAGCAGAAGCTCGACGAGGCGGAGCGCGATGCTGCGCGCGAGCTCGCGAACCTGCGGGAAGAAATCCGCGCGAGCACCGAGCGCTTCGAGCTCGAGAACCGGAGCCTCGACGCCACCGGCGAGCGCATCGCGGAGCTGCGCGGCATCCTGGGCGAGTGCGAGAGCCGCGTCGCGGCGCTCGACAGCACCGTCCAGGTGGTGTCCGAGACCGAGACCCGCTCGCAGGCGCTGGTCTCGCAGGTGACCCACCTCACCGAAGACATCAACCGCATCTCCGCGCAGGCCGAGCGGCTACGCGCGGTGCGCGACGACGTGGGAGAGCTCGACGGCACGCTGCGCGGGCTCGTCGAGCGGACGGAACGCGTGGAGAGCATGAGACCGACGATCGACGAAGTCGCACGCGACCTGGCCACGCTGAACGGCGCGGGCGAGATGGTGAGCGACGCGTTGGAGCAGGTTCGGATGGCCGTAACGGAAATGTCGCGACTGCGCGAGATCAACGCGGAGACGAGCGCCTGGCTCGGCGACGCCGACGAGCGAGTGCGATCGTTGCGGGGCCGCGTGGACGAACTGGAGCGCGCGCGTCCGTCAGTTGACGCGCTGCGCCGCGACGTCGAGCGCGTGAACGCGTCGATCGCGGCGATCGACAATCGCGCGTCCTCGCTGGACGACCTCCAGAGCCGACTTGGCGCGATGGAGACGACGGTCGCTCAGCTCGACGAGCGCAGCGCGGGCATCCGTTCGCGGATGGACGCCGCCGAGATGCGGTTCGTGGATCTCGCGCGGCAGGCCGGAGAGGCGGAGCGCGTCACCACGACGATCGCGGGGGTCACCACCGCGGTCGACGGTGTGGAACGTCGCATGGACACGATCGGTGCGTCCATCGATTCGGTCGAGGAGCGCGCACAACGACTGGACGCGCTTGGCGAGCGGATGCGGGTGCTCGGGCAGGAGATCGAGCAGCGCCAGGGCGCGCTCGAGAAGGCGGCGGAGCACCTCGCGCGCGCATCGGCCGAGCGTCGGGAAGCGGCTGACACGGCACGGCAGCTGGAGGAGCTCACGCGCGACATGGCGACGCACCTCGGCGACGCCGAATCGCGTTCGGAGCGCCTCGCCGAGATCGCGCATCAGCTCGAGGAGCGCGCCGCGTCGCTCGGCGACGTGGATCGGCGTATGACGCATCTCGAGGAGCTGCTCCGGCGGTGCGAGGCGGCGCAGGCATCGGCCTCGCAGGCGCTGGAGCAGATCGTGGGACGGCAGGCCACGGTCGATGCCGTCGAGGCGCAGGTCAAGCGCGTCTTCGGGATGGCCGAGCGCACCGCGAACGACGTTCGCGACATCGCATCAGCGCGCCGTGACATCGAGAGCGCCCGCGGATTGCTCGACGACATGCAGGAACGCCTTGCGAGCACCACCGAAGCGATGAACGACTTCGTGGAGCGGAAGCGACAGATCGAGCAGCTCGAGCAGCGACTCGCTCGCGCCGAAGCGCTCACGCGGGACGTGCGGTCGACGGTGGAACTGATCTCCGCGCAGCGCTCGGTCATCGATCAGGTGCTCGAGCGCTCGGGGTCACTGTCGGTGCAGGCGAAGCAGGCCGAGGGACTGATCGAGGCGTTGCGCGCTCAGTGCATGATGGCGACGACGCTGCACGAATCGATTCGCGCGCAAAGGGGCGAGGGCGACAACGGAGAGTGACCGGCTGCGAGCGGGGCGACCGGCGCGCCTAACGCGCCGACGCCCTGGGACGGCGGACGGCCCTCACCTTCCCGCTCTTTCCTCCGCCGCAGAAGAACCGATCGCCGCCATCGGACTCGAGCCCCGACACGCCCACGCCCGGCGGCATCTCGAGCCGCTCAAGAACCTCTCCCGTTCGCGGATCGACTCGCCGCACATCGCTCTCATCACCTTCCCAGGTGCCGTGCCAGAGCTCTCCGTCGACCCACGTGACCCCGGTGACGAAGCGGTTGGACTCGATGGTGCGAAGGATCTTCCCGGTCTCGGGATCGATCTCGTGGATCTTCCGGCTCCGATAGTGCCCCACCCAGAGCGTCCCCTCGGCCCACGCAAGTCCCGAGTCCCCACCGCCGCCGGGAGCCGGGATCGTGGCCAGCACGCGGCCGGTCTTCGCATCGATCTTCTGGATGCGATCCTCCGCGAGCTGATAGAAGTGCCGGCCGTCGAAAGCCGTTCCCGCATCCGCGGCGACGTCGATCGAACGCTCGATCCTTCCGCTCGAAGGATCGACGGCGTTCAGCTTGTTGCCTGACGCGAACCAGACGTTCCGACCGTCGTACGTGACTCCATGGACGTGGTCGGCGCCCGGAAAGGGGCCGTATTCGCGGATGATCTCGGCGGTCGCTCGGCGCATGCTTACACCTTAGTCGATCGGGAGCGGGGCAGGGAGTAACAATGTTGTCGTGAATCCCGGTACGGGCGGCGTCGTCCACCGCCGCGCTCTCCCACGACCGAACGCCTGTACCTTGCCTGCCACCGCGAGCGTGTCGAGCGCCCGCTGCACGGTGCGCTGGCTCGCTCCGAGAGCGAGGGCGAGCGCAGAGCTCGACCACGATTCGCCGTCGCCGAGGAACGCGAGCACGTCCGCGTGCTCCTCGTCGACTGGACGCGCGAGCACCGCGATCTCTCGTGCGCGCCGAGGTGTCAGAGTGAACCCGCGCTCCGTCGCGGTCACGTCGGCGAGGGACTTAAGCTTCTTGCGAAGCCGCGCGACTTCGACTCGGAGCCGCGCGCGGTGCGATTCATCGGTGAACTTCGAGCCGAACGCGCGCGCGATGAGCGCGTCCCGCGGCGCGTCTCCCGGCCACGCCTCGCCTAACGTCCGAGCAAGCGCGAACAAAACTGGACGCCCGGCGAGCGAGACCACCGTACGGGCGTCCCGCACCACGTGACGTGTTGCGTCCACGAGGACCCGATTCGACGCCAGCAGCGCCTCGACGTCTTCGAGCATGAGAAGCCGCTCTGTGCCATTCGCAATCAGGCGTGCGGCGGGTGTGCTCAGGACGCGGAACGCGGTTCCGACCTCTGCCACCAATGACGGGATACTCGCGTGACGCGCCGCCCGCTCGGCCCTGACGAGTGCGGCGCGAGCCGCCTTCGCCTCCGCGCGCCTAACGGCGATCCCCGCGACCACCAGCTCGTGAGCAGTCCGCAACGCGGGAGGGAGCGATGCCGGTTCGAGCTCGGCCAGCGCAGCCTCCGCCTCGCCTAGGCGACCGATCAATAGAAGGCGTCGGATTTCGAGGTAGCGAGCATGCGCAGCGTTGACGCGGTCGCCGTGCGTTTCGAGCGTCGTGCGCGCCGAGTGGAGCGCTTTCTCCGGCCAGGTGAGGTCGCGTGAGACGAGCGCGATCTCCGCCTCGGCCACTACGCACCGTGCGCGCGCCACGGCCTCTCTCGGGCCGAACGCACGCGCAGCGCTTCGCAGCAGAGTCTTCGCGCGAACGAGATCACCGAGCTGCGCCATCGCAATGCCTCGGAGCGCGAGCGCGGGTGCGTCGTCGCGGAGCGCGACACGCTTCAGGGCACCGATGGGATCGCCAGCGGCGAGTGCGCGCGCCGCGGCGGTGATCAACGAGTCCATCGGAATCCCGTCACACTGGTGCTTTCACTAGTGGACTGAGTGGGAGGTGTTGATAGCAGGCGGTTAGGGCGATATGGCAGTATTGCCATGGGGAGACTCTATCGTGTGAGCCAGTCCGATGTCCGCCATGGCAATACTGCCATACTGCCCGTCTCCGCCTGCTATCAACATCTAACAACCACTCCACTAGTTGCAGTCCGCGCCAACCGATCACCGCGAGCATCAGCGAGAGCTGGCCCCGTCCCGATACTCACGCTGCGCGACCGCCCGCCCGATTCCGGCGAACACGAGAAGAATCACTCCGGTGCACCACGCGCCGACACTGAACGTACGGGACCAGTACATCGCAATCAGGAGCCCATGTCCAACCAGAATACCTCCGAGCATCCAGAACATCCGCATTCCGTAAAGGAAGACGAACGGCAGATAGTGGGCGCCCAGGAGGATCATGAGCGCGGGGTAAAACCACGTGAGGCGATACCTGCTGACCGGGAGGAGCAGCGGCATCGAAAGCGGGAGGACGAATGCCGCCTGCATTCCCAGACTCCGAAGGGAGTTCTCCGCGCTCAGGGAACCCCGCGCGCCGGCGGCTCGGAGCAATAGTTCGGTGGCGGGAAAGATGAACATCCCGTATCGGGTTCGCATCTCTCGCTGCGCGTCAGCAATCCTCATGTCGACAATCCTCCGATCGCCCGTGAGCCCGCCCAACGCACGGAAGCTCTCCCCAGTGACGAGCATCGGAATCCCGACACACTTGTAACTCTCACACGGCCGATGCCCGGTGCTAACTCTAGCTCGTCACCAGCGATCACCAACTCGCTGCAACTCGCGGCGACTTGCACGAAGGAGAGAGGAACAATGACATCGACAATGACAAAGCACACGACCGGAACGCGTGATGAGTGGCTCGCCGCGAGGCTCGAGCTGCTACAGGCTGAGAAGGAGCTCACGCGGCAGAGCGACGATGTGGCGCGGAGGCGGCAGGAGCTGCCGTGGGTTCGGGTCGACAAGGAATACCGATTCGACACCGACGAGGGGAGCGCCTCCCTCAACGATCTCTTCCGAGGGCGCTCACAGCTCCTCGTCTACCACTTCATGTTCGGGCCCGACTACACCGCGGGGTGTCCGTCCTGCTCCGCGATCGCGGACGGGTTCAACGGCATTGCCGCCCACCTCGCCAACCACGACGTGATGTTGACGGCGGTGTCGCGGGCAGAGCTCCCCAAGCTGCAGGCGTTCAAGCAGCGGATGGGATGGACGTTCCCTTGGGCCTCGGCGTTCGCCACCGACTTCAACGCGGACTTCAACGTCTTCTTCACCGAGAAGCAGCAGCGCGAAGGAGGCATCGAGTACAACTATCGACGCGAGCCAGAGCTGAAGTTTCGCGGCAGCGAGGCGCCGGTTTCCGGGATCGCGGCGCAGACCGGAACCGACCTGGCCACGTACACGCGCGAACGCCCGGGCGTGAGCGCGTTCGCGCTGGAGGACGGCGTCGTCTACCACACGTATTCCGCCTACGCGCGCGGCCTCGACGGCCTTTGGGGCATGTACCAGTGGCTCGACCGCGCACCCAAGGGGCGCAACGAGAACGGCGTGTGGTGGCGGCATCACGACCGGTACGACGCGCGCTGAGCGAGTCGTGGCGCGGCGCGTATTTCTGGGCGTCTCGGCGATCGTCTTCGCTGCCAGTGTGGCGATGACGATCGCGTCGTGCGCATCCATGTCGGCGATGGGCGTGATGGACATGCCCGGCGGTTGGGCGATGTCGATGATGTGGATGCGCATGACCGGGCAGACCTGGTTAGGCGCCGCGGCGTCGTTCGTGGGGATGTGGGTCGTAATGATGGTGGCGATGATGCTGCCATCGTTGACCCCGATGCTGTGGCGCTACCGCGGGTCGATTGGCAGACCGGGCGCGGCACGCCTCGGTTGGCTGACAGTGCTCTTGGGCGTGGGGTACTTCGCGGTCTGGGCGGTGGTCGGAGTGATCGTCTTTGCGCTCGGCAGTGTGCTGGCAGCGGTCGCGATGGAAAAGCCGGCGCTGGCACGCATCGTACCGATTGTCGTCGGCGCGGCTGTACTGATCGCGGGTGTTCTGCAGCAGACAGCGTGGAAGGCTCGGCAGCTTGCGCTCTGTCGTGAGGTGCCGAGTCGCCACCTAACGCCGTCAGTCGACGCGGGCGCTGCCTGGGGACATGGATGGTGCCTCGGTCTCCACTGCATTCAGGCGTGCGCGGGGCTAACGGCGGTCGGGCTGGCTCTCGGAGTCATGGACGTGCGCGTGATGGCTGTCGTGGCGACAGCCGTCACTGTCGAACGTCTCGCACCGGCTGGTGCGCGCGTCGCGCAGGCCATCGGGGGAGTCATCGTCGCGACTGGGTTGTTGCTGATCGCTGGAGCAGCCAGGGCCGGATGATCACGACGGCGATTGCTAGCCCTTGAGCTTGCCGGCTTCGAGCATCGTCACCATTTCGGCTATGCGCGCTGCGCGCGTTTCCGGTCGCTTGGCCTGATCGATCCAGCGGAGGAAGTTCTTTCGATAGAACGGGGCGACGGATTGAAAGAACGTCTCTGCTTCCGGGGACGCATTGAGCGCGTTCGTGATGTCGGCGGCGAGCGCTTCGGACTGCGGGCCGTCCGGCTCGAGCACGACATCTATGGTCGCTGAGGTCGGAATGAGGTTGTCGCGGAGCCAGGCGGCGCCGAGGGGGAGGGCGTAGCTGTCGCCCTCGACGCGAAGGAGCCCGCGGATCGAGCAGTCGCCAACGGTCCCCCTGACGTAGTGTCGGACTTTCCAGCCCCAGACCTCGTTAGGATCGAAAGGAACGGGGATGTAAGATTTCGTCCTGGTTCTCACGACGTTCGACACGAATCGCTTCGTGGTCATATGGCTCCTCCCGTCATATAAGGTATTCTTTCAGGTGATGCGGCTCCTGCGTGCAGCTCGGGCCTAGAATAGGATTCCAGGACGAATGTTCCCCGGTCTAGCGACGCGACCCGGCGCCTCGACGAGGCTCGTTCTCGCGGCGATTCTCGCTCTGCCGTTAGGCGGCGTCGGTTGTTCAAAGACGCCGCGATCCGGCAACCCGATACTTCAAGGCTGGTACGCGGACCCCGAAGCGCACGTGTTCGAAGGCCAATACTGGATCTTCCCCACGTACTCGGCGCCGTACGACAGCCAGGTATTCATGGATGCCTTCTCGTCGACGGACCTCATCACGTGGACGAAGCACTCGCGCATCATCGATACCTCCAGCGTCAGGTGGGCGCGGCGGGCGATGTGGGCGCCATCGATCGTCGAGAAGGACGGCTGGTACTACCTGTTCTTCGGCGCGAACGATATCCAGAGCGACAAGGAGCGTGGCGGGATCGGTGTCGCGCGATCGCGAAGGCCGGCAGGACCGTTCGTCGACTACCTGGGCAAGCCACTGATCGATGCGTTCCACAACGGAGCGCAGCCGATCGATCAGAACGTGTTCCGCGACCGCGACGGCTCGTACTACATCGTCTACGGCGGCTGGCGGCACTGCAACATCGCGAAGCTGAACGACGACTTCACCGGGTTCGTTCCGTTTCCCGATGGGTCGACCTTCAAGGAGATTACGCCGGCCGGCTACGTCGAAGGCGCGTACATGCTGCCGAAGGACGACAAGTATTACTTCATGTGGTCCGAGGGAGGTTGGACAGGGCCGGACTACGCCGTCGCGTACGCGATCGGGTCGTCGCCGTCAGGCCCCTTCGAGCGCGTGGGCAGGATCCTTCAGCAGGACTCGACCGTCGCGACCGGGGCAGGGCACCATTCCGTGCTCAACGTGGGCGACAAGTGGTACATCGTGTACCACCGTCGGCCGCTCGGCGAAACGGACCGTGATCATCGCGTGGTCAGCATCGACGAGCTTCGGTTCGATGATCGCGGGTTGATTCTACCCGTCGTGATCACGAAGACCGGCGTCGAGCGCAATCGGCTGCGCTGACTGCACCGGAGCTCCATCCGCCCGGCGCCGCGGCGCGATCCCGGGACGGTAACGTCGGCGATTCGACGTTCCGCCCCGGGTTTCGCTCTCGGATCAGACAATCGCTTCGACGGACTTCGCCCGCTCTCGCAGGATGAACTTCTGCACCTTGCCCGTCGACGTCCTCGGCAACGGCCCGAAGACGATCGTCTTCGGCACCTTGAAGCGAGCAAGACTCTCATAGCAGTGCGCGATGAGCTCGTCTTCCGGCACGGACATGCCCGGCTTGAGCTCGACGAACGCGATCGGCGTTTCGCCCCACTTCTCGTGTGGCTGCGCGACCACCGCAGCCGCGAACACTGCCGCGTGCCGGAACAGCGCCTCCTCGACCTCGAGCGACGAGATGTTCTCGCCACCCGAGATGATGATGTCCTTCGCGCGGTCCTTGATCTTCATGTAGCCGTCCGCGTGCGTGACCGCGAGGTCGCCTGAATGGAACCAGCCTCCGGCGAACGCCTTTTGCGTCGCCGCGGGATTCTTCAGGTAGCCCTTCATCACGATGTTCCCGCGAAACATGATCTCGCCCATCGTCTCGCCGTCGGCGGGAACGCGCTCCATCCGCTGCGGGTCGACCACGGCGGCGTCGCCCTGGAGCACGTACGGCACCCCCTGGCGTCCGTTCCGCAGCGCGATCTCGTTAGGCTCGAGTGCCTCCCACTCCTCCTGCTTCGTGCACGCCGCACTCGGCCCATACACTTCGGTGAGACCGTAGGTGTGGGTGAGCTCGATGTTGATGCGCTCGAGGCCTTCGATCATTGATGATGGAGGCGATGCGCCGGCTACCATCGCGTGGATGTGATGCGTGAGCCCTTCGCGGAGCTCCGCGGGCGCCGCAATCAACGTGTTGTGAACGACCGGGGCGCCGCAGTAGTGCGTCACCCGGTGCTCCTTCATCAACCGGAAGATCGCTGCCGGTTCCACCTTTCTCAGGCACACGTTCGTGCCGGACTGCGCGGCAATGCTCCACGGGAAGCACCAGCCGTTGCAGTGGAACATTGGCAGCGTCCAGAGATAGACCGGATACCGCTGCATGTTCCACGCGAGCACGTTCCCGATCGCGTTGAGATACGCGCCACGGTGATGCGTGACGACGCCCTTCGGGTCGCCGGTCGTTCCGGACGTGTAGCTCAGCGCGATGGCGTCCCATTCGTCGGACGGCGGCTGCCACGCGTACTCCGGGTCGCCGCGGCTCAGGAACGTCTCGTACTCCACGCCCAGTAGCTCGCCGTCGCCGTCGTAGACGGGATCGTCAACGCCGATCACGAGCGGCCGCCGTTCGATCATACCTAACGCCGCGGCAGCGAGCGCGGAAAACTCGCGGTCGACGAGGAGGACCTTCGCCTCCCCGTGCTCGAGCATGAACGCGATGGCGCGCGCGTCGAGCCGTGTATTGAGCGCGTTGAGCACGGCACCGGTCATCGGGACGCCGAAGTGTGCCTCGTAATGCTCCGGCGTGTTGGAGAGCAGGGCAGCAACGGTGTCCCCCACCGTAATACCCACTCCTGCCAGCGCCGAGGCGAGACGCCGAGCGCGCGCGTACGTCTCGGCCCACGAGAATCGCCGCTCCCCATGAATGACGGCGACGCGATTCGGGCACACGCGGGCGCTCCAGGCAAGGAAGTCGATCGGCGTCAGCGGAGCATAGTTCGCCGGATTCTTGTCGAGTCCGACGCTGTAGGGATTGAGATGCGGAGTCATGGTGGCCTCGATGCGGTTAGGCGACTGCCTTCGGGGACTGTCGCGACCGGACGGATTGGAACTCGGTCGTCAGGCGATGCGGCATTGTCTTCGGGAGCGCGACAGCGCCGATGAACGACAACCCACCCGCGACAGCCAGGTACACGCCGGGAGCGAGCACAAACCCGGTCTCCGACACCAGCCACGCGGCGACGAGCGGCGTGGTTCCACCGAGCAAGGCGACGCCGATGTTGTACGAGATGGAGAGCACCGTGCATCGCACCCGCCACGGCGCGAGCTCCGCCATCGTCGCGGACAGCACGCCGGCGGCTGCGGCAACCAGCAGCGCGAGACCGGCCTGACCCACGAGGACGCCCGCCCATTGCCCGCGCGCCATCAGCGCCATCAGCGGATACCCGAGGGCCATCATCAGCCCGCTAACGACGATGAGCACCGGCCGCCGGCCCACCCGATCACTCAATCCACCAGCCGGGAGCACAACAACGAGGCACAGCGCCATGGCCAGCGTGTTGATCTCGAACGCCGTTCGAGCAGGAACACCGGCCACCTGCTTGAGCCAAGTGGCCGAGTACACGAACGTCGTGTAGAACCCAACGCTGAGCCCCGCGACGAGCATCACGAGGTGGAGGATCGTCCGCCAGTGCATCCGGAACGATTCGCCGAGTGGCGACTTCGCCGGCGGCTGATGCGGGACCTGCTCCACGAAATGGCGTCGGATGACGATCCCGCCGAGCCCTACGGTGATCCCGACGATGAACGGGATCCGCCAGCCGTAGGCCATGACCGCGTTAGGCGACAAGGCGGCATTCACGAGCAGGCCAGCCGCAGAGCCCAGCAGCGTACCGGCGAAACAGCCGAACACACTCCACGCTCCCATCCATCCGCGCTTCCCCGGCTCCGCCCCCTCGACGAGGAAGACCGACGACGCCATGTACTCGCCCCCGACCGCGAGTCCCTGCAGGAGCCGGAACACGAGGAGCAGCGCCGGCGCGGCTATTCCGATGGTCGCTTCGCTTGGCAGAAGCCCAATGCAGAAGGACGGCAGGGCCATCGCCAGAACGGACCACAGCAGCGCCTGCTTGCGGCCGAACTTGTCGCCGATCCATCCGAACACCGCGCCGCCAATCGGCCGCATGAGGAATCCCGCGGCGAACGTGCCGTACGCCGCAAGCAGCGACGCGGTGGGATTGGTCGCCGGGAAGAAGTGCGCGCCGATCTGCGCGGCGAAGAAACCGAACAGCGCAAAATCATACCACTCGAGCATGTTGCCGACGACGCCGGCTATCACGCCGCGGCGGACCGTGGCCGGCGTCCGGAACTCTTGCGTAACTACACCGGCTGGAATGATTTGAGGGACAGCGGGCGTCATTGGACGAGTCCACGTGAAGGTGAATGGATGGACCTGCCGACTGCTGCGGCGTCGGGGGTTGTGGCCGATTAGTCGAGCCCTATTTTGGATAGTCGACGTTCGGTGGGAAATCGGCTCACGCCGGTGTGAGCCCGCCGCGTCCCGCCGCACGCGGCGCATGCGCCCACCGCGGTCTTGCGGCGCCCGATTCCGCGGCGCTCCGGACGATGGCGGCCGATTCACCTCGGTCCATCAGCCACCTGCTCGATGCGTGGGGCCGCGGCGATCGCTCGGCTCTCGACGCGCTCGTGCCCGAGGTCTACTCGATCCTGCATCAGCAGGCTCGGCAGGCCTTACGCGATCAGCGTCACGAGTACACCCTGCAGCCAACGGCGCTCATCAACGAGGCGTACGTCCGGTTGGTCAACCAGCCAGGTGCCGGGGCCGAAAGCCGCTCGCACTTTCTGGCCGTCGCGGCGATGGTGATGCGATCGGTGCTCGTCGACCACGCGCGCGCTCGTCAACGAGCGAAGCGCGGAGGAAATGCCCGACCGTTGTCACTCGGTGCCGCCGACCGCGTGGCCGTTGCCGAGGACGTGGTGGATGTCGTCGCCCTCGACGCAGCGCTGGACCGCCTCGCTGCCCAGGACGCGCGAAAGGCCCGCCTGGTCGAGCTCCGCTACTTCGTTGGCCTGAGCATCGAAGAGACGGCGAAGGCGCTGGATGCGTCCCCGGCGACCGTGAAGCGCGAGTGGACTACCGCGCGCGCGTGGCTCCGGCGGGAGCTCACGACGGCCTAACGTGACAACGCGACGGCCGGATGCGCCGATCAGCGCCGAACGTTGGCGCGCCATCGACGCGATTTTCGCCGACGCTGTCGAGCACCCTTCGGCCGAGCGGTCGGCCTTCATCGCCGAGGCCTGCGGCAGCGATGCGGAGCTTCGGGCGGAAGTGGAGTCGCTCCTCGCGGCGCACGAGGGCGACGCGGACTTCCTCGAGGCGCCCCTCATCCGCGCCTCCGAGCGCGACACGCCGGACCTCGCTGCGCAGCTGCAGGCCGCGTTAGGCACCGCCTTCCGGGTCGAGCGCGAGCTCCACGGCGGCGGCATGAGCCGCGTCTTTGTCGCCGAGGAGACGCGCCTCGGCCGGCAGGTGGTGGTGAAGGTGCTTCCCCCCGAGCTCGGCGCGGGCTTGAGCATCGAGCGCTTCCACCGCGAGACGCGCCTCGCCGCGGCGCTCCGCCACCCGCACATCGTCCCCCTGCTCGCGGCCGGCGAGTCGGCCGACGGCCTCGTGTACTTCACGATGCCGTTCATTGCGGGCGAGTCGCTGCAGCACCGCCTCGAGCGCGCGGGCCGGCTGCCGCTCGCCGACGTCGTCGCGATCGTGCGCGAGGTGGCGGACGCGCTGGCCTACGCGCACGCGAACGGCGTCGTGCACCGCGACATCAAGCCGGCCAACGTGCTCACCGACGGCGGCCACGTCGTCGTCGCCGACTTCGGCGTGGCGAAAGCGATCGCGCTCGCCCGCGGCGAGGCGGAGCGGGTGGAGCACTCGGAGAGCGCGCATGACCCCACGTCCCCGCTGACCGTGGCGGGGCTGGCGATCGGCACACCGGCCTACATGAGCCTGGAGCAGGCGCGCGGCGTGGACGTGGACGCCCGGAGCGACGTCTACAGCCTGGGCTGCATGGCGTTCGAGATGCTCACCGGGCAGCTCCCGTTCGGCGCCGCGGGGGTCTACGGGATCGCGGACCCCGAGGCCGAGCCGCCGCCGGCACCGAGCGCGCACTGCCCGGAGCTGCCGCCGGCCGTGGACGCCGTGGTGGCCCGAGCGTTGGCCCACGATGTCGACGCCCGGTTCCAGAGCACGACCGCCTTCGCCGAAGCGTTAGGCGCCGCGGCAGCCCCAGCGTCGCCAGGCGTTGGCGACGGTCCGCAGCGCCACACGACGCGTCTCATGTGGCGCCGTCCATGGTTCGCCGCCGCGGCGCTGGTCGCCACGTTGGGTGTCGGGGTCGGTATCGCGGCGCTCCGACGAGCGCTGACCACCGCCCGGACGGTCGCCGCGACCTCGGCGGGTCCGACGGCCGGTCCGGCCAGCGCGATGCCGACGGCGGCATCCGGTCCGACGCTCGCGGTCCTCCCGTTCGAGAACGTCGGCCCCGCGGAGGACGCGTACTTCGCTCAGGGCGTGAGCGACGAGCTCGCGAGCCGCCTGACGAGCGTTGCCGGCGTGCGTGTGATGTCGCCCGGCAGTACGCGACGATACCGCAACACGACGAAACCACACGACCAGATCGGCCGCGAGCTCGGCGTCGACTACCTGCTCGAGGGACGCGTCCGGTGGGATCGTGCGGACACGACCGCGCGGCGGGTGCGTGTCACCGTCGAGATGGTGCGGATGCGCGACGGCAGCTCAGTGTGGGCCGACCACTATGAGGCGAAGACCGAGGACCTGTTCAACGTGGAAGGCCAGATCGGTGAGCGCGTGGCGGCAGCTCTGGAAATCGCGCTCGAGGATCGCGAGCGACAAGCGATCTCCGTCACGCCGACCGAGAACTTCGAGGCGTACTCATATTTCCTGCGCGGAGAGGCGCTCCGCACCGCCGAGGAGGACGCGGTCAACAACTCGCCACGTGCGGTGCAGATGTACGAGCGAGCCGTCGCGCTCGATCCGAAGTTCGCGCTCGCCTTCGCGCGACTCTCGAAGACACACGCCGACCTCTACTGGGCGAGCACGGATCGAACGGCGAGGCGTCTCGCGCTCGCGCGCGATGCGGCAGAGATCGCGGTTCGCCTCGATCCCGAGCTCCCCGAAGCGCGTCTCGCCCTCGGCACCTACTACTATTGGGGTCGCAGGGACTACGATCGAGCCGTGCGCGAATTCTCGATCGGTCTGAAGCGTCAACCGGGGAGCGGCGAGCTGATTTCCGCGCGTGCGGCCGTGCTCCGTCGTCAAGGACGCTTGGCAGAGGCGGCGGGAGGCTTGGCGCGCGCGATGGAGCTCGACCCGCGCACGCCGCAGCTCGCGTTCTTCATGGCCAATGTCCGTGCCTCGATGCGCGCTTATCCCGACGCCGTTCGCTATCTCGACCGGACGCTCGCACTGAACCCGCGATGGGCGGGCATTTATGCAGACCGGGCGCTCTTCCTTATCGGTTCGAACGGCGACGTGGAGGCGGCGCGGCGTTCGCTGCGGGATGGGATGGCTCTGCCTGACGCGGGGAAAATCATCGACCGGCTCCGATTCCGGGCCGCGATGCTCGTCGGCTATACGGCACGGGACAGCGCAGTGTTGCGGAGCCTAACGCCGGACCTCTTTCGCGGCGACACCGCGCAGTTCATGGTATGGAGCGCTGATTGGGCGCGGCGCCACGGGCATGCTGAGCGCGAACGGGCGTACGCAGACTCCGCGCGGACAATCCTCGAGCGGCGCGTCGCCGCCGACCCCAACGAAGCCGGACCGCGAATGCAATTGGCCGTCGCGTACGCGCAGCTCGGGCGCAAAGCCGATGCGCTCCGCGAAGCGGCTCGATCTACCGAGATCCTCCCCGTGTCCCGCGATGCGTCAGACGGGCCGGAGCTGCAGGAGGACTATGCCTACGTCGAGATGGTGGTCGGCGAGACCGACGCCGCCGTCAAGCGGCTCGCGTACCTGTTGTCGATCCCCTCGGACGTGTCGGTCAACCAGCTCCGCGCCGACCCGACATGGGATCCGCTGCGCGGCAACCCCGGTTTTCAGCGGCTGGTCTCCGCGCCAAAACCGTAAGACGTCGTGCACTCGGCGTGAGCCGATCCGCGACCGGGGCACACATCGCGCGCTTCGCATTCACCAAGTAGCAGAAGTTTTTGATACGAGGCGCTGTGTTTCGATGACGCATTCGGCACGGAAGGCCATACCGTGCGTCCATGCCATACACCTTCTATCACGCCGGTGTCCTCATCGGCGAATCCAACCTCGAAGATGTTGCCAGCAAGCACCAACGGGCCGGAGTCTTTCGGCCCACGGCCTATGGCATGGATATCTTTCCGCGCCTGACCGGCATCCTCTCCGCGGGCCACGCGCTCGAGACACACCTCCGCGAGAACGGCCTGTCGCTGGATGACATGGAGAAGGCCGAAATCGAGCAGCTGTTCGATACCACGCCGGCGGGTCAAAAAATCATCGACATCGGCCGCATGCTGAGCGAAGTCGAGATCCAGACGCCTAACGGCACCCGGAAGGAATTCGAGCAGATCGCGTTCATCGACCAACTCGAGTGGAAGCGCGTCGGGAAGCTGCTGAGCGACTCGGCGGCCGAGCTGGAGGAATGGCCACCGGACGTGCCGCGGTACGTCGTCTCGGTGACGCTGCGAAATGCCTCTCCGGTTTCGGGTCGCGAGCGGAAGGCCTCTCGCGTGCGCTCGCATTGATCGGCCGACGCGGAGCCGGGAGTGCAGCAACCGGCTCCGGCGAGCAGCGGTCTGATTTGGCTGAGCGAGGTGCGCCGGCGAATAGTCCGCTGGACGCGCCCGTACTCGCGCTGCAGCTTGCCCGCCATGACCAACCTCGCCACCAGCTTCGCCCTCGGCGCGTCCGTCGTCGCGGCGCTCTCCAGCTCCCCGCGGGCCGCCAGCGCCCAGGACAGCACGCGCGCCTTTCGAGTCATTGCGTTCTTTACCGCGAAAAAGGACGACGCGCACATCAGCTTCGTGCGGGAAGCCGCGCGCTGGTTTCCGGAGATCGCAGCGCGATACCATTTCGGCTACGACACCACGTCAAACTGGAGCAATCTCGACTCGACCTTCCTTTCCAGGTATCAGGTCGTGGTCTTCCTGGACACGCGTCCCGAAGACCCCGCACAGCGAGCCGCCTTCCAGAAGTACATGGAGCATGGGGGAGCCTGGATGGGCTTCCACTTCGCCGGTTTCGCTCTGACGCCCTCGGCGTATCCGGCGAATTGGAGCTGGTATCACGACACGTTGCTCGGCTCCGGGCAGTACGTCAGCAACACGTGGCGCCCGACGTCGGCAACGCTGAGAGTCGAAGACCGGGCGCATCCGGTGACGCGTCACCTGCCCGAGACGTTCCGCTCCGCACCTAACGAGTGGTACCGCTGGCAGAAGGACCTGCGAGAGAATCCCGACATCGAAATTCTCCTCTCCATCGACTCGACCAGCTTTCCGCTGGGGACGGGTCCCAACCCGCACGAGATCTGGCACGGCGGCTACTACCCGGTCGTGTGGACCAACCGGAAGTACCGCATGATCTACTTCAACATGGGCCACAACGACATCGACTACGAGCACAAGTACGACTCGACCAACAGGACGTTGTCGCACACGCTCGGCAACCCGGTCCAGGATCGGCTGATCATCGACGCGTTGCTGTGGCTGGGCGGCAGAAAGCCGTGACCGTCTCGTTAGGGCACCTTCCTCTCCCGCACCCAGTCGTTCTCGCGGATGTCCGGCATGGCGCGCACCGCTGCACGCAATGCGTCGAGGTCGCCCTGCCGAAAGAGCTTCCCACGCAACACGACGGCCGAGATGCGCCGGGTGTTGCCGATGTCGGCGAGTGGATCGGCATCGAGCAGAACGAGGTCGGCCACCTTGCCCGGTGTGATCGTTCCGACGGAATCCGCCAATCCGAGCCACTCGGCGGGTTTTCGAGTCGCGCTCGCGAGCGCCTCCATCGGACTCATGCCCACTGAATCGACGAAGAGTCGCAGCTCCTCGTGGAGCGACGGGCCAGGGAAGATGTTCAGCACCGCGACGTCGGAGCCGGCCATGATCCGCACGCCGGCCTCGCGCATCTCGCGGACCTGCCTGAGCCAGATGGGCCAGGCGCGCTCGAGGAGAGTGCGACGCTGCGTTGTCACTTCCTCCACCTGCTCGCGCCAGTCGAGAATCATGAATTTCGAGAGGTAGGGCCGGAGCGGATGCGTGGCGCCCGTCGTGTCCGCAACGAGCGCCTGGAGGTAGCTCAGCGGTCGGAACACGGACTCGATCACCACGACGACCGTCGGCACCACGCCGACGTCGCGCCTCGCGAGCTCGCGCCAGAACGCCATCCGCTGATCGCGAGGGAGCGAGTCGAACGAGAGCGGGAACCCGTGCTCGACGCCGTCCTGACCTGCCTCGAGAAAGAGCGCGGGCGACGCGGCGACATAGTGCCCGACCAGCCGCTTGCCGTGCGCGTGCGCGGCACGCGCGAGCGCGAGGTACGTCGCGCTGTCCTGCACCGTGCGAACCTTGAAGTGGTCGATCTCCAGAGTGGCGAGCGAGTCGATCACGCGGCGGGCGTCCGCCGGCGAGCCGATGGGAATGCGGGCGCGCTCGAACGGTTCCACGCGCGACTCCGGCGGGTCGCGGCGCATCCGCTGGATGTTCCGGAGCGATTCCAGGTAGGGCCCCGCGATGAGCATTCGCGGGCCCACGCGTGTGCCGTCCCGGATCTCTCGCCGCCAGCGGAGCACTTCGGCGTGTTCGCTTCCTTGATCCCGGATGGTGGTCACGCCGTGCACGACGTACAGCCCGAGCGCGGAGGCCCGCGTCTTCGATGTGTGCGCGTGCATCTCGAAGAGACCGGGAATCAGGTACTTGCCGGTACCGTCCAGGACACTCGCTCCGACGGGAACGCTGACCTGGGTCGACGGGCCGATCTCAGCGATTCGGCCGTTGCGGATCATCACGGACTGGCGGGCGGAAGGTCCGCTGCCAGGTGTCATGGGAATCACCGTGACGTTCCGGATGACTACCGAGGCTTGAGCGCGCCCGGCGGCCGGAGTGCACGTCAATACCGCGATCAGGGCTGCGAGGCATCGAGACATGGAGACCGAGGACATCGAGACCTCCGACAAGATCGTTCAGATGCTCAGGATTTCTCTCATGCCGCTCATGCGTTCGACCCCTGGGTTCTGGATACTAGAGTGGTGAGTAGGGGCTTCCTCGGCGCGGTGGGCACCCATCCAGACCGGAGGGGTCAGACGCATGAGCGGCATGAGCGACATGCTTTGAATCCGTCTCTTCCTTAGTGGGCGTAATCTGCGTTTGGTCTTAACCAAAGGCTGCCCTTCAGGGAACCCGGACGATCGGCTGGGGAGCCCGGCACGGACTTGACCGCCACACGGTCGTCCCTCATTTTCCCCCTAGACTTTCAGGGGAAACTCTAGGATGTCACCGGCCGCTGACCCACTCGCGCTCGTCAAAGGCACATTGGACGTCCTCGTGCTCAAGGCACTCTCTTGGGGGCCCATGCACGGCTTCGAGATCACCACCTGGCTCGAGGATAGCTCCGGTGGCGCGCTCGACGTCGATGACAGCGCGCTCTACCACGCTCTTCACCGGATGGAAGAGCGGGGGCTCATCGTCGCGGAGTGGGGCGTCACGGAAAACAATCGGCGTGCCCGATACTACGCCGTGACGTCGGCCGGGCGCGCCCACCTCCGGGCGGAGACGGCGCGATGGGTTCGCTACTCCGAGATGGTGAGTGGCATTCTCACCGCCGCCTCGCGAACGCCCGCACGTTCAACCTAACGCGGCGTCAGGCCGTGCCGCGCAGCACGCAGGATTCTACGATGCTTCCGTCCCGCGCCCGCCGATTCTTCCGGCTTGCCATTCACCGCTCGGCGCTCACCGAGCAGGATGTGGACGCGGAGATCGCGTTCCATCTCGAGGCGCGCGTAGCGCAGCTCATGGCGCGCGGCATGTCAGCGGACGCCGCCCGTTCCGAAGCGCGGCGACGCTTCGGGAACGTCGAGCTGGCGCGTCTTACCCTAACGAGCTCGGCCACCCGCCGCGAGACACGTATGGAGCTCCGCGAAATCCTCGACAACGCGGCCCAAGATTTTCGTTACGCCGCGCGCGGTATGCGAAAGAATCCCGGCTTTACCGCGGCAGTCGTCCTCACGCTCGCGCTCGGGACCGGTGCGAACGCCACGATGTTCGGCGTCGTCGATCGGCTGCTCCTGCAGCCGCCCGCGTACCTCCGTGCGCCTAACGAGGTGCATCGAGTCTACCTCACGGCGAACGGCGACAACTTCGGGGTGATGATCGGTACCAACCAGTCGTACGCCCGGTACCAGGACCTGATCAAGCACGCGCGCAGTGCGTCCGAGATCGCGGCGCAGTACGAGACCGAGCTGGTGTTCGGCAGCGGTGAGGCCGCTCGCGAGGAACGGACTGGGCTCGTCAGCGCGAGCTTCTGGCCGCTTTTCGGCGTCCAGCCTGCGCTCGGCAGGTTCTTCACCGCGGCTGAAGATCGGTTACCACAAGGCACGCCAGTCGCCGTTCTCGGTTACGGCTACTGGCAGTCGCATTTCGGCGGCGCCCGCGAGATCATCGGTAAGGCCATCCGGATCGGGCGCTCCGACTACACCATCATCGGAGTGGCACCGCCCGGCTTCAGCGGCATCTCCCTGCGTTCCATTGCCGCATTCGTCCCGATCACCGCCGGTGGCGCCGACGTCTTCGCGGAAATGGGCGTCGACAACTGGCGCGAATCATACCGGGTGGGATGGCTGCAGACGCTCGTGCGACGCAAGCCTAACGTGAGCGTCGAGGCGGCCTCGGCGGACTTCACGAACGCGTATCGCCTGAGCCTCGAGACACAGCGCCCGCTCGAGCCGCCCGGCCGAGTGCCCGGGCCGGATTCCCTGCGCGCCCGGGCGGAGCTTGCGTCGATCATTCAGGACCGGGGCCCAAGGCGCAGCCAGGAAGCGAGGGTTGCCGTGTGGCTCGTTGGAGTGTCCGTGCTCGTGCTGCTCATGGCGTGCGCGAACGTCGCGAACCTGCTCGTCGCGCGCGCCATCCGTCGCCGGCGCGAGATCGCGGTGCGACTCGCGGTCGGCGTGTCACGCGGCCGGCTGCTGACACAGCTCCTGTCGGAAAGCATGCTGCTCGCGATTGTCGGAGGAGCTGTCGGCGTTCTCGTTGCGCAGTGGGGTGGTGGCCTGCTTCGCGGCCTGCTGTTGCCCGATGTCGAATGGACAGCGGCGGCGCTCGACCCGCGCGTCATTGGCGTGACGGTGATGATCGCGCTCGTCGCCGGGCTCATGACGGGGCTCGCTCCCATGCGCCAGGTCTCGCGCGCCGACGTGGTCTCCGACCTCCGCACCGGTGGGCGCGGCGTGAGCCTTCGCGGCTCGCCGATGCGCCGCGCGCTGCTGGTGCTGCAGGGCGCCGTCTCTGTCATGCTGCTCATCGGCGCCGGACTGTTCGTGCGCAGCTTCAACAACGTGCGGTCGCTCGATCTCGGCTTTCAGCCCGAGCATGTGATCGTCGCGGAGTTGGCGGAGCGCGGCACGCCGATCGACTCTGCGCGGCGCATCGCGATCATGGAGCGCCTTCGCGAGCGTGCCCTGACGGTGCCGGGCGTGCAGCACGCCACCCACACGCTCACGATTCCGTTCAGCAGCGAGTGGAATCAGTTCCTCGTCGTGCCCGGGATCGACACGGCCTCGCTCCGCGATCTCTTCTACATCAATCCGGTCGGTCCCGGGTACTTCGAGACGATGGGTACGCCGCTCATTCGTGGCCGCGAGATCACGGACGCCGACCGGGCCGGCGGCCAGCCTGTGGCCGTCCTGAGCCAGGCGGCCGTGCGCCGGATCTGGCCGTCGGAAGACCCGTTAGGCAAGTGCGTGAAGCTCGTGGCTGACGGTCCGTGCTACGTCGTCGTGGGAGTGTCCGGTGACATCCGGACGGACTTCAGTGAAGGGCCTGGCCGCCACGTGTACGTGGCCGCGACGTACGTGCCGACGCCAGACTCGCGGCTGTTCATTCGCACGCGCGGCGATGCCGCTACACGGACTGAGGCCGTGCGCCGTGCGCTTCAGGACGTGGCGCCAGGCTTCGCGTACGTGCGCACCCGCACGCTCGATGGCATCGTCGCGCCCGAGATGCGCTCGTGGCGGCTTGGCGCGACGATGTTCACGATCTTCGGCGTGCTCGCGCTCGTGGTGGCGGCGATCGGCTTGTACAGCGTCGTCGCGTACGACGTCTCGCAGCGCACGCGGGAGCTGGGCGTGCGCGTCGCACTCGGCGCGAGCGCCGGGACGGTATTGCGGCTCGTCGTGGGTGAGGGCGTGCGGGTGGTGATCGTCGGGCTCGCGCTTGGAGCCGCGGCCGCGCTGGCGCTCGCGGGCAAGGTATCGCCGCTCCTCTACGACGTGTCGGCGAAGGATCCGGTCACCTACGCCGGTGTGGTTGGCGTCCTGCTCGTGGTGGCCGTCGTGGCGAGTCTCGCCCCTGCGCTACGTGCGGCGCGCGTGGACCCTAACGTGGCGTTGCGCGCCGAGTGAGAGGTGACCGGTCGCGAGATGATCTTCGTTCCTCCGCATGCATCTGCGTCTAACGACGTCAGAACGGCCGCGGCCTTCGCCCACGACGTCGTGTCGCGCGCCGCCTCCCCGGCGAGCGTCTCGAGGCCCGTCCGCGCGTTAGGATCGAAAGGAACGGGGACGTCGGCTTTCGTCCTGGTTCGCACGACGTTCGACTCGAATCGCTTCGTGGTCATACGGCTCCTCCCATCATAAAGGTATTCCTTACGTCGTGATGCATCCGTACTGCCCCCCGACGCTGCGCGCGTGGCTCGGGGCGCGGAATCCGCTCTTCGTCCCGTATCTGGCCTGCGTTAGGCGCGATGCAGTGTGCGCACCGGACTGCGCGGTCCTTCCACGAGACGCGATGGCCCAGCGCAGCTGGCCGGCGCAACGGTTTCACTGGGCGAAGTGTCCCAAGTAGGCAGTCTGCGAACGCAGAATGTGAAACCAAACGGTCGCGCGAGTCGAGGCATCTTATCGACCTCGAAATGAGACCTATGCGCAAGCATCTTTCTCTGCTGCTCTTGATCTCGGGCGCTGTTCCGTGCGCGTCCGCTCAGTCCAGTCGGACCGATAACCTGTCGGCGCTACGGGCGGTGCGCGCCGAATTGGAACACGCGTACAAGGAAAACACCGCCGCGTTCATGCGGTGGGACCTGGCCGCGGTTATGGCGCTCCGCGCTCCGGACTTTCACGCCGTGACGCCGGATGGAGCGACGCAAGACCGCCGCGTGATGGAGCTGTACATCACCGGAATAATGAACGGCGTCCGCAAGTGGAATCAAATTACGTTCACGATCGACAGCCTCGACGTCCGCGGCGATACGGCGTTCGCGATCGTGTCCCAGCACCTGGACCGGATGGCGCTGCGTCCGGACAACCTCGTACACCACGTGGAGACATGGGTGACGCAGCGCGAGACGTGGGTGAGACACGACTCGAGCTGGCGCATGTGGCGGGTCGATCAATTGCGGAACCAGCGCCGGCTGGTTGACGGCCAGCCGCAGTAACGCGCGAACCGCGATGCCCACGGCTCATCCCTGTCACTCCGTTCGTCGAGGTGCGTCGGGCGACGTGGGAGACGCGCGCGTGTCAGGTCCACCATGAATCCGCCCGCGCAGGCGCGCCTCCCGGAGCAGTGCGACGGATAGCGGGAGGATGAGGATCGCTTCGAGCAGCGATCCGTCCGGTGCGAGTGGGCCGCCCGTCAGCCAACGCGGCCCGCGGTACTCGATCTGGAAGATGCCGGGTGCATCAGCCGCAACGTTGCCCGGGAGGAAGTCCCAGCTCGCATGAATACCGATCGGCAACCATAGACTCCGCGCTGCGATGGAGGCCGCCCCGCGAAGCACGCCGGGCAGCAACGCGATTGCGGCGGGCCAAGCGACGTCCAGGGGCGGACCGCAATGATGGTCACCCTGCCTAACGCCCAAAGCAGCGCCAGGCACGGCAGGAGAAAGCCGAACGGGATCCCGATGCGGCCGGCAACAGCGACGCAGCGTCGCGCAGGCGAAGCTCGGAGCAGGGTCTCCGCTCGACGAAGCGCACGTGCAGCAGATATCCGCCCGCAACGACGGCCGCATACATCGTTGCGCGTCGGTCTCGGTCTTGAGCTCCGACGTGCGCAGCTTCTCACTGGCTGTCAGTGCGTGAATCCCGCGCCACACCATGCCGGCGACCGTCGTGACCTCCGCGCGAAGCCGCGGGTACTGACGATAGCCCATCACCGGCTCGGGCCTCGTTAGGGTGGAGTCACGGAAATGCGTAAGCTCGTTGATCGTGCTGTCCACGAGTGCCAGCGCCTGCGGCCCCGGCGCGACACGACGGCCTCCGGAATCGAGCTGCTGCTTCAGTCCCTGGAGCTGGATGATCAGGTCGTTGGTGTTGTCCACGATCCCGTTGACTCGCGCCACGAGGTCACGGAGCGTTAGGCCGGTTCGCTCCTGCGCGATCACATCCGCCGAGGCCGCCGAGCTGCCAAACGCGACGAACCGATTTCGCGCTGCGTCGAACACGAATCCCGGCTCCCCCATCATCGCTTCCGATGGACTCGGGGGAAGCCGTCGCCAGCGATTGTTCTCCAATACCCGTAGGGCACCGTTCCCGAAGTCCGCGAAACCACCTAACGAGTAGATGCGGTGCTGCGCGTCGGCTTGGATCCGAATGCCGGACATCGGATCACCCGGGGGCCCGAGCGCGATCCAGGCGGATCCGTCAAAGCTCCAAAGATCGTCGAACTCCATGACGTTGCGGCGGCTGTCGACGGCCGAGCCGCCCGTCAGGAGCACACGCTGTCGTGCTTCGTCGTAAAAGATGGAGTGATGAGCACGCCCGCGTGGCTCGGACCGTCCGGCAATGCCGGCTGGCCGGTGGCGTTTCGAACCACGAGCAAAAGCGCGATTACGGCGACGGACGCTGAGCGAGTCATGGCTGCTGGAGTGTGTGTGAGCAACAGCCTCCATGATTCAACGTCGACACCGCCGCCGCGAGAACGGAATTGCCAACACCGCTTCCGGAACTTCTCGCACAACGTCCGTCTAACAACGCGGCATATCGAGCACGAAATCGCTGCCGCTGTGGACCGTGCGCTCGAAGAAGCCGACGCTGACACGGATCGCCTCGGACTTGTAGGCTTTTCCTTAACCACTGGCCTGACCATGCACGTACGCCTTCTCGCCATCCGTCTTTCGTTGTTCATCACGCCGGCGCTCGTCCACGCCCAACACGCGTCGCCCGACAGCATGCCTCACGCGGGAACGTGGGGGGCAGAGGGGTTTGTTGGAACCTCGGGTAGTGGCGCGTCGATCCTGCGCTTTCGGTCGCCCAACGTCGCGTTCTTGTTCGGCGCGGACATCTCCTACTCGCACTTGGGGGACTCCGAGGGAACGATCCCTCTCCTGTCCGGCACGAACGCGAACGTGGGCGCACGATTCGGCGTGCGAAACTACCGCGGGTCGGGGGCAGACCGGCTCCGACCCGTTGTCGGCGCCGGCCTTCGGACGTCGTACGCCGAGGCGGTGAACTCCAAAGTGTGGAGCGGGGGCGCGTATGGCGAGCTCGGTGCGATGTACTTCCTCACGCCCCACATAAGCCTCGGCGGAACGGGCGAGCTCCAGGCGAGCTACGGAAAGCGAAAGCAGACGGTCGTCTTTCAAACCGGCAACGAGGAGACCTCGAAACAAGACATTACCACCGTAGCCGCCTCGCTCATGCGCGTGATGCTCGCCGTCTACTTCTGACGCAACGGTCGACGAAACACGCTCGTCTCAGCCCCGATTGCGCGGTGGGTTCAGGGCTTCGCCTTCGTTCGCCGGCCATTGGGCCGTGGCGCATGGCGCGACAGAACGACATCCCGCCAGGTTCAATCCGCGCGCAGGGTCAGCGCGCGCTTCAACCCCCGCGCCAGGTTCCCCTTCGGCCGCACCGCGAACGACTCGAGCGACAGCCACTTTGCCATCGAGCGAAGCTCGTCCGCCAGCGCAGCGACCGTCTCGCCGGCATCGGCCTTCGGCTCGAGATACGCTGCGTGCACGACCAGCGTCGACGTCTTCCTATCCGCCTTGAGGTCGACGCGCGCCGCGAATCGGTCCCCCATCAGGAATGGCAGCACGTAGTACCCATAGATGCGCTTCGGGGCGGGCACGTAGATCTCGATCTGGTATGCGAAGCCGAAGATGGCGCTCGTCCACGTTCGCTCCCACAAGACGGGATCGAACGGCGACACGATCGCACGCGCGTCGACGGATTGCGGAATCCGCACGCCCGGAACGACGAACGCCGGCTGCTTCCACCCTTCGACACGCACGCGCTCGAGGCGGCCGTCCTCCACGAGCTCGTCGAACAGCAGATGTGTCGTCGCGGGCGGCCGGCGGCCGTTCACCGACGACCGATCCCACCACGCATCGACGTGAAAGTACTGCGCGATGTCCTTCGCGGTCCCGACGCCCATCGCGCGGGTCGCGCGAACGAGCAGCTCCTTCTTCGCGTCTCGGTCGGCGACCGGGCTCGCCTCGAGGACTGCCTTGGGAAACACCCGGTCCGAGAGATTGTACAACCGCTCGAAGTTCCGACGTCCGGCGACCGCGACGCGTCCCTGTGCGAGCAGGATCTCGATCGCACGCTTTCCCTCGGACCAGCCCCACCAGGCTCCGGTGCTCTTGCCGCCGATCGAGATCTCGCCGGCCGACATCGATCCGCGCTCGGCGACCTCACGATACACGGCTTCGATGAAGTCCTTGCGCTTCTTCTCGATTCCTGCCCATCCCTCGATCTGTCCGTTCATCCGCCAGCGCATGAGCGGATACAGCTCGATGGGAAGGAAGCACGCCGCGTGGCCCCAGTACTCGAACAACTCTCGCTTGCGGTGCGCGAGATCGTCGAGAGCGGACATCGGGTACGGCCCGTATCGCGAGAACGTCGGAAGGTAGTGCGCGCGGGCGAGAACGTTCACCGAGTCGATCTGGATGGCGCTCAGTCGCGCGGCCGTCGCACGCACGTGGGCCAGTCCCGCGCGCGCTGGCTTCTTCACCCCGAACCCCAGCGAAACAAGCGCGAGCCGACGTGCCTCGGCCGACGAGATCTCAGTCATGGTCATCCATGCGTTGACCGTTGCGCTCCGTTCAGCATCCTGACGCCGGTAGACGTCTCGCTGAAGGATGTGACGATAAGATCACGGCACGCCCGCTTCGATCGGATCGCCGAGCCCGCCGATGTGCTCGACGTCCACTTCCATCCGGTCTCCGGGTTGAGGAGCAGGACGCGATCGACCGCTTCCGGGGGAAGCTCGTCCGCCCACGGCCCGTTCTCCAAATCGGGAAATCGTCGCAGTAATTCGTTCGCGACTGCGGCGATGTCCGGGCTCGGCTCGAACGCGCTGTCGTCGCTACGCTCGTAGTACGGCTCGAGGGGAGCCGGGCCACCTCGTCCGGATCGTCGACGAGCGGCCCCTTCCAGAGAATCAGCGTCATGCTCATGGCACCGACCGTCGCCCTACACCTTGAGGTAGCTCCATTCCTTCGTGAACGGGATCCGGCTCATCAACACCGCGCGATCGTCGAGCACGACCAGGCGATCGCTCGGATTGATCCCGATTCCCGCCTTCGCATCGTAAAGCCCCGGTTCGACCGAGAACGTCATCCCCTTCTCGATCACGGTCTCATCGCCAAGGGCGAGGAACGGCGGCTGGTGGCCGACGAAGTTCTGACCCTGGCCATGCCCCGGGCGGTGATAGATCAGCTCCTGCATCCCCTGCTTGATCTGGTAGGCGTGGACCTTGTACGCGATCTCCGAACAGACCGCGCCCGGCTTGGTCTCCTCGACGATCATCTGCACCGTGTCGGCGACGACCTGCCACATGCGGTCGTGCTGCTGCGTGGACGGAAGCAGTATGTAGTTGCGATATCCCTCGCCCCCATAACCGCCGAGGAGGATGTCGCAGTTCACGTAGAGCGGCTGTCCGCGCTCGACCTTCGCGTGAAAGAACTGGTTGGGGTGCGGATACGCCGTCGCCACTCCCGTCCGCACGTAGTTGCCGGTCACCTCCATGCCGACGGCGCTGTGAGGTTTTCCGTCGCGCTTCACGTCCCTCATCATGAGGTTGATGCCGTACGACGACAGCGCCTGGCCGATCTGGTAGTCGGTGGTGCTCGTGCCGTGCTCGAGGATGTAGTCGCGAGCGAAGGCGTGGATGCGGTCGAAGTAGCGGTACGCGCGCTGCGTGAGCGCGATCTCCTCGGGTGTCTTGATCACCTGCATCGTTAGGCACTCGTCCGACACGTCGATCGCGCGCGCCGACGGCAGCACTCGGCTCCACGTTCGCTGCGCCGAGGGACCAAGCTCTCGGTCGAGCGCGATGGTTTTGTCACCGAGCCCGCGTGCCGCGAGCTTGCCGAGCACCCACTCCCAGAGATCGACCCGCTTGCCGCGCGCGAGCTCTCCGCGATTCGGGAAGCCGCCCTCGGCGTGCGGATAGCAGAAGTAGTAATCGTTCTCCGTGCACCACCACGAGGTGATGAGGTCGCGGTCTATAGCGGGCGAGAACCAGTAGGCCGTGTCTGTCTCGTTCACGGGGAGGAGCGCCCATGTCGTGCGCTCGCCGCTCCCGCGAAAGCAGCCGGTGAAGTAGACGAGGTTCGTGTCGCTCTGCAGGAGCACCGCGTCGGCGCCACGTGCGCGCGCTCGATCGCGGAGCTTCTTCGACTGCGCCTTGTACCACGCGAGGGGCAGCCGATCGACGCCGACCGGCGCTGGCGTCGGATGCAACGGGTTGTCGACCAGGAGGCGCTCCGAACCGGAGCGGCGCTGTGCCGATGTCACCTGCGCGGCGAGCGACTCCGCCGCCACCGATGCGGCGGCGATCGATGCTCCCATTGACCGAACGAACTCGCGGCGTGAACGCATGGGCGGCGTCAAAAGAGTGGCGTGATCGTACATGGGTTCGTGACGCCGTGAAGGTCGTACCGAGACGGCCGCGGCACAACAGAAGAGCGCGTTTCACGACACCGCGTGATCCCCGGATGGTCCATAGATCGCGGGTACCTTGGCCCCCATCGGCCGCAGATATGCCGACAGCTGCCCACGGTGATGGATGGCGTCGAACAGGATGAACCAGAGAAACTGCCCGACAGGCTGCTCCGACACGAGGCGGCCCTGATAGTAGAACTGGGCGGTGCGATCCCACGACGCATCGTCCATGCGTGCGACGACGTCCGTGAGCTCGTTCGACCACTGTTCGAAAAGCGCCAGCATTTCGGGGAACGGCGGCGCTGCATCGCCGCGCCATTCGGCTCGAAACAGTGTCGCGGCGTCCAGACAGGCGCGGAGCTCGTGGGTCATCGTCCACACCAGTTGTTGGGTCGACGGCGATCGTTCGTGCGGCCGATAGCTCAATCCGGTCGCGGGAATGGCCTCGAGCACGCGCAAAAACACCGGATGCTCCGCTCGGCGCCGGTCCACGAAAAATTCACGTGACGTCATGTCGCATGCTCGCTAGGTTTGGAGTCGTCATGAGTATTACCCATGACGGCGACCTCGGCAAGATCGCATCACCCGACGACTCGGACGCACATGGCGAGAGCGAAGGATTTCTCTTTTGTCGGCCGGTTGTGCCTGGACTTCGCGCAGACCGGCGACATGGGCTGGGGAACGCAGTACGAGCGTCTAACCGGTCCGTCGGAGCTTGGCCGATGGTTGACATTGTGCCCGCTGCACGTCGCCGTCGTTTCCATCACAGCCGCCGACGTCGAGCAGGCGATCGGTCTGCGCAAGGCGATCTGGCGGGTGTCCCAGGCGGTTCTCGCGGGAGACAACCCGCGCATGGCCGACGTCCGTCAGCTCAACGTCGAAGCGCGACGCCCGGGCCTCGTCCGAGAGCTGACGGCCGATGGGACATCGATGCGCTGGTATCGGCCTAACGTGGCTGCCGCTCTCGCCACGATCGCGCAGGACGCGGTGCTGCTCTTCGGGGACTCGCAGCAGCGCGCGCGACTACGGCACTGCGAGAACTCGGCGTGCCGAGTCGTGTTTTACGACGACTCGCGTCCTGGTGCCCGTCGCTGGTGTGCCCCGAATCGGTGCGGCGACAGAATACGCGCTCGAGAGTATCGGCGGCGTCACGCCTGATCGTTGAGGGCAGCTCGGTACGCGCGCCACTGGAACACGTACGTGACCCACAGAATGACGGCACACACCGCAGTAAAGACAGTAGCCTGAGACGCGCCGCTCTTCTGGAGCTCGAGCACGGGGACTGCCGTCTCGAGCATTGCCCCCACGAGCAACCATCGCGAAGACCTACGCAAACGCTCCACCACAAGCTCGCTTGTCACACTCACCTCGGCTGTGAGCTGTCTTTGCCGCCCTCGCATAATATTCCCGGCGGACATCCGCTGCGACGGCCACGAGTTGGATAGACGGTCGCGACACCGAGAATTCGCAGCGCACAGTCACTCTGCGCGTCGCGCGTGCCATCCGCATCGTGCCGGGCACTACTCGTCGCGCAAGGCGCGCACGGGGTCCAGCCGCGCTGCCCACCTCGCCGGCAGGATGCTCGCCGCCGCCGCGCACCCTAACAGGAGCGCGGCCACGCCGACGTACGTCACCGCGTCGGTCGGCGTGACGTCGTACAGGATGCCCTGCATGAACCGGGAAAGCGCGTACGCCGCCCAGAGCCCGATCGCTACCCCGAAGCCCGCCAACCCGACGCCGTGCCGTACGACGCCGCGGACGATGCGCGACGGCGTGGCGCCTAACGCCAGCCGGACGCCGATCTCGCGCGTGCGCTGCGTCACGCCGTACGCCACGATGCCGTAGACGCCCACCAACGCGAGCACCAGCGCCGCCGACGCGAACAGCCCGAAGATCAGTGCCGTGAACCGCGGCTGCGCCGCGATCTCCGACACGAGGCGCGCGAGCGGCTGCTCGTTCGCGACAGGCAAGAGCGGGTCGATCGCGTGGATCTCGCGGCGGACCACCGGCGCGAGCGCCAGTGGATCTCCCGTCCCGCACACGAGCAGCCACATGGTCTGCCACGACACCTGCTGGAACGAGAGGTACATCATGGGCGCCGGCTCTTCCTGCAGAAGCTGATCGCGGATGTCGCCGACAATGCCGACCACCGTCCATGGGACGGCGGCGTTCCCGCCGAGGGCGATCTGCCGACCCACCGGATCCACCCCGGGCCAGATCTGCCGAGCCATCGTTTCCGTGATCACGACCACCCGTGGCTGCTGCTCGCCATCGGACTCGGCGATCAGCCGTCCCTTCTTGAGTGCGACGCCGATGGCGGCGAAGTACCCCGGCGTCACCAAGCGCCAATTCGCCGACAGGAACTCGTCGGCGCTCGCCGGTTGGCGGCCGACCACGGCGAACCGGATCGCGGTACTCCCGCCGCTGAACGGCGCGATGTTGGTGAAGCCAACTGCACTGATGCCCGGCGTGGCCGCGAGTCGCCGCGCCGCCTCGGCATAAAACGCCGCGCGCTTGTCGCGCTCGCGGTAGCGCTCATTGTCGACCGTCAGCGACGCGGTGAATACGCCTTCGGTGCGGAACCCATAGTCAACCCGCATCAGCCGCCCGAAGCTCCTCCCCACGAGCCCAGCGCCGACGAGAAGGACGATCGCCATCGCGACCGAGGTGACGATGAGGATGCTGCGAAGCCGGCCGGCGGCGGCGACACGGCCACCGCTCCGCAACACGTCGTTGAGGTCTGCGCGCGACGCCTGAACCGCGGGCGCGATCCCGAACAGAATGCCGGTAACGACCGAGGCGACGATGCCGAAGGCGACCACCCGCCAATCAATGTTGAGCTCATCGAGCCGCGGGATCGCCGTCTGGCCCACGTCGCGCAGGATCGGGACGGCCACAACCGTCAAGGCGACGCCTAACGCCGCACCGATGGCTGCCAGCACGAGACTCTCGGTCAAGAGCTGCCTCACGATCCGGCCGCGCCCGGCGCCCAACGCCGCGCGGACGCTCATCTCCCTCTGCCGCGCCGTGGCGCGGGCGAGCAGCAGGTTGGCGACGTTCACGCATCCCATCGCCAGGAGCAGCCCGACGGCGACGAGCAGCACCTGCACGCGCGTGCGGAGCTCGTCTCCGATGAGCCACTCCTCGAGCGAGGTCACGTTTGCGCCCCACTCGCGGTTCGTCTCGGGATACTGGCGGGCCAGATCGCGGGCCACGGACTTGAGCTCGTCGAGTGCGCGAGCAATCGTGACGTTAGGCGCCAGGCGGCCGATGACTCCGAGCCGGCGGTCGCCGCGCGGCGTTTCGCCACGCGACAGGGTCGCGGAGGGCGCGAGCGGCTCCCAAAGCGCCGGGTTGCCGGGGAAGACGAACTCCGGCGGCATCACGCCGATGACCTCGTACGAGGTCCCATTCAGATTCAACGTGCGGCCGACGACTCGTGGATCGGCGCCGAAACGCGTCTGCCACACCGCGTTCGAGAGCACGACGACGCGCGCCGGCGCGCCCGGCTTCGCCTCCTCCTCACCGAACACGCGCCCGATGAGCGGCCGCACTCCGAGCAGCGGGAACAGCGAGGGTGTCGCCGCCATCGCGCTGACCTCGTCGGGGTCGCCGTCGCCGAGGAGGGTGAGGTTCCCCCCGGTGAAGGCGGCCAGCTGGCTCAGTCCCCTCACGCGCTGCAGCCAGTCGAGATAGTTCGGCTCCGAGATGCCGAACGTGTCGGTGGTCGGGTTCGTCTCGTAGAGGCGTACGATCCGCTCAGGCTCGTGGTACGGAAACGGACGCAGCAGCACAGCGTTCGCCACGCTGCAGATCGTCGTCGAAGCTCCGATCCCCATGGCCAGCGTTAGGACTGCGACGGCGGTGAAGCCCGGGCTCGTGCGGAGTCCGCGTACGGCGTACCGCAAATCGTGACGCAGCTCGGTGATCCATTCGGCGCGGCGCATGTCTTCGTTTCTCCTCCTGCCGATGTCGCGGCAGGCTTCCGTGATGCGGTCAACGTCGCCGAAGCGCTGGAGGGCCGCGGCGCGCGCGTCGTCCGGGGTCATCCCCCGCTCGAGGAGCTCGCGGACGCGCATCTCGAGGTGAAAGGCGAGCTCGGAGTCCACCTCCCGCTCCACCGGGACGCTCCAGAACCGCCACCGGAGCTCGCGTCTGAACCGGCCCAGCGTCGGCACGTCAGCGCGTCTCGTAGAGGATCTTGGCGACGGCGGTGGTGAAGTGCGTCCACTGCGCGAGCTCCACCTTGAGCCGGGCGCGACCCGCGCTCGTGAGGCGGTAGAACTTCACTTCACGCCCCGTCTCCGACACGCCCCACTCGGCCTCGATGAACCCCTTGCGCTCCATCCGGTAGAGGGCGGGGTAGAGCGAGCCCTCGCCGATCTCGAGCGCGTCGTCGGTGGTGTCCTGGATCCACCGCGCGACGCCGTAGCCGTGGCGCGGACCCCAGGAGAGGGTCTTGAGGATCAAGGTGTCTAGCGTGCCGTGCAGCAGCTCGGTCTGTTCGGCCATGCGTCAGCCCCCGGGTGCCGAGTACCTCGGTTTTCGAGGCATCATACGATGGGACGCCTCGATAGTCAAGGTGTATCCCGAGCTGGCCACTTGGTAATTATCGACGCCGGCCGAGGGAGACCTCGAAGATCTTTGTCACGAGAATCTCGCCAGGCGGGAGCGCGTACCGGCCGCCGACCTTCACGTGAGGTCGCTGCCACAGGCGGACGGTGGTGGTGATCTCGCCGCGGCGAATGCGATCACGGAGCGCTCGGATGAACTGCACAGTGCGGCGCCTAACGTGCCGATGGCGACTCGGACGACTGGGGACTACGCCGCATTGAACGCCACTTGCGGGTGACCCAACGCAACAGCGCTACCAAACCTCCGAGGAGGGGTACGCCGATCACGCCACGCACGATGACGGCGAGTAACGCGCCGGGCGCTGCGAACACTGCCGGCACGATCGAGCGCGCCACGACGGCTTGTGCCAACACGTCGCTCGTCCACGCGCTCAGGAGCAGCGTCACGCCCAGGAGGAACCCTGCGGCGAGCCAATCGTCGTCACGGAACCACACCACGACGGCGAAAAAGAGCAGCCCCGCGAAGAGCCAGAGGACAAAAGTCGCAAGCAGCAATGCCCACGCGTCCGGCGCGAGCGTGGCTGCGAGGTTTGCCGTCCATGCCGCAGCTGTATAAGCGACGGCGGGCACGAGCGGGGACGCATCGCCAATACGTCGGAGGAGGGCTCGCAGGTGAAGGCGGTCGGAAACGTGAATGATCAGTGAGTCCTCGTTCAGGAGATCACCTTCGGCTTCGGCGCCAGGATTCTCGGCGTGGTGCCGAACAGCTTGTTGATCGCGTCGATGCGTGTCCCGATCAGCCGATCGAGGCGCGCCTGGGCCGCGTCGGTCTCGCTCTTCAGCTCGGTGGTCCGAAGCACCTCGCCCGCCGTTGGCGCGTGAATCCCGCGCCACACCATGCCTGCCACCGTGGTTACTTCCTCCCTGAGCCGCGGATACTGACGATAGCCCAGCACCGGCTCGGGCCTCGTTAGGGTGGAGTCACGAAAGTGCGTGAGCTCCTTGATCGTGCTGTCCACGAGCGCCAGCGCCTGCGCCCCCTGCGCGACCCGGCGTCCTCCGGAATCGAGCTGCTGCTTCAGTCCCTGGAGCTGGGTGATCAGGTCGTTCGTGTTGTCCACGATCCCATTGACTCGCGCGACGAGATCGCGCAGCGTTAGGCCGGTTCGCTCCTGCGCGATGACATCCACCGCCGGCAGGTCATAACGCGGATCCAGCTCCACCACCACAGGCTTCGTGAGCTTCCTGCCATCCGCGTCGAGCGTGAGCATGTAGCGGCCAGCCTTCACCATCGGAGCGGGCGGCGTTCCGAAGCTCTCGAGCGTCACGTCGCGATCGAAGACGCGCCACGGTCCCTTGGGCGGTGGCGGCGCGTCGGGGCGCGGGCGCTCCACGCCGCCTTCGGGCGGCTCGAAGCGGAGGTCCCACGTCGTGCGGTTGAGCCCCGCCTGGTTAGGCAGCTTCTTGATCGTCCGGATGACGGCACCACTCGAGTCGGCCACCGTGAGCGTCACCGCTTTGGCCGAGTCCTTGAGGACGTACGCTACGATCGCGCCGTATGGCGGATTCTCGCCGGCCCAGGCGCGGTAGCCCAAGTTGCCGTCGCGATTCGAGAAGTTCCAGCGGATCGCGGGGCGGACGTCGAACAGGGTGACATCGGCACCTAACGCCGGGCGAATCTCCTGGAGCGGCGTGATGTCGTCGAGGACGTACAGGCCGCGGCCGTGCGTCGCGACGATGAGATCGTTGTCGCGCGGGTGGATCTGGATGTCGCGCACGGGAACGACCGGCAGGTCGCCGCGCAGCGCGACCCAGTGCGCGCCGCGATCCCACGAGACCCAGAGCCCGAGCTCACTACCGAAATACAGGAGGTCGTGGCGGCGAGGGTCCTCACGAATCACGTGGCCCCAGCCGGCTGTCTTCGGGAGGTTGCCCACGATCGACTTCCAGGTGCGCCCGAAGTCGGTCGTCATGAAGATGTACGGCGCGTAGTCGTCGTCCTGGTGGTGGTCGGCCACGACGTACGCGGTGCCAGCCGCGTCGCGGGACGCCTCGACGGTCGGGATCCAGGCGTTAGGCGCGAGCCCCGGCACGTTGCGAAACACGTTCGCCCACGTCTTCCCGCCGTCGCGTGTGACCTGCACGTTGCCGTCGTCGGTGCCGACCCAGATCACGTTGGAGTCGAGCGGCGACGGCGCGATGCTCAGCAGCGTGCTGTGGAACTCTGCCGCCGTGTTGTCCGTGACGATCTGGCCGCCGGAATTCTGCTGCTTCTTCGGGTCGTTCGTCGTGAGGTCGGGCGAGATCACGTCCCAGGAGTTCCCGAAATCTCGCGACCGGAACAGCACGTTGCCGCCGAAATACACCGTGCCCGGTTGCAGTGGCGTCACGGCGATCGGCGAGTTCCAGTTGAACCGATACTTGTGGCCGAACATCATGTCGCCCACCGACCCGACGCGGTTCGGGTAGGGATAGATCGTCTTGATGTTCCCGTTGCGCGCGTCAGTGATGGTGATCATCCCGCCCTGCGCGTCCGAGTACACGAGCCACGGCTTCGCCACGTCCGGCACGGTGAAGAATCCGTCGCCGTAAGAGATCGGCACCCAGTCCACACGCTGCACCCCGCGCAGCGCGAAGCCCATGGTCGTACCGCACCAGTTTCCGTTGTCCTGGAGCCCGCCGCACACGTGGTATGGCCGTTCCATGTCCACGTTGATGTGGTAGAACTGGGTGAACGGGTAGTTGTTCACCACGTCCCAGGTACGGCCGCCATCGGTGCTCACCTGCCAGCCTCCGTCGGAGCCTTCGAGGATGCGGCGCGGGTTCGTCGGGTCGATCCACATGGCCTGGTGGTCGCCGTGCACGTCGCCGCGGAACTGGGTGAACGTCACGCCACCGTCTTCCGAGAGATACAGATTGCCGGAGAGCGCCCAGACGCGATTCGGGTTCTGCGGATCGACGCGGATGTCGGCGTAGTAGAATGGACGGAAGTTGATGTTCGGGTCCTTGTTCACCATTCGCCACGATTCGCCCGCGTCGTTGCTTCGCCAGAGCTCTCCTTCATCCACCGTCTCGCTCACGACGTAGACGATGTTCGGATCGCTCGGCGCCACGGCCACGCCGATGCGGTCCATCGCCTTCTTCGGCAGGCCGTGTGTCTCGTTAGGCCCGCTCAGGCGCGTCCAGTGCTCGCCGCCGTCGATCGACCTCCAGACGGAGGTGTTGCCTGCGCCCGACTCGAGGTGCCAGGCCCGTCGAAGGAACGTGTACATCCCGGCGTAGATCACGTTGCTGTTACCCGATTCGGCGGAGATGTCCGAACAGCCGGTCTGTGTGTCGATGAAGAGGACGCGCTTCCACGCGCGGCCGCCGTCGGTCGTCTTGAACACGCCGCGCTCGTCGTTAGGTCCCCACTCTCGGCCCAACGCGCAGGCGTACACCATGTCCGCATCGCGTGAATCGATGACGAGACGGGCGATGCGATCGGTCTTCTCGAGACCGGTGCGTGTCCAGTGCTCGCCGCCATCGATTGAACGATAGACGCCGTCGCCGATCGACGCGTTGTTGCGCGGGTTGCCTTCGCCCGTGCCGGCGTAGACGATGTTCGGGTTCGACGGCGCGACGGCGATCGCGCCGATGGACGCAACGTTCTGCCCGTCGAACACCGCCTTGAACGTCGTTCCGCCGTTGGTGGTCTTGATGATCCCACCGTTAGCTCCGGCCACGAAATACGTGGAGGGATCGCCTGGAACTCCGGCGACGACGGAGATGCGGCCGGCGTTGTTCGTGGGTCCGAGCGATCGCCACGGCAGGTGGCCAAGGGCGGTGAGCTCGCGCGAGGTGGCGGGCGCGGAGGTTGGGACTTGCGCGCCGAGAGGAGGCACGCCGGCGAGCGTCAGCGAGGCGGCTATCGCGAGGAGGAGGCGCATTTGGCGTCTGGTTCGTGACGCGGTGAAGGTCGCGCCGTGAAGGTGAATCCACAACCTTCCCCACGCATGCCCCGAGCGCTGCCCCATGCCACCGGACACACTCCTGGCGCGTCCATCGTTATGCGCGAGCACGTTCCCACGGGATGCGCCCCCGCGCCACCTCGTTTGTCGTCCCGTGCGCCCGCGTCTCCGCGGCGCAGGTTTGGAGGACTTCGTGTAACTCGAGGCCGACATGCGCAAACGCAGGCTTACCTTACCGCTCGCCTGCGATAGTTTCTCCGATACGCCGCGCCCGCCCTGCCAGATCCGCGTTGGTCCCGTCGGAGACCTCATGTCGATTCGCCGCTTCTCACTGCCGGCGAGCCTGATCCTCGCCGCAGCGTCACTCACGCCGCGAAGCGTTCGCTACGAACCGACGACTCCCGTGCCTGCCACCGGGAACGTTGATTCCTTGAGAATTCTCTATATCGGGCGCCCCGCGGGCTGGGAGCATTACGAGCTACGCGCGCGCGATGGCGGCATGACGTTGACGTCGGACTATGACTATGTGGACCGCGGCCGGCGCAACCATACGCAGCTGACGCTCACCACCGGGAACGACTACACCCTGAAAACCTTCGAGACGGTGCGCCTCACCGATTCGAGTCGGACCGTCACGACATCGGTCGACTTCGACGGCGTACGAGCGAAGGTCGTGCGAGCCGGCAAGGCCGCCGACGTCGCCATCCCTGCCATCGCCTATGCCGCGTCGTCGTTTTTCCCAACGGCGCAGCACCTCGCGCTCATCCGTTACTGGCAGTCGCACGGAAGCCCACGAACAATCGCGATTGTTCCGGGAGATCCGAATCCGGTGAGGATCAGAAAGCGTGGCATCGACACCGTTGGCTCTGGCAAGAATCGCGTACCACTCACGCGATACACGATCGACGGTGTGATCTGGGGCATCAACTACCTCTGGCTGGACGGCGACGGACGGCTCGCGATGTTCGCGACCGGTAGCGGAGGCGGCTTGTCGTTCAAGACGGTGCGTGCCGCGTTGCTGCCGCTGCAGGTCGAGCTGATGGACGTCGCCACTCGAGCGCAGATGGCGGAGCTGTTGGACATCACGTCAAGGGCGAAGCCCGTGGCCGAAGGCAGCCTCGCGCTCGTCGGCGCGACACTGGTCGACGCGACTGGCGCGCCGGCGGTGCCTAACGCGACGGTCGTAATCGACAACGGACGGGTCGTCGCGGCCGGCCCGAGCGCGAGCACGCCGGTGCCACCGGGTGCGCGCAGCATCGATGCCGTGGGCAAGACGATCATTCCGGGCCTCTGGGACAACCACGCCCATCTGCACCAGATCGAGTGGATCCCGACCTACATCGCCGCGGGCGTCACGTCGGTGCGCGACATGGGCTCGGAGTGGCCGCTGCTGGTTGCCATGCGGACCGCCATCCGCTCCGGCAAGGTGACGGGACCGAACCTTTTCTTCGCGGGGCTGATCGACGGACCTGGGCCACAGGGGTTTGGTGAGTTCAGCGCGGCGACGCCGGAAGAAGGTCGCGCGATCGTGCGCCGCTACCACCAGCTCGGGTTCGAGATGATCAAGATCTATCTCGCGCTCGCGCCGGAGGTGATGGCGGCAATCTGCGACGAAGCCCACAAGCTGGGCATGACGTGCACGGGCCACGTGCCGACGTCGATGAATCTCCACTCCGCGATCGACTCGGGGATGGACCAGATCGCGCACTTTCCCGTGCGCGGCGATCTCACGACCGCCGAGGGGAAGGAACAGCTCGCGCATTTCGTCGCGAAGAAAACCATCTTCGATCCAACGGCATCGTGGGGTGAGATCGGCGGCAAGTCCGCGCAGGAGCCGATGGAGAACATCCAGCCGGTGCTCCAGCACCTCCCTCCCGCCTTGCTGCAGAACCGCATCGCCTCGCTGGGCCAATCACCGTCGGATACCGCGACGTCACACGCGCGCCTGGCGCGAACACTCGCGAACATCAAGGCCGCGCACGACGCGGGGGTGCCGATCATCGCGGGCACCGACGAAGGCATCCCGGCGTATAGCGTCTACCGCGAGCTCGAGCTGTATGTGAAGGCGGGCTTTACCCCGATGGACGCGCTGCGTGCTGCGACGGCGGTCGCAGCGCAGGCAATGCGCGTCGACAAGGACGTCGGCACGATCGAGGCGGGGAAGCGCGCGGATCTGCTCGTGCTCGACGCGAATCCGCTCGAGAACATCTCGAACGTTCGCACTGTCCGGTTCGTGATGAAGGACGGTAGGATGTTCGACAGCGCAGCCTTATGGACCGCGGCTGGGTTCACACCATAACAGGCGCTTGCCCGGCCGCCCCGCTAGTGACTCCGCCAGACTGATCGCCTGGCTACTGAGGGACCCTCCTCGTTGCCACCGACGCCTTTCCGTCCGATGCCGAAACCACGGCCCATGTGGCCGAGTATCCGTACCCTGTCGACGACCTATGCCAGCGGCACTCCGGCGTTAAAAGACGCTTCAGTCCGCGTTTCCACAGGGATTGTACGGGGTGCTCGGCCGAGGCGGCCGGAAACTCTTGCGTGAGCCGGATGATGGTGTGCGAAGCAGTGGTCATGGGCGACTCCACACGAGCTTGAAGCGGTTCGCGCCGGCGGCTCTGTTGGAGAGCGGGGGCTGGCGCACGGCGGCTTCCTATCTTGGTAGTCGATGTTTGGGGGAAAATCGGCTCACGCGAGTGTGAGCCCGCCGCCGCAGAAGTCGCGAGCTCGGGGCGTTAGAGTCGTCGCAGGGACCCTCGGCGACGCCGATCCGGTGACGTTGCTTGCTGAAGAACCCCGGGATGCGTCGATTCACCGAGCATCCCGGGGCTGTGTTCCTCGAGGGTCGAGGCTTCGAGCCTCGCCCCTCACGCTCGCGTTAGGCCGCGCGATCGATACAGCCCGTGAACTTCGGATTGTTTCGCTCGGGCGCCGGAACGATGAAGTTCACGTCCGTTCCGAACTTGAGACCATCCTTGTGATAGTTGCCCGTCGGGAAGACCGACTCGGCCGGACGTGTATACTGGCGCACCAGGCGTCGCATATCGCCAAGCCGATGCGACGTGGCGAACAACGAGAATGCTCGCTCGCGGAAGAGCAGATCGACGCGCGCCGCCGGCGTGCCGGGATCCGTCACCGGCCCCAGTTTCTGGAATGCCCGGAGATCGTTGATCTTCTGCAGGAACCCGGTGTTGTTCGACTTTTTCAGCTCGGCCTCGGCCTCGATCAGCCGCGCTTCCGCACCACTCGTAACCGTCGAGGGTGAATCGAACCCGGTGAGGGCGGCGAAGTAGTATCGCGGCGTCGTGGCATCGAATCGCGATGGCGCGCCCGTGCCCGTGATCGGCACACGCGGATCGTTCGCCGTGGCGAAGTTCAGTCCGTTCGTGCCTTCCTTCTCCGACACCAGCAGGCCGTCGCTGTTGAACATGTAGTTCCAGTACAGGTTCTGCTGATACGGCGTCGTCGCCGAATGGAACGTGGTGTACTTGAAGTCGGTCGGAACCGATCCAACCGCCGTCGCCGCCCCGTCGAACTGACCGAGGTCGAGAAGTGCGCGGCCCTTCAGAACGGCCGCGAGGTTCTTGATCCGCGCATCGCTCCCCGCAGCGGCGATGGCCGCGTCCAGCTTCTCGATCCCGCCCTGGTACACTGCCGTGGTCGCGAGCGGTTCCGCTTCCTCTCCGATGTCGCCGATCGGAATACCGGAGCAGAACAACTCGGCGAGCAGGACGTACGAAAGGCCGGAGATCGCGTTCATCTCGCCGATGCGTGGATCCGCCGCGTTGACCGTTTTGAGGGCCTCAGCCGCGCGATTGGCCTGCCCGCGGAGCTGTTGGACGTTGCGGTAGACTGCCCACAGCAACGTGTTCTGTTCGATGAGCGAGCGCGTATCGAACTGCTTGATCTCCGGTGGCGTCGCACCGAAGCGCAGCTCGTCGGTGAACAGGCCCACCGTGGCGTTCACGCCTGTGGCGGCGTCCATATACGCCGCCAGGTCGCCGATCACACCAGCATGCAGCGCGGTGACGCCCGCGGGGTTGTTCAACCCGGTCGGGTCGATGATGTCCGGCCGGTCGACCTGGAGAATCTTGTCCGTGGAGCACCCGGTGAGCGCGATCGCTGCGATCACCAGAGCGCGTTTCGCGGTGAGGGTCATATATGGCTCCAGTCGTCTCGTTGTCGTAGGGTCGCGTCGCATGTCAGTAGCCCAGGTTGAACCGGACGACAAACGTCCTCGGCTGTCCCTGCTGCACGAAGTTGTACGGGTTCGCGTCCTGACCCTGCGTGAGGATCTCCGGATCCCAGCCCGTGAAGTCGTTCGCCGTCCAGAGCCCCATGTTGCGGGCGCTGAGTACGAGAGTCGCGGAGCGTGAGCGCACCAGGCGCGTGACCGACTGCGGGAGGTCATAGACCGCCGCAATCTCACGCACGCGAATGAAATCGCCCTTCTCCCAGTAGGCGCCGAGCGCACGACCGACTGCCATCGCGCGCGCCTGGTCGAACAGTGGCGCTTTCGGGTCGTGAATGGCGCGGCAGTTGTTCGGGCCAAGCCCGCACGCGAAGCCGGTGCTCACCTCGTGCGTCGTGAATGCGCCGCGGGAGTCGATGAGGGCAGAAAGACGGAGGCGATCTTTGAACAGGCCGACCGAGTTGTTGAGCGCGATCGTACGCGTCGGAACGGTACTGCCACCAAAGACGGATGTGCTCGTCACCTGCACCTCGCTAGGCTCGATGACGCCGTTGCTGTTCGCGTCGCTGTAGCCGGTCATGGTGGGCCAGTATGCGGCGAACAGTGGCTGGCCTGGCTCGTTGCGATACCCGAAGCCACCGAAAGGCGAGACGCCAGGCGCCAGTGACTCGAGGCGGTTCTTGTTCCACGACGCCTCGACCTGCACGTCGTAGCGGAACGTGGTGAACTCGAGCACGCGCGCGTTGAGCGACACCTCGAGGCCTTTGTTCGTCACCACACCGACGTTGTCGAAGACGTTGACGCCCGCGGTCTGCGATGGCGCGAGGTCGCGCTGCACGATCGCGTCGGTAGTCTTCTTGTCGTAGTACGTCGTCTGCAGGTTGACCCGACTGTGCAGCGTCGTGACATCGAAGCCCAGCTCGATCTCACGCGACCGCTCGGGTTTCAGGTCCGTGTTGCCAAGCCGTCCGCCGAACTGCCCGAACGTCACGGCGGGCACGGCACCGGTCAGGATCGATGCCGTCACCGGAGCAACGTACGTGAACGCTGCGTTCACGTCGGGTTGCTGCCCCGACTCACCGAACGCGCCACGCAGGCGAAGGTTGTTGAGCCACAGTGCCGCGCCATTCTCCGCGGCGACCCACGACACGGTCGCCTTGGGATAGATCGCCGCACCGAAGTCGGCGCCGAACGCGCTGTTCTCGTCGCGCCTAACGGCACCCGTCACGAACAGCCGGTCGTGCCATCCGAACTGCTGCTCGAGGTACGCGCCCAGCGTGACGGCCTGGACGGTCTGTTCGCTGGACTGCTTCTGAGCACCCGCGTCGAGTGTCGAGCCGCCTGGCGGAAGAATGCGCGCATCGTTGAACGTTACCGCGCGGCTGTCCTTGTTCCACTGGACGCCGATCGATGTCTTCGACGTCAGGCTGCTGCTGATGTTCCTGTTCGCCGTCGCGCCGACATCGACGGAGTACTTCCCGTTGTCGTACTTATTGATGCCGCGAAGGCCTTGCCACTCGATGCCGCAGATCTGGCACCCCTCGCCCGCTCGCACCTTCGCATCATCAGTCCACAGGATGTAGTCGAGACCCACGGTTGCCCGCGTCTGAATCCAGTCGACCGGCCGCCAGTTGGCATTTGCCGAGTTCGTGAACTGGTGTTGTGTGCGCGTGACTGACTTCGATAAGCCCTGACGTGGCGGCGCGAAGCCCCACTGGTTGGTCGCCGCGGGATTCGCCGTCCCGAACAACGCCGAGCCGACCACGCCCTGCAGATTGTCACCCGTCTGCGGAAGCAGGTTACTCATCGTAGTCAGACCGCTGGAGATCGCGAGGTCCGACTTCGGAGTCATCGTGACGTTGAAGTTCCCGCGAATCCCCGTTCTCGTGAGCTGATTCGGTAAGCGCTGATCCCTCGGGATCGACGTTGTATTGCGAATGCGATACAGCGAATCGAGCTCGCTGTCCGGCATCTTCAGCACGCCGATTTCGTTTTCCCACGTCCCCGAGACGAAGTAGCGAAGCTGGTCCGAGCCACCGGACACCTGGGCGCCATACTGTTGGCGATTCCCGGTGCCGAACGGCGTCGTCTCCTCGTCCTCGAGGAGATTCTTCGTGTAGCGCTGCTGCACCGTGCACAGCCCTTGCACTTCACGCCAGCTCACACAATCGATCGGTGCGCCCGCCGTTGTTATACCCTTGTTGTAGTACTGGCCCGGGTAGTCGTAGGGATCGACGCTCGTGCCCAAAGCAGCGAACAGGTCCCACCGCGGCGCGCCGGTTCTTCCACGCTTCGTGGTGATGACGATGACGCCGTTCGCCGACTGTGTGCCGTAGAGCGTCGCGGCCGACGGGCCCTTCACGATCTGGATGTCCTCGATCTCTTCCGGATTGAGGTTGTTGAGAAAGCTCGGCCGTCCGCCACCGAGGCCCGTCTGCCCGACCGTTGTCGGATTGATGTTGGGGCTCCCCTGCTCGACGCGCACGCCGTCGACGATCACGAGTGGATCGTTCGACAGCGAAGCGGAGCTGATGCCGCGAACTCGAACGCGCGCTCCACCGCCAACGGTGCCATTCGACTGGAGCAGCGTGACGCCGGCTGTGCGCCCATTCAGCACATCCTGCATCGCCGTGATCGGCTGCTCCTGCACCAGCTTCGTGGTCTCGATCTTCGCGATCGAGTTTCCAAGCTCGCGGGTGAGTTGGTTTCCCGTCGCTGTCGTGACGACTGCCTCGAGCTGGAACGCGGCCTTGGCGAGCACGAAATCCAGTGTCGTCTCCTGACCGGCGTTGAGGTACACGCCTTGCTGCCTGGACTGATAGCCGAGCGCGATCACTCGCACCGTGTGCCCACCCGTGGGCAGACTGCGCACGAGGTAGACGCCTTGCTGGTTCGTTTGCGTGCCAAGGCTTGTTCCGACGATCTGAATCTGTGCAAACGGGATGGGTTGTCCGGACTCCTTGTCGGTGATCTTGCCTGTGAGTCGGACTTGATTGGCTTGCGCGAGAGCCGTCCCGCTGCCGAGAGCAGCGGCCAACGCGACGACCAACGCGCGTCGAAGGAACATGACGACGCAGTGCATAACGAGTTGGGCTGTCGGTGATGAATCGTCCCCGAGCGGAGCTGGCAGGATCGGCAGCAGGCGGTCGCCCGCCCTTCGAGTGTGCTCCTCCTCGCGCGATTGGCGTTAGGCAATCAGAGGGACCAGCCGAGGCTTTTCGAGACCAAGACTGTGACCAATTGAGACCGCCCGCAAGCAGTACCGTACCTCTTTTACTGCTCAGATCGGTTGTGGTCAAGCAGGCCGACGTCGATCAGAGGCGCCCGGGAGCGCAGGGATCGTGGCTCGGCAAATACGCGACGCCGGTGCTTACGAGCGATCGCACGCGCTTCAGGGTGTCGTGGTGCCGCTCGACGTCGGCAATGAATCCCTGATCCCGCTGTGCTTCGAGCGCGGGTAGATCGTACGTCACATCACCCGCTAGCAGCACGTCGCCCCCTGCCCGTCGCACGAGGTAGCTGGTGTGGCCCGGGCTGTGTCCCGGCGTTGGCAGGGCGACGACCGAGCCATCTGATGTCACGGGCCAACTGCGCGCGAACCCCAGGAGTGGGGGCCCATCGAAGTCGAACACCTTGGGCACGAAGCCACGAGGCACCGGCGCTGTCAGGAAACGCATGAGTCGACCGGGGAAACGAGCCACCGGTTCCCATTCAGGCTTCGCTACCCAGACCCGCCGTTGGTCGAACGCCGCGAGTCCACCGACGTGATCCCCGTGGAGATGCGTGAGGAACACGCGATCGAAGTCTCCGGGCTTCAGGCTCAGCCGAGCAAGCTCGCACTCCAGCGCTTGTTCGGCCGCGATGTTGAACCGGGTTCGTGTCGGGCCACCGCTTATTCCCGGCCGGCCGCCAGCGTCGATGAGGATTCTTTCGATCGCGGTTTCGACGATCCACGACCACATGGGCAGCGGTTGCGTCCAGCCGGAATCGCGTCCGATGCTTCGAATCAGTCCCAGTGATCCGCCGTGAGCGGGGCTTCCCTCGAGAAAGGTAGGCTTCAGCTGCAGCGTACCGGTCGAAATGCCGATGATCTTCATGGACAGCGCTCCTGCGGCCGGTGGGCACCTTGTACCGACGCTTCCTCGCGGCCAGCAACGAGCAAAACGAGGCGCGCGGGTGGAAAGGGGCCACGATGTCCACTCGATGTCGGCCGCGAACCACGACAGATTTCGACCGGCGCCAAAAACTCGGAGCATCATGTCAACCGATCGTCGCAAGTTCCTCAAGGTCGCTGCCGTTACGAGCGGCGCGTTTCTTCTCTCCGACGCGCGCAGCTCTCTCGCTGCGTCGTTGATTCGTCCGGACGCGCGGGATGACGCACCCGGCAATGCCGGCGCCCCGCTCAACATCCTCATCCTCGGCGGCACTGGGTTCACCGGGCCGGAGCAGGTGAACTACGCGCTCGCGCGCGGGCACAAGGTGACGCTGTTCAATCGCAATCAGACGCGCCCCGACATGTTCAAGGGCAAGGTCGACCAGCTCATCGGCGACCTCGGCGCGGACGCGAGCGCGCTCAAGGACAAGAAGTTCGACGTCGTGCTCGACAATCCGACGACGTTCCCGTTCTGGGTGCGGAACGCCGCGCAATATCTCGAGGGCAACGTCGGACACTACATCTTCATCTCCACGATGTCGGTGTACCGAGACAACAGCGTCCCGAACAAGGACGAGAGCGACGGGCTAACGCCGATGCCCGACGGCGTCGATCCGTACACGACCGTGCGCGAGGACGCCGGGAAGTACTACGGCGCGCTCAAGACGTTCTCGGAGCAGGAAGTCGCGAAGCATTACGGCAAGGCGTACACGATCGTGCGTCCGGGGTTGATCGTCGGTCCACTCGACCGTTCGGATCGGTTCACGTACTGGCCGGTGCGGATCGATCGCGGCGGCGAGGTGCTCTCGCCCGGCACACCCAACGACCCGACGCAGTTCATCGACGCCCGGGACCTCGCGGAGTTCATGATTCGGCTGGCAGAGCAGAAAGTGACGGGGGCGTTCAACGCCGTCGGCCCGGTGATGCCGATCGGCGACGTGTTCAATGGCATCAAGACGGCGATCGGATCGAATGCGACGTTCACCTGGGTGCCCGCCGACTTCCTGACCGCGAATGGCGTTCGCGGCTGGCGTCACATGCCAATGTGGCTTCCGCCCACCGGGGCGACGGCCGGCTTCCTGCGACGCAGCAACGCGAAAGCGGTCGCGGCTGGCCTGACGTTCAGGCCGCTTTCGCTCACGGCGAAGGACACGCTCGCGTGGCACAAGACGCGGCCGGAGGAAGAGCAGAAGGCAACGCTCGAGGGTGCGGTGGCGGGCATATCGCCGGCGAAGGAGGCTGAGGTGCTTGCCGCGTGGAAAGCAAAGGGATAGACGCCATTGCCCCAAGGGGTGTGACCAACTCCGTCGCGCGGAATGCGTTCTTCAGCGACAGTGTGGGCGCGGCGCTGCTTCAGGCCTTCGTCGACACGTTAGGCCAGCGCTTCACGCCGGCGGTCCGCGCCCCGTGGACGCAGGCTTCGAGCATCGTCACCATCTCGGCATTGCGCGCGGCGCGCGTCTCGGGTCGCCTCGCCTGATCGATCCAGCGGAGGAAGTTCTTCCGATAGAATGGGGCGACGCACTGAAAGAACGTCTCTGCTTCCGGGGACGCATTGAGCGCCTGCGAGATGTCGGCGGCGAGCGCTTCGGACTGCGGGCCGTCCGGGTCGAGCATGACGTCAATGGTCTCGGCGGTTTTCGTTAGCGTCGAATGGAACGGGGACATAGGTCTTCGTCCTGGTTCGCACGACGTTCGACTCGAATCGCTTCGCGTTCACGCGGCTCCTCCGGTCTCGGCTGCGACTTCGTCTGGCCTTAGCTTCGATGCGTAGTCCAAGGCTGTCCGGAATCGACGAGTATTCTTCACGTCGTGACGCATCCCACGCCCGAGTTTCTCGACCTGCAGGCCGCGCTGGCCGGCGAGTATTCGCTCCAGCGGGAGCTCGGCCGCGGAGGCATGGGAGTCGTGTACCTCGCCCGCGACGTGCAGCTCGATCGCGACGTTGCCATCAAGGTCCTGCCCTCTCACCTCGCCCGCGATCCCGAGGCGCGCGAGCGATTCGTGCGAGAGGCGCGCCTGGCAGCCGGTCTCTCGCACCCGCACATCGTGCCGATCCATCGCGTGAGCGAGGCCGAGGGCTTCGTTTTCTTCGTGATGAGTTACGTGGAGGGCGAGACGCTGGGCGAGCGCCTCCGCACGCGCGGCCCGCTCCCGCCCGCCGAAGCGACGCGCGTGATGCGCGAGGTCGCCTGGGCGCTGGCCTACGCGCACGGACGCGGCATCGTCCACCGCGACGTCAAGCCCGACAACATCCTGCTCGAGGCGGGTACTGGTCGTGTGCTCGTCACGGATTTCGGCATCGCGCGCGGCGGTCCAGACCCGGGGCTCGTGACGGACCCGGGGAAGATCATGGGGACCGCGCACTTCATGAGCCCGGAACAGGCCGCTGGAGGAGCCGTCGATGGCCGCAGCGACATCTACGCGCTCGGCGTGGTCGGCTATCTCACGGTCAGCGGCCGCCTGCCGTTCGAGGCGTCCAACCTCCCGGCGCTGCTCATGCGCCAGGCCACCGAGGCAGCGACGAGCGTGATGCGTGCGGCGCCCGGGCTGCCTCCCGCGCTCGGCGCGGCGATCGACCGGTGCCTAACGCGCGATCCCGCCGGCCGGTTCGCCGATGGAGAGGCGCTGGCGGAAGCGCTCGCGCCAACGACAGACGCGCGGCCCGCACTGCCCCCCACTCTGCGCGCGTGGCTCGCGGCGCGAAATCCGCTCCTCGTCCCGTATCTGGCCTGGTCCGGTGGGTTCAGCATTCTCACTCTGGGGAACCTCTATGCGTGGTTGAACGGTGCCCGGGGCACCGGGCCGGTGGCCGTCGCGGTCCTGGCGACTATCGCGGCGTCTCCGCTTCTGCCGATCGTCGGCTTCCATCTGAACCAGGCGCACAAACAATTCCGTGCGGGGCACACGCTCGCCGACCTTCGGGCGGCACTCGCTGTCGCGCGTCGCGAGCGCGAAGAAACTGAAGCCATCACACGAAAGGAGACGGAGACCGGCACACACCGCAGCCTGCGGACGCTCACACTCCTCTCGGGTACGTGGCTGGGCACTACCGTCGGATTGGTTCTCACAGGGGTAGTCCACGAACGAGAACTCGCTCCGGTGGTGTTCGTTGCGCCCCTGCTGACGACGATGTTGTTGGGAGCGGTGAGCAATGCGCTCGACGTGCAGTTCATCCCGACCAGGATCCGTAACTGGTGGCAGAACGGGATTCGTGAGCGCCTCTGGAACAGCCGCGTCGGTGAGTGGCTCGCGCGCCGACTCGGCGCGCCCGAGCGCACGCAGCTGGCGGGCGCGTCGGCATTTCGCGCGACGGAGGCAGCGTTAGGCGTGGCCGCGTCGGAGCTGTTCGCTGCGCTGCCGAAGGAGTACCGCGAGCAGTTGTCGGAGCTGCCGTCGATCGTCGCGGCGCTCGAGGCGCGCGCAGCCGAGGCGCGCGCGGAGATGGACGTGGTTGCCGCGATGGCGCCGTCACGCTCCGAGAGCGCCGACGTGCTGGCCGCGCGGAAGAACGCGGCGGCGACTCAGCTCGCGGAGAGCGTCGCCGCCCTGGAGGGGCTTCGTCTGGACCTGCTGCGTCTGCACGCGGGCGCCGGCGATCTTCAGCCGCTCACCACGCTGATCGATGCCGCGCGATCGATTGGCGAGGACCTCGGCCGGCTCGCCGAGGCGCAACGGGAGGCGGAGCGCGCGGTGAGCGGCGAGCCTCATTAGCGGACAGCCACCCCGTCCTGCCTGCGGTAGCAGTCACGAAGCGAGCGCACGACGCCGTGACGTGGCTTGCGTCTTCAGTTGACGGGTCATGATGTCGCACAGCTCGTCCACGGACTCCGCTAGCGAGTAGTAAACACTCACGCCCGCCTTGCGGCGTGACACGAACGCGTGGGCGTGGAGGAGCCGCAGGTGCTTCGACACGTTCGCCTGGCCGAGCCCCGTTTCGCGAACCAGCTCTGTCACGGTTCGCTCACCACCACGCAGTGCGTTGAGTATCTCGAGGCGGGCGGGCTCGGCGAGCACCTTGAATCGCTCGGCGATCAGCAGGATCGCGTCCGGGGTCAACGCCGGCTTGCGCATGTGATTCCTCTCGGGGTGGTGGGTCGCAGCGAAATATACGCGGGCAGGGAACCGGTCGGGGGTTGCGTGGCTATATAACTATATTACTATCCAGTTATATAATACACCGCAAGACAGGCCTCATCCCGGTACCGGACGTCCACCATGATGTCAGCACCATTCTGCCTTGCCCTCGCGACGATCGGTTTCGTCCAGGCGACTGCCTCCGGCGCCGGGGCGCAGCTCACGCTGCGCGACGCGTTCGCCGAGGCGGCGCGCGCGGGCTACACCAATCGCATCGCCGCGGGTAATGCTGCCTCCCAACGGGCCCAGACGCTTGCGCCCCTGAAGGGCGTTCTGCCGACCGTTCGCGTCGAGGCAGGCTACATCCGCACTACGGATCCGACCACTGTGTTTGGCGCCACGCTGCGCCAACGCGCCGTCTCGCAGGCCAGCTTCGATCCCGCGCGCCTCAACTACCCGAGCGCCACCGGGAACTACCAAACCGGCATCGTGCTGGAACAGCCTCTATTGAATGCCGACGCGTGGACGGGGCGTCGAGCAGCGGTGCACTCCGCCGACGCCACGCGCGCGGCCGAGGAGTGGACACAGCTCTCGACCCGCGTGGACGTCGTGCGCGCCTATTACGGCGCCGTGCTGACGGCCGAGCGCGTCGCTGCGCTTCGGTCGGCTGCCCGTGCCGCCCACGCGCACGTCGCGCAAGCCGAGGCAATGGTGAAGCAGGGGCTCGTCACGAAATCGGACGCACTCCTCGCCTCCGTGCGGGCGGGCGACGTCGATGCCCAACTCGCCGAGGCAGAAGGCGCCGTCGCCACGACGCGCCGCCAGCTCGCGGTGCTGCTCGGCCGCGGCGGCGATGATCTGCCGAACGATCTCATCCAGGCGAAGCACCTGCCGCCGACCGAACGGATTCGCGCCGAAGTGGCCGGAGACACCGTCGCGCGCGCGGGAGAGCCGCGCGCCGACGTGCGCGCGGCCACCGATGCGCTGGCGGCGGCGCGAGGTGACGCGCTTCGTGCCAAGGCATCGCTGGTGCCGCGCATTAACGGCTTCGCGCGCTACGACTGGAACTCGCCGACCGGGCTCTATGCCGGCGACCGGAACTGGACGGTCGGTGTCGTGGCGTCCTGGAATCCGTTCGCCGGAGCGAGCGAGCTCGCCGACGTCGGAGCGACCGCCGGGCGCGCACAGGCCGTACAAGCGCAAGCCGAAGCCGCGCGTGCGGCCTCGCGACTCGAGATCGAGCAGACCCGCACGGCGCTTTCCGTCGCGCTCACGCGGCTGGACATCGCCGAACGCGCGGCTGCCCAGAGCGCGGAGGCACACCGCATCGTGAGCCGCAAGTACGGCGGTGGCCTTGCTGGAGTGGTCGAGCTGCTCGACGCACAGGCTGCCGAGACGCAGAGCGCGCTTGCGCTGTCGCAGGCCCGCTGGGCCGCCATCGTCGCGGCGGCCGAACGGCGCCACGCGCTTGGACTCGACCCCGCGTCACTCGCGTCGCTCGACGACATGAGCACCGTGGCTGCGCGCGGCGCGCAAACGGACCACTGATTTCATCGACACCACCTAACGAGATCAAAGCTATGACCGTGCAACGGATCCGCGCATTGCGCGCCGCACGATTCGCCGTGATCGGCGTCGCTGTCGTCGCAGGTGCCGCCGCGTGCGGCCGCACGCCGGAATCGACGACCCAACTCGCGAGCCCCAAGCCGAGCACCGGCGTGACCTACATCGTGCGCGACACGACGATCGACGCGGAGTTCGACGCCGCCGGCGTCGCCGCGCCGATTCAGCAAGCGACACTCAGCACCAGGTTGATGGGCACCGTCACGGACGTTCTCGTGAGAGAGGGCGACCGCGTGGCGGCGGGCCAGCTGCTCGTGCGCATCGACGCGCGCGACCTGTCGGCGAAGTCGGCGCAGGTCGCGGCATCGGTCGCGGAGACCGAAGCGGTCCGCAAGGACGCGATGGCGCAGGCCAATCGCATCCGCGCGCTCTACGCCGATAGCGCGGCGACTCGCGCGCAACTCGACGCCGCCGAAACCGGACTCGCGCGCGCCGAGGCGGGACTGAAGGCCGCACAGGCCGCAGCGTCCGAGCTCGGCGCGGTCAGCTCGTACTCGATCGTTCGTGCTCCATTCGCCGGAATCGTGACGAAGCGCTTCGCCGACCCGGGCGCGTTCGCGGTCCCAGGCGCACCGCTCGTTACGATGCAGGATGTGTCGACGCTCAGGATCAGCGCGAGTACGACACCAGACATCGCGCGCGGACTTCGCCGCGGGCAGACACTCACCGCGCTGATCGAACGCACGCCGGTGCGAGCCACGATCGAGGGCGTCGTGCCGGCGATGGCCGGCAATCTCTACACGATCAACGCGCTCGTCCCGAATCTTGACGCTGCGTTCCTCGCCGGCAGCCGGGCGGCGCTCGTGCTGCCCACAGGACAGCGGCGAGTGCTCGTCGCGCCGTCGGCGGCAATCGCGCGCGAGGGCGATCTCACCGGAGTGACCTTGCGAACCCCGCAGGGCGACGACCGGCGATGGGTGCGACTTGGCCCCGCGATCGGTGACATGGTCGAAGTGACAGCTGGCTTGCGGACGGGTGACCGCGTCGTCGTCCCAACCACCCGCGTCGCTGCAATAGCGAGGAACTGAAGATGGGCATCTCCGGACGGGTTGCGCAGGCGTTCCTGCGTTCGAAGCTGACCCCGCTCGTCACCATCGCGGCGCTGGCCGTCGGTCTGCTCGGCATTCTCGCGATACCGCGGGAGGAGGAGCCGCAAATCTCCGTGCCGATGATCGACGTGATCGCCGCCCTGCCGGGCGCATCGCCACGGGAGGTGGAGAACCTTCTCGCGCGTCCGATCGAGCAGCGGATGCGCGAGATCTCGGGCGTGGACCACGTGTACACGATGTCGGGCGACGGTTACGCGATGGTCACCGTGCGCTTCAACGTCGGCGAGGACCAGGAGCGCAGCGTGACGAAAGTCCATGCCAGGCTCGCCGGCGCGATGGACGCGGCGCCCATGGGCGCATTGCCGCCGCTGGTCAAACCGCACTCGATCGACGACGTGCCCGTGCTCGCGCTGACGCTGCACGGCGGAGACCACGACGCGAACGCGCTGCGTCAGCTCGCCGTGCATCTCGAGGACGAAATCCGCACCGTGCCCGACGTCGCCGAGACGTTCGTCGTCGGCGGCGCGCCGAAGCAGTTTCGGGTAACGCTCGACCCCACTCGACTCGCCGCGAGCGGACTGACACCAGGCGAGGTCGCGGTGGCGCTCAAGGGAACGAGTGCCCGCCTAACGGCGGGAGAGCTCACCACGGCCGACCAGGTCTACCAGGTCCACGTTGGTGCGCCCGTCGCGACGGCGGCTGAGGTCGGCAGCGTCGTCGTCGGTACACGCGGTGGCGCGCCGGTGTACCTGCGGAACGTCGCCGACGTCATCGACGGCTTCGGCGAAACGACGACGTACGTGTCGCATGAAACGAAGAACGGCGCGTCGGAGCCGGCGGTGACGATCGCGGTGGCCAAGCGCAAAGGTGCCAACGCGACGGTGGTCACACGCGCAGTGCTCGCGCGCGTCCAAGCCGCGAGGGGACGTCTCT
>JBKOYV010000073.1:0-6480 GCA_046725585.1 Gemmatimonadota bacterium | reverse complement strand
GCACTACCTGCGCTCGCTGGCCGATAGCAGGGCCATCATCGCGAAGACCAGAGAGGCGAAGCGCGCGGCCGTCATCGGTGCCAGCTTCATCGGCCTCGAGGTGGCGGCCTCGCTGCGCAAGCGAGAGATCGACGTGCACGTTGTTGCGCCGGAAAAGCTCCCGCTCGAGCGCGTGATGGGTACCGCTCTCGCGCAGTTCGTGAAAGCGCTGCACGAGGAGCATGGCGTCGTCTTCCATCTCGAGGGCACCGCGACGGCCATCGGCGACCGCGATGTGACGCTCAAGAGCGGCGGGACGCTGGCCGCCGATCTCGTGGTCATCGGCGTCGGCGTTAGGCCCCGCACCGGTCTGGCCGAGCGAGCGAAATTGGCCATCGACCGCGGTGTCACGGTGAACGAGTTTCTCGAAACGAGCGCGCCGCACGTGTTCGCCGCCGGCGACATCGCGCGGTATCCCGACCCCTACACCAGGGAGCGCATCCGTGTAGAGCATTGGGTGCACGCGGAGCGCCAGGGTCAGGCTGCCGCACGCAACATGCTCGGCCTGGGTTGGCCGTACGACGACGTCCCGTTCTTCTGGAGCGCGCACTACGACGTGTCGATCAACTACGTGGGGCATGCCGAGCAGTGGGACTCGGTGGAGGTGGATGGAGATCCGGCGGCGCGCGATGTGGCCGTCCGATTCAAGCGCGGTGGGCGCACGCTGGCCGTCGCCAGCATTTTCCGCGACGTGGAGAGCCTGAAGGCCGAGGTGGACATGGAGCTCGAGGCCAATACCTGATGAGCGTTCGCTTCGCACTTCTTCTTTTCGTCGCCGCGGCCTGTTCGCGCGGCGCACAGTCGGGTGCCACGGCCGGCGTCCCGAGCCCGTCGGCGAACGCCGCGGCACCGTCCGGCACCGTCATTGTCGCCAACATGGGCGACAACACGGCGACGCTGCTCGACGTCGCCTCGAAACGTGTCGTGGCAACGCTGCCCACTGGCAACGGCGCGCACGAGGTGGCGGTCTCACACGATGGGCGGTGGGCTGTCGTGAGCAACTACGGCGTGCGCGGCGCGCCGGGGAGCTCGCTCACGGTCATCGACGTCGCCGCTGCCGTCGTCGCTCGCACGATCGATCTCGGCGAATTCAAGCGTCCGCACGGCTCGGCGTTCCTGCCGGGCGATTCGCTGTTCGCCGTGACGTCCGAGATGAGTAAAGCGGTCGTGCTCGTCAACTTCGGTGCCGGAACGGTCGCGGGCTCGATTCCGACGAACCATCCGGCCTCCCACATGCTCGCGCTCACAAGAGACGCGAGGCGTATCTATACGAGCAACGTCGCGGATGGCACCGTGAGCGAGCTCGACGTACCGCAGCGCCAGTTCGTCCGCGAGTTCAACGTCGCCCCGGCCGTCGAGGGGATCGCCGTGACGCCTAACGGCGATCAGGTCTGGGTGGGGAGCAATCAGGCCAGGACGGTGACCGTCCTCGATCCGCGCGCCGGCGCCCCGGCCGGCACGCTGTCAGGATTCGGGATGCCGTACCGGCTCGCCGTCACACCGGACGGTCGGACCGTGATCATCACCGACCCGCCTAACGCCGTGGTGCGCATCGTGGACCGCGCGACGCGCCAGGATCGCGCGACGATCAGGATCCCGGCCGAAGGCGTCGGGCCGAATGCGGAGTTCCCCGGCTCGCCCTCGCCCGAAGGCATCGTCCTGTCTCGCGACGGGCGCTACGCGTTCGTGGCGTTGCAGGGCAGCTCCCGTGTGGCGATGATCGATATCGCGAAGGCCGTTGTCGTGGCCTACATGCCCACGGGCGCAGGGCCTGACGGCATTGCGTATTCGCCATTCGGGCGGTGAATCTGATCGCCCGCGCAATGGTGATACCGCCTCCTTTCCGAACCGCTTCTGGTGCAGATTGCGGCATCCGCAGCGGAGGCCGACTTGCCACTGACGCACGTGTTCTTCGACATCGGCGGGGTCCTCGGTACCAATGGGTGGGACAGGGAGCAGCGCGCCCGCGCCCTCCAGAAGTTCGGCGTCGAGGACGAGGACTTCGAGCACCGCCACCATCAGGTCGTGAGCGAGTTCGAGACCGGTGCCATGTCGCTCGAGGAGTACCTCGACGTGACCGTGTTCTACACGCCGCGCCTGTTCTCGCGCGAGGACTTCGAGCTCTACATGCTGTCCCTGAGCGAGCCGAACCCCTATAGCATCGCAGTCGCCAAGCACGCCGCCACCGCGGGGCGCGTTAGGCTCATGACGATGAACAACGAGTCCGCGGTGCTCAACGTCTACCGCATCGAGCGCTTCGGCCTGAAGGCGATCTTCCCCACGTTCCTGAGCTCGTGCTGGCTCGGGGTTCGCAAACCGCAGCGCACGTTCTTCGAGCGCGGGCTCGGCATCGCGCAGGCCGACCCGGGCTCGTCGCTGCTCGTCGATGATCGGGACCAGAACCTCGCCCCCGCCGCCGCACTCGGCATGCACACGATTCGATTCACCGAGCCGGAATCTCTCGCGCGGCAGCTGGCGCAATACGGCGTGCTCTAGCAGCCGTTTGGCTGGTTTTTTGCCCCGCCTGACTCCGTCAACAAAGCCTACTCAATCCGGGGTGAGCCTATGGCGACGGCGAAGCGAAAGAGCTCCTCGAAACGATCCGGCGGACGCAGATATGGGAAGGCCGCGTCGAAGCGCGTCGAAAGCGCGATGCGACGACGAAAGAAAGGGACGCTCAAGAGCGGTCGCGGCGGGAAGGGCGGAACGGTGAAGAGCCGCAAGCAGGCGATCGCGATCGGACTTTCTGAAGCGCGGAAGAAGGGCGCGAAGGTCCCGCGCAAGCGAACGGGCAAACGGGCCGCGCGAAAGAAATAGCTCCGAGAGGGTTGGTAGCAGGCATACGCCGCTACCAACCCTCTCGAGCCTAGTCGTCGAGCAGCGCGTATTTCAGCGGCTCGGCGACGCAGCGCTCGTAGCCGCGCCATCCGCATTGCGCGATCGCGAACGTATCGATGCGCGTGCGAACGATCTCCGGATAACGGAAGCAATCCTTCGTGTTCGAGCCGCGGACGCATCCGTTGTATCGGAGCAGACCGCGTCGCAGCGAGCCATGCACGTTCGCCGAGTCGGTGGCGATGTTGTCATCGTCGCTGTCGTAGAGCAGATGACTGAGAATGAACACGCCGTACCGAAGGTTGGTCTCGTCGTTGCGCAGGTTCGTGCCGAAGCGCTTGCCCAGCGAGCTCACCCAGGTGCTCGCGTCGATCTGCATGAGCCCCACCGCGCCGGCGTTGGACGTCGCCGAAGACTTGAGGTCGCGGTTCTCGACCATCAGCACGCCGAATACGAGCGCCGGCGGGATGCGACGACGGTATGCCTCTCGCACCGCAAACGTCGCCACGGAATCCGCCCGGCTCGGCGTGATGCCGGTCGTGCGAATCAGGTCCTCCATGAACGCCCGGCGGTCGATCTCGAACTGTGGGCTCATGAGGGCGATGTCGCCGGACCCGGTTGCCCAGGGAGCGCGCGCGAGCGCCGAATCGCCCCAGAGGCGGGGCTCGAGAAGATCTCGTACGACCGGAGCACGACCGGCATAGACCGGGCGGATGTGCTGGGTCGTGAAGATGATCGTACCCAGCGCGCCGATCCCAAGCGCTATCTGCCTGAGCCACGAGAGCCACGAACCGGATTTGACGGACTTCGTCATTTCGGATCGCCTCCCTCGGCATCTGGGTTTCGAAAGAATGCTCGTTCGATCGTCGCGCACCGCGCGGCACCGTCCGAGCAGGAACAACGCCACTTCATTTCTGACATTCCGAGCGACCCCGATCGTTGCTCGCAATGCTCGAGTACGCTACCGACGATCGAGGGATAGGGATGTTAACTCTGCCCGGGGTCGCCAACAACCAAGTTCACGGGGTAAGGAGGCCCAACATTCGGCCCGACAGTCAAAATTCGGCTCAGAAAGAGAATTAATCATGGAGAGCCTGCAAGCAGGCTTTTCAAGCTCAAATGTCGCAATGGTGTCGGATTCATGACCTTCAACAGGCAGATCGTTTAATCCTAAGTGGCTAGCGGCGAGCAAAGGAACAGACAGTAGAAGGGTAGTAGTGGGGCGCCTTGTAAGACCTCGCACCACCGTCGCTTGACAGGTCAGCCTCACTCCCCTCACATTGTGAGTGGAAGCGCGCTTCCTGCACCCGCCTAACGCATTCAGCGATGGACCTCCTCCAAGGGACCCTCGACGTCCTCATCCTGAAGACTCTCTCGTGGGACGCCATGCACGGCTACGCGATCTCGCGATGGATCCGCCAGCGCACCGACAACGTCCTCACCGTCGAAGACGCGGCGCTTTACCAGGCGCTCCACCGCCTCGAGCGAAAGGGACTCATCGAATCCGAATGGGGACTCTCCGAGAACAACAGGCGCGCGAAGTACTACCAGCTCACTGCAGCGGGCCGTACACAGCTCCGCGCTGAGAGCAGCGAATGGCGACAGTACGCCGAAGCCGTCTTCAAAGTCCTCGAAACCGCATGATCTGACGCCACCCCCTCGGCTTCACGGTCCCAATGAGACGCATCCGCGGCATCCGGCCGGCGTTCAGGCTCCCATGGTCATCCGCTTCGCGCGTACGACGCGAAGTCGACGATGAGCTCCGATTTCACCTCGACATGAAGGTCCAGGAGCTCATCGACGCCGGCGCATCCCCGGCGGAGGCCGAGAACCGCGCCCGCGCCGAGTTCGGAGACCTCGAATACACACGCCGCTATCTGAACGACACCGACCGCGCCCGCATGCACGGCGAGCGACGGGCCGAGCTTGGCGACGAGCTCCGTCAGGACATGCGGTTCGCGTTTCGACAGCTCCGCCGCAATCCCGGCTTCACCATCATCGCACTGGTCACGCTCGCCCTCGGCATTGGAGCGAACACGGCGATCTTTTCCGTCGTGCGGGGCGTGCTGCTCAGCGAGCTCCCGTACGCCGAGCCGAATCGCCTCGTCAAGGTCTACTCGAAGATCGAGCGCGGGATGGTCTCGGTATCGCCCGCCGACTTCAACGACTGGCGCCGGCAATCGACCAGGTTCTCGGCGCTCGCTGCGTCCTCTGAGGGCACGGTCAACCTGACGGGAAGCGGCGCGGCGGAGCGGTTCGCTCAGGCTCGCGTCAGCGCGAACATGTTCCAGCTCCTCGGCGTGCGTGTCGCGCTGGGCCGCGCGTTTGCCCCCGACGAGGACACGCCGGATGCGCCTCGCGTGGCGATCCTGAGCGATGGCTTGTGGCGCAGCCGATTCGGCGGCGATCCCGCGATCATCGGGAAATCGATCCGGCTCGACGATTCCCCCACCGAAGTGATCGGTGTCGCGCCGCCGGAGATGCGCTACCCATCGCCGGTGGACCTGTGGCTCACGACGCGCTTCTCGGCGAAGGATCTGTCCGACGCCAGCCGCGGGGCGCGGTGGATCGACGTGATCGGCAGATTGGCGCCGAGCGCGACACACGAACAGGCGCAGAGCGAGATGAACGCCATTGCGCGCCGCCTCGAGCTGCAGGATCCGAGACACAACGCGGGCTACTCGACCAGGCTGATTCAGCTGCGGGACGACATGGTCGGCGGCGTGCGGCCGGCACTGATCGTCCTCCTCGCCGCGGTCGGCTTCGTGATGCTCATCGCGTGCGCCAACGTCGCGAGCCTCATGTTGGGCCGCACCGCCGCCCGCGAATCCGAGCTCGCGGTCCGCACCGCGCTCGGTGCCGGCCGGGGGCGACTCGTCAGGCAGCTCCTGACCGAGAGCTGTTGCCTCGCCCTCGCAGGCGGAGCACTGGGGCTCGTCCTCGCCCTGTGGGGCACTCGACTCCTGCTGTCGCTCGCGCCGAGCGACATCCCGAGGCTGTACAACGTTCGTGTGGACGCGACGGTGCTGCTGTTCACGCTCGCCATGACGGCGCTGGCGGCCCTGTTCTTCGGTTCCATCCCGGCGTTCCAGGCGTCCGGAGCGGACGCGGTCGTGCACCTGCGCACCGGAGACCGCGGGTCTCGCACGCGCCCCGGAAGCGCGCGCGCCCGCAGCGTGCTCGTCGTCGCGGAGATCACGCTCGCGCTGATGCTGCTCGTCGGCGCGGGGCTGCTGATCAAGAGCTTCACGCGGCTGCGCGAGGTCAACCCGGGCTTCACGACGGCGAACGTCTCGACCTTCACGGTCACACTCTCCCCGGTGAAGTACGAGACACTGGATCAGCAGCGCGCGTTGGCGAAGACGCTGCTCGACGCGGTGCACCGGATTCCCGGGGTGGACTCCGCGGCGGTGACGTTCGGGCTTCCGCTGTCGGGCACCAGCTTCCAGCTGAGCTACGACGTCGCCGGCCGGCCTGCCCCGCCGCCTAACGCGGAGCCACGGGCGCAGGTGCGAATCGTCAGCCCCGGCTACTTCGCAACGGTCGGCATTCCGGTAGTGCGAGGACGAGCGTTCGGCGAGGCCGACCGGCCCGGCAATCCGCGGG
>JBKOYV010000333.1:0-15020 GCA_046725585.1 Gemmatimonadota bacterium | reverse complement strand
GCAGTGGGGAGGGGCAGTACTGCGTCGGCTGTTCGTCGGTGAGACGGATTCGCTGGATCTCATGACAGACGGTCGGACGCTCGTGGTGGCGCTCGCGGCGGCGTTGACTGCCGCGATCCTCACCGGGCTCGCACCCATCTTCTTCGGCCTGCGAGGCGACGTGGCCTCGATGCTGAAGAGCGGGCTCCGCGAGGGCACGTATCAACGCTCGCGTGCCCGTGGCGCGCTGCTCGTCGCGCAAGGCGCGCTGTCCATGGTGCTGCTCGTCGGGGCGGGCTTGTTCGTCCGAAGCCTCGAACATGTCCGCGAGAAGCGCATGGGCTTCGACGCCGACCGCATGCTCGTCGTCAGGCGCAACCTCCGCGGCGCAGACATGAGCGACAGCGCCCAGGCCCGACTCGGGCGCCAGCTCCTCGCGGCTGCGCAGGGCCTTCCGGGAGTCGAGTCGGCTGCGTGGGTAAGCAGCGTGCCATTCTGGACCACGTCCGCTGTCGCGGTGTACGTCCCCGGCGTCGCCTCGACGCGCGGGCTCGGCCTGTTCACCTATCAGCAGGGAAGCACCGACTACTTCAGGACGATGGGAACGCGGATCGTTCGCGGCCGCAGCTTCACGAAAGACGATCGGGCGACGAGCCCGCGGGTGGCCGTGGTGAGCGAGAGCATGGCACGGGTGCTCTGGCCTAACGTGAATCCGATTGGCCAGTGCATGCGCGTGGGGCAGGACACGATGCCGTGCACCACGGTTGTCGGCGTCGCGGAGGATGTGGCGCACGTGAATCTCGTGGACCAGGTGTACAACCGGTACTACCTGCCGATCGAGCAGTTCCATCCCGCGGCCGGGTATGCGGTGATGCTGCGGATGCGCGGCGATCCCGCGCAATCGGCCGAACGCGTGCGCGCGGCACTGCAGCGGGTCATGCCCGGGCAGACATACGTGACGGTGCGGCCGCTCAGCGAGGTCGTCGATGGCGAACGACGCTCATGGCGCGTGGGAGCGACGATGTTCGTGGCGTTCGGTGCGCTCGCGCTGGTCGTGGCCGCCGTGGGCCTCTACGGCGTCGTCGCCTACAACGTCGCGCAGCGGATGCAGGAGCTCGGCGTTCGGGTCGCGCTTGGCGCGCAGGCAACGGACGTCGTTAGGCTCGTCGTGGGACAGGGCGTCCGATTCGCGGTGGCAGGGGTCACGCTCGGCACGGTGCTGGCGCTGCTCGCCGCGCGTTGGGTGCAGCCGCTCCTGTTCGCGCAGTCGGCCAGGGACGCGCGGGTGTTCGGGATGGTGGGCGCGGTGCTGGTCATCGTCGCGGTGGCAGCGAGTGCCCTGCCCGCGCGACGGGCGACGCGGGTGGACCCGAACACCGTCCTGCGTGCAGATTAGCGGCATGCCGATCTACGAGTACAGCTGCAAGAGTTGCCAGACCCAGTTCGAGACGCTTGTCCGCGGCGGAGACACCCCCGCGTGCGTGTCGTGTGGCAGTACAGACCTGGAGCGGATCTTCTCGCTGCCCGCCGTGAGCTCGGACGACACGCGCGCGCGGGCGCTGGGCGCCGCGAAGCGGCGGGATGCCGCGCAGGCGAAGGACAAGGCGCACGAGCAGCTGAAGTATGAGCGTAGTCATGATGACTGAGCGCTTCCGAAGCTGACGAAGCTGACAACTGGCCAGCTGAGAACTGGAAACTCAGAACTCTTTCAGGGCAGCCCGTTCTCGACCTTGACCCGGCAAGCCGGGGCTTGTCCGGCGAGGATCTCACTCGCTGGCCGTACATCGCGAGATGGTTGAGCCAGCGATTGAGCTCCGCGACCAACGGGCGAGGTCGCGCCTGGTGGGTCCGATGTCGGGCTACCCTGAAAGAGTTCTGAGTAGGGAGTTCTGCGTAATCAGTTTTCAGTTTTCACCACCTTCTCCGGGTCGCGGTCGGCCCTCAGCACCGCCTTTCGAAGGCCGTACAACATTCTCCGGATCTGGACCAATTCATCCGAAAGGGATTTCCACTTGTCCGGCAGCAGGATCGCATAGTCCAGCGCCAACTGGAGCTGAGCCTCGACCTCGAGGGTCGATTTGATAGCGATATCCAGATACCGGGCGAACTCCTTTCGGCTCGTTGCCCCGGCGCCTTCGACGATGTTTGCCGAGATCGACTCTGCCGCGCTGATCAGCTGAGCCTTCAGCTCTCCATAGCCCGCTCGTGGAAAGGAGTGAGTGGCCTTGCGAACGTCGAGCGCGAATTGGTGCGCTCGTTCCCAGACACGCAAGCGGCGAAAGTTCTGCATCCCTCATTGTCGCTGCCCGAGCCGCTTCCGCTGCCATCGATTTGCCGCCAAGGGGTGCGAAGCGTCGCAGCCGCCCTGGCTATCTGTGAGAAAGGGGTCTGACCCCTGCGGTCATGACCCCTTTGACTGTGTTCGCTCGTGAGAGCGGACGTCAGCGGCTGAAAACCATGGTAACCGCCTCCGTGCCGCCATCGACTGCAGGTACGGTCACGTTCGACGTGAGCGTGGTGCCCGCGCGCGTCATGGTCGTGATCACGCCGTCCTTCGACGTGAGCGTGATGGTCGACGCGTCGAAGGCGTAGGTCCCCTCGCGCTCGATGAACGTCGTCTTCTTGAAGACCTTGCCGGTGCCGACGATCTCGGCCGTCGCGGTGAAGGTGTAGGTCGAATCCGCGTTGAACGTGAACTCGCCCCTCAGCGCATACGCGGTGATGGTGAAACCCGGCCCCACGAACGGCTTGCCCATGGGTGCCGGGAGCGGTTTGCCATCAACCGTCTCGAGTGCGTACGTGCCCGTGGGTGTTGCGGGCACCGGGCCGCTCGGGCCAGTCGTGCCGTCGATGCTGCCGCCGTCGCCGCCACAGGCGGCAAGCGTGACGGCGAGTGCGGCGAGGATGCTGCGAATGCGAAGCATGGCTGTATTCCTCAGGAATGTGGTGTGAGAATGGCAATGGTGTGTGCTGAACGACGCCGTGCCTAACGCGCCCACGCCGGAGCGCCGACAGCCGACCCGACGTTCTCCGGGTAATAGTTCAATCCGGAGCCATCGAGCGCGGCGGTATAAAGAACCGGCAAGGCCTGACCGCTGAACCGGGCGACGAACGCCACCCGTTTCGCGTCAGGCGACCACGTGGGCTTGCCGAGCAGAAGGCTGCCACCATCGAGGAAGAACACGATGTCGCTGTTCGAGTTCATGATCTTGATTGCCGACACGAGCGGCGCCCCGCTGTTCGAGTTCGTGCCCTGGTAGAACGCCAGGCGGAAATCACCGATGCTCGGCGCCAGCTTTGGCGAGATGCAGTAGTAGCTCGGGCCGCAGAACGTGCGCTGCATCTGCGCGCTGCCGTCCGGCTTCATGACGAACACTTCGCCCGTGCCGGTGCGGAAGCTGGTGAACACAATGGACAACCCGTCGGGCGACCAGTGCGGCTCGGCATCCGCCGCGGTATCCGTCGTCAGGCGCCTGACGTTGGACCCGTCGACATTCATGACGTGGATGTCCCTGTTGCCGCCGACCCACCAGCTGAACGCGATCTGCTTTCCGTCGGGCGACCAGCTCGGTTCGTAGCCCGGTCCGACGAGCGTCTCGCGCCCACCGTTCAACGCCTTGATGTAGATCTTTTGGTCCATGCCGTCGCCGCGAACGAACGCGATCTTACGTCGATCCGGGGACCACGCTGGATTGTCGTCGAGACCGCCGAACGTGAGCTGCTCGAGGCGTGTGCCGGTCGTGTCGGTCACGAACAGGTTCTGCCCGTCCGGCCCATTGAGCGAGAACGCGATGGACGCGGGCGCCGGTTTTACGGCTTTGGCCAGGAGCGGCCGCTGGCCGGTGTTCGGGTTCGGCGACGTGGTTGGAGCGTCGTCGCAAGCGGTCGCCAGGCCAGCCATAGCGACCGCCGCGAGCGTGAGCGTTCGAGTCTTCATAAAACTCCCTCGCCGGAATTGACGGCGGTTCGTTTGGAGTAGGCTCGGCCAAGCGGGCGCATCCGAGGCCAGCCGCTGACGCGTTTGGCATTGCGCGCTTCCGAGCGGCGCATAGGTTAGCGTCCAGGTCCTCCGGCTCATCTTCCGGAATCCTTCTCGCGATCACCTAACGCAACGTGCTGAGAATCAAAGCGTTAGGCTCGTTGACCGTCGTCGGGCCCGATGGCCCGATCGTCAACGCCGCTGCCCAGCCGAAGCGTCTCGCGCTCCTCGCGCTCCTCACGCGCGCCGGTGCGCGGGGCATAACGCGCGACAAGGCGATCGGCTATTTCTGGCCAGACGCCGACGAAGACCGAGCTCGTCGATCGCTCGCCAACGCGCTCTGGGCGATGCGACGCGATCTCGGGTCGGAGGACGTGTTCCTGCCGGGTAACGACCTTCGCCTCAACCCGGAGCTCGTGAGCTCGGACGTTGCGGAGTTCGATACGGCCATCGCGGGCGGGAAGTACACGCAGGCGGCAACCTTATATGAGGGTCCGTTCCTGGATGGATTCCGGCTCGTCGCCGCCCCCGAGTTCGAGCGGTGGGTGGAAGCCGAGCGCACGGCCCTGGCCCATCAGTTCCTCGGCGTGGCGGAGAAGCTCGCCCGGGGTGCTGAAGCGATGGGCGACGCGGAGGCGGCGGTGGGATGGTGGAGGAGAATCGTCTCGCACGACCCGCTGAACGCGCGGTTCGCCCTTGGACTCATGCGTGCTCTCGTCGCCTCCGGCGACCGGATCGGGGCAATGCGCCACGCCCAGATCTATCAGGCGCTCATCGACCAGGAGCTCGACCTCCCGCCGGACCGCGCAGTGGTAGAGTTCGCGAACGAGTTGCGCGCCGCGTTGGCGAGCTCACCCTCGGACCCGGTCGACCGCGAAGTGCGCGTGGCGAGTGCATCGACCGGCGCGCCGAGTCAATCGCCCGCCGCGATCGAGATCGTGGAGGCCGACGGCCGAGCCGACCCGGCTGGCGAGTCGGCTGCGGAGTTGGGTCGGGCGGCAGAGCCAGTCTCCGAGCGCGTGCAGACCTCGCCCGCACGTGCGACCGCGCCGTCGATCGCCGGGCCGCACCGACGCCTAACGCGGCTGAGGTGGGCCGCGGCTGCCGGCGGCGTCCTGGTGGTTGGCGCGCTTGCCGCGAGTCGCGGGTACCTCCCATTCGGCCGGAAGAACGAAGTCCCGGTGCTCGCGCTCGGTCAAATCGCCGATTACCGCAAGGACCGCTCGACGGAGCTGGTGAAACCACTCACCGACATGTTGGCGACGGCGCTCGCGCGATGTAACTCGGTTCGCGTGGTCAGCACGGCGCGCATGTACGAGCTGACGAGCCGCAGCATGCCTTCGGACGGCAGTCCATCTCCACAGGCGTATGTGGGGGCCGCACGTGCGGCCGGGGCGACGGAGTTGCTCGAGGGAGCGCTGTACGAGGTGAATGACACTACGCTGCGCCTCGACGTGCGCAGGATGGACGTGCGAACCGGTAGGGTCCAGGCCTCGCACTCGATCGTGGCGCACGGACCGTTCGTGCTCGCCGACAGCGCGACCGCACGACTCCTGGGCGACTTCGACGCGCCGGCGCCGTCCGGGTCGATCGCGGATGTCACGACGCGCTCGCTCGCGGCCTATCGCTTCTACGAGGAAGGGCTGCGCGCCTTCTACCAGGACGATCTCGTCTCGGCGGGACGCCTGTTCAAGGCCGCGTTAGGTGAGGACTCCACGTTTGCATCGGCGGCCTACTACCTCGCGCTCAGCTACCGGCAGGACGAAGTAGCGAATGCGTACCCCATGTTCGAGCGTGCGGTACGCCTTTCCGCAAATGCGAGCGACCGCGAACGCCTTATCATCCTGGCACGCTGGGAAGAGCGCACCTCGTCCCCCGCTCTCCGTGCCACGGCTGAATCGCTGCTCGTTCGATATCCGCAGGAGGTCGAAGGGCACCTGTTCACTGGTGTCGTCCGGGTTGCCGACGGCGAGTACCTGACTGCCGTGCCGCATCTCGAGCGGGCCATCGCGATGGACTCGCTGGGGCTACACGGCGCGCGAGCCCAATGCACGGCGTGCGACGCATTCGCGTGGCTCGTTACGGCATACGAGCTCGCGGACTCGCTCCACCTCGCGGAGCAGGCGGCCCGCCGATGGCTCAAGCTCCAGCCACGTTCCGGACTGCCGTACGCCGCGCTCGCCGATGTCTTGTTTCACCAAGGTCGCACCGATGAGGGAATCGCCACGTGGCGGGAACGCTCGCGGTACGCGCCCGGCTACGAGGTCGGCGAGGATGTGATCGCGCGGTTCCACATCCACGGTGGTGAGTTCGGCAAGGCCGATGAGCTCATGCGCGCTGTGGTCGCAACCGGAACCCCGGCGCGAAGGGTCGAGGGCTACTGGCTTCTCGCACTCAGTAGCCGGTACCAAGGCCGTTTGCGCGATGCGCTCGCGTATGCGAGAGAGGAGTATCGGACCTCTCGAGAAGCGCGCCCGGCTGGCACGCCCCCCCAGGGTGGAGTATCCGAGGCGCAGGTCTTACAGGAGCTCGGGCGAGGTCGCGAGGCCGCGGCAATCTTCGATGCAATCGCGCGCTGGAACCCGGGCATGAGGCCCGCGCCTGACGTCGCGCCGGGAATGACGGCCCGTCACCGATCGTGGAACCTGACGCACGCTGCATCGGCGCTCGCGTCCGTTGGGGACACCGCGACGCTCGCCGCGCGCGCGGACACGATTCAGTTCTACGGCAGTCGAAGTCTCTTTCGGCTGCATCGCGAGCTGCATCATCACGTGCGCGGCCTTCTCATGGCTGCCCGCGGTCGGGACGATGAGGCGATTGCGGAGTTCCGTCAGGCCTTGACGTCGCCGTCGAGCGGGTACACGCGCACGAACTACGAGCTGGGTCGAGCGCTCCTGCGACGCGGGAGACCCGCGGAGACGATTGCCGTTGTCACGCCGGCACTGCGCACCGGTGTGGAGGCGACCAGCTACTACGTCACTCGGGTCGAGCTACATGAGCTGGTCGCTCAAGCCTGGGATTCGTTAGGTTCGGGCTCGGGCGTGGCGCTGCCGGCGCCCATCACACGCGCCGCGGCAATCGACAGCGCCGCGGCGTACTACCGGCGGGTCGCGCGTGCGTGGAAGAGCGGAGACCCCGCATTCGCCGCGCGCGCCGAGCGCGCCGAAACACGTCTCCGTGCGCTGGGGCGTTGACTCGGGGCGGCTGGGGTCGTAGTTCGAAGGCAATCGAATTCACCGCCTCAACGGAGCCCCCGAACGTGTCGCACGCTCGTTTCGCAGCTGCGGCGTCCATCATGGCGCTCGCCGTCCTGGCCGCCTCACAAGACACGCGGCACCTCAATCCCGTCATCGATCTGCTGGCGCAGAAAAAGCCGGTGTTCGGCGTGTACGGACCGCGCAACCCACGCGCGCGACCCGGCTCCCCGCCCGCGGTGGATTCCGTAAAGCCGAAGACGCCCACCGAGCTGGCGAAGGACGCGTTAGGCTACACCGCGGCGGACTACATCTTCGACGGCAGCATGGAAGGCGATTTCGATCGCGCGTTCCCGGCGTTCTCGGAGTTCGCGAAGGGGATCGCCGAGGGTGGCGGCGGCATGGTCGAGCGGAACGGCGCGGCGCACTTCCATCACCCGCTCATCGTGAAGATGCACGAGATCGCACCAGACCCCGCGAAAGCCGTCCAGCACATCGGCGACCAGCTCAACCTCGGCGTGAGCGGGGTGGTGTTCGTCGGCGTCGAGAGTCCCGAAGAGGTCAAGACCGGTCTCGCCGCGATGCGATTCAAGTCCAGGGGTGGGACCCGATCCGACGACGTTGGCAACGCGCCGACGTACTGGGGCATGAGCGAGAAGGACTACAAGGAGAAAGCCGACCTCTGGCCGCTCAACCCGAAGGGCGAGCTCGTGAACTTCACGATCGTCGAGAGCAAGGCCGGCCTCGCCCGCGTTCGGGAGATCGCGGCGGTGAAGGGCATCGGTGTGCTTTTCCCCGGCGCGGGCACGCTTCGGGGCGTCTTCACGACGACGGATGCCAACGGGCAGCGCGTGTTCGATGAGAAGGGGTGGGAGGCGGCGATCCAGCAGGTGCTTGCGGCATGCAAGGAGTTCAATGTGCCGTGCGGCTATCCGGCGACGGCGAACGACATCGAGGCGCGCATGCGGCAGGGGTTCAGCGTGTTCGTCATCAACTGGGGCGAGCAGGGCTTCAAGGCGGTGGACATCGGGCGCAGGGTCGGGAATCGGGAATAGGAATCCGGATGATTGGGGTCAGACCCCTAATTCATCGTTCCAACGCACGGCTCGACGTCTTGCAAGGGGAGCCGCGTTGCCCGCATCGTGGGACGGAGAACCCATCCCGTCCAACTATGATGACTCGTCTCTGGCAGTGGTCTCGCGCCGCGGCGCTAATGTCCGGCGGCTCGCTCGCGTTTGTCGCCGGGCTGACCGACGCCGCGGCAGCCCAGGCACCGGCGGTCGAGCGGCTTCGCATCACGCCCGCCGCCCGGACGATCGCTGTCGGTGACTCGCTGCAGCTCGTCGTTCAGGCGCTCGACGCGCGAGGCACGGTCGTTCCCGGCGCCATCGTCCGGTTCGCCGCGCAGGGCGGCCGCTTTCAGGGCTCGGTCGACTCGTTAGGCTGGGTACGCGGCGGGTCTCCCGGAACGGTGCCCGTCGCGGTGACGGCGATGGTCTCCGGGAGCCGGCCGGTCGTGGAAAAGGTCGAGGTGCGCATCGCACCGGGCCCGGCGGCACGAGTGAGCGTGACGCCGACCGTGTCGAAGATGCTTGCCGGCCAGCGGCTCCGAGTTGCAGCAACGGCGCTGTCCGCCTCTGGCGATGCGCGCGACGACGCCATTGCCTGGACAAGCTCGAACCCGCGCGTGGTTCGCGCCGCGAACGGCGTCCTCACCGCGGTCGCACCGGGGACGACCACGATCACGGCGCGATCCGCGACGAACGCGGGCGCCCAGACCGCGCTGACGATTCAGGTCCTCTCGTCCGCCGGCGTCACGTCGATCGTCACGCCGGAGCGTACCCGGGCGCGCCAGGGCGACGTCGTGCGGTTCGCACTGACGGTGAAGGATGCGCGCGGTCAGGCCATTAGCGGCCTTACGCCATCGTGGAGCTTCTCGCCAGGCCAGGGAACGATCGACGACGGTGGCGCGTTCGTGGGCGATGTGCCGGGCACGTACGTGGTGACCGCCTCGCTCGGCGCACAGACGGTGGACGCGACGGTGACGTTAGGCCCGCGCGACGTGCGCCGCACCGCGACCGTTGTGGGGCGCCTGCCACGGAGCGCGTTCTACACCAGTGAGGTCTGGGTTCACCCCGACGGCAAACACGCCTACCTCGGCACCACGTTAGGTGGCGACCGCATCTACGCCATCGATATCAGTGATCCGTCGAGGCCGGTGGTGACCGACTCGATCATGGCGAACTCCCGGTCGATGAACGACCTCATGACGACCGAGGACGGCAAGTGGATGGTGTTCACCCGCGAGGGCGCGGCCGACCGCAAGAACGGGATCGTCATCGCGTCCACGGCGGATCCGGCGCACCCGAAGGCCGTCGCGGAGTTCACCGACGGCGTCACCGCCGGTGTACACTCGGCGTTCGTTTACACGCAGCCGAAACACGGCACGCACGTGTACCTCACGAACAGCGGCACCGGCGCGCTCAACATCATCGACATCAACGACCCGCTCCATCCCAAGCGGGTCGCGGAATGGAAAACGAAGGAGACGCGGGCGGGCCGGGCGCTGCACGACATCGACGTCAAGGATGGCATCGCGTACGTGAGCTACTGGAGCGATGGCCTCGTGATCCTCGACGTCGGCAACGGCATGAAGGGCGGGACGCCGTCGGATCCGAAGCTCATCAGCAACTACAGATACAACGCCGAGTCGCTCTATCCGGGCGCGACGGCGGATTATGGGCCGGGGTTCATCAGTGGGACGCACACGGCATGGCGGCACAAGAACTACGTCTTCATCTCCGACGAGGTCTTCCCGCCGTTCGCCCCGACGGGCACGTGGGACGTGGCGTCGATCCGCGCATACGGCCGCCTCCAGGTGATCGACGTGAGCGACATCGAGCACCCGAAGTCCGTCGCGTGGTACGAACCGGAGTACGGCGGGGTGCACAACGTGTGGGCCGCTGGCGACACGCTGTACCTCGGCGCCTACAACGGCGGCTTCCACGCCTTCGACGTGAGCGGTGAGCTCCGCGGCGACCTCAAGGCGCAGGGACGCACGATCGTGGAGATGCTGCCGGCCGACACGACGGGCGTCGTGCCTAACAAGACCATGACCTGGGGTGTCGTGGTGAAGAACGGGCTTGCCTACGTGAACGATATGGTGACGGGTCTGTGGGTCGTCCGGATCGATCCACGGCGGGTCGTTCCTTAGGGCCGGGAAGCGGGAAGCGGGAAGCGGGAGACGGGAGATGGGAGACGGTAGACGAAGGCATGTCATCCCGAGCCGACAGGCGAGGGATCTTCGGGCTCCCGAGAGAAGGCTCTCTTTCGGGACGATGACGATCCCTCGCTTCGCTCGGGATGACACCAGCGCTCGGGATGACACCAGCGCTCGGGATGACACCAACGCTCGGGATGACACCAACGCTCGGGATGACAGCACGGCAGAAACCCGAACGTGTGCCGAGCAGTAGGGAGAGGACCGCGCACGCCGTCCTTCGAGCAACCGCCCCTCCCAGGGCAGGCCACCCATGCACACGCTGGTAGACGACCTCCGCTACGCCGTTCGACTGCTCCTCAAGAACCCCGTCTTCACGGGGATCGTGGTCCTCACCCTCGCGCTCGGCATCGGGCTCAATACGGCCGTTTTCTCGGTCATCGACGGGCTCTTGCTCCGGCCGCTCCCCGGCACGCGCGCGCCGAACGAGCTCGTGCAGCTGTATCGCACGTACCGCGGCGACGTGATGTTCGGGTCGAACTCCATCCCGCACTTCCTCGACGTGCGCGAGCGCTCGGGCGACACGTTCTCCGGCGTGTCGCTGTGGTCGTTCGAGACCATGAATCTCGCCGCCGGTGGCCGCAACGAGCGCGTGCTCGGCGTCATGGCAAGCGCCGATCACTTCTCGGTGCTCGGCGCGCGCGCGGCGCTCGGGCGCACGTTCGTGGCGGCGGAGGACACCGGCCGACGCGCCCACCCGGTGGCTGTGCTGAGCTGGTCGACCTGGAACGGCAGGTTCGGGGGAGATCCGGGAATCGTCGGACGGTCGTTGGTCCTGAACGGCCGCAGCTACACCATCGTCGGCGTTGCGGAGCAGGAATTCCGGGGTGCGCTACCGCTCGTGATACCCGCGGTGTGGGTGCCGCTGAGTCAACTGGAAGACGTGAGACCCGGCGAGGGCGATAGGTTCACCGAGCGCGGAAACAATTCGTTCAACGTCATCGCACGTCTCAAACACGGCGTGACGCTTGCCCAAGCGAACGAGCACATGAAGGCGCTGATCGCCGGGCTCAGGGCTGAGCATCCACAAGACTACGACGCGAGCGGGATCAACATCGTGCTACAGTCGGACGCGGGAATTCACCCGACGTTCAAGAGTGCGCAGGTTGCTCTCTCGTCGGTCGTGATGGCCGTTGTCGGCGTGCTCCTGCTGATCGCGTGCGTCAACGTGGCGAATCTCTTCCTCGCTCGGGCCCGCGACCGTGCGCGCGAGATGGCGATTCGGTTGAGCCTCGGTGCCCGACGCGCTCGGCTCGTACAACAGCTGCTCACGGAGAGTCTGCTCTTTGCCGGGCTCTCCGGGCTTGCCGGCATCGGGCTGGCTTGGTGGGTGATCGGCCTGGCCAACAAGATCCGGCTGCCCCTGGACGTGGACTTCAGCGCCGACCTCCGCTTGAGCCCACTCGTGGTCGCGTTCGCGTTCGGTATTTCGCTCGCGACTGCGCTGGTGTTCGGCCTGGCCCCGGCACTGCAGGCGACCAACCCCTCCCTGATCCCGGCGCTCAAGGGAGAGGCTCCCGCGGGCCAGTCGCGCTCGCGCGCAAGCAAGGGACTGGTCGTGGCGCAGATGGCGCTGTCCATCGTGTTGCTGGTGAGCGCTGGACTCTTCCTGCGCGACCTGCAGAATGCCACGACGGTGGACAAGGGATTCATCGCCGAGAATCTGCTGATCGCCGACCTTGCACCCGGGCTGCAGGGGTACGATCGCGCGCGAAGCGAAGAGCTGTATCGCCGCCTGCGCGAGAAGCTGGCGAGCATGCCTAACGTGAAGGCGGTCGGCTACACCGCAAACGTGCCGCTTGGCCTGAGCGAGAACAACTCCTACGTGGAGATCGCGGGTTATACGCCGGCAAAGAACGAGAACATGTCGCTGCAGGTCGGGCAGGTGGCGCCCGGCTACTTCGAGGCCATGGGCATCCCGATCACGGAGGGTCGCGGCTTCACGGAACGTGACGACAGCACGTCGGTGCGGGTCATGATGGTGAACGAACAGATGGCGAAGAAGTACTGGGGCGGGGCGAGCCCGATCGGCCGCACGGTGAAGTATGGCGGAAAGGAGCACACCGTGGTGGGCGTGGTGCCGACGGGCAAATACCAGCGGCTCGGCGAGCCGCCGACTCCGTTCTACTACCTCGCCCAGTCGCAGCACTGGAGCGAAGCCATGTCGATCGTCATTCGCACGACCGGTGATCCCCAGCAGGTGGGGTCGGCGCTCCGGTCGGCGGTTGCGGCATTCGACGAGACGCTGCCGGTGAGCGACATCCGGACGATGACGAAGCACCTTGGCATCGCGCTCATGCCGGCGCGGCTGGCGGGGGCGGCGCTGGGAGTGTTCGGCTTGTTAGGCCTCGTGCTGGCGAGCATCGGCATGTACGGTGTGATGGCGTACACGGTGAGTCAGCGGCGGCGCGAGATCGGGATTCGCATGGCGATCGGCGCCGCGGGGCGGGATGTCGTTGGGATGATCATGCGGCAGGGGCTCTCGCTGGTAGTCGTCGGCGCGGTGATCGGCATTGGCGGCGCGCTCGCGGCGAGCCGGCTGCTGCGCGGGATTCTCTATAGCCCGAGCGTGGTCGATCCAGTGACGTTCGCGGGCGTTCCACTGCTGCTCACGGCGGTGGCGGCGCTGGCGAGCTGGCTGCCGGCGAGGCGGGCGTCGGGCGTCGATCCGCTGGAAGCGTTACGGCGGGAGTAGCACGCTGCTGGCTGCACGCAGCTGCTGGCTGGTAACCGAGTGCTGCGGGCTACTGCCGCGTGCTGCTGGCTGCTGCCAATACCGCCACGTTGTCATCCCTCGCTGCGCTCGGGATCCTCATTGTCCCGACAGAGGGCCCTCGCTCGGGACGTTGAGGATCCTTCGCTTCGCTCAGGATGACACCCCTTCGGTTCCCGGTTCCCGGTTCCCGGTTCCCAGTTCGGGGGCGGGCGCGAAGCGCGCCGCCGATTTCCGATTTCCGATTCCCGACGTTAGGCGCCCCACGGCTCGTCGGCGGTGGGTCCGTACATCGACGGCACCGGCACATCGACGAGACGCAGGTAGACCGTGAGCTGTCCGCGATGGTGGATGAGGTGGTTGATCGTCGAGCGGATGGTCTCGCCTCGCGAGGTGGTGAACAAAACGTGGTCGCCGTGCTTGAGTGACCAGGGCACCGATATGTCGCTTTCCCGCAAGCCGGCGATCGCCGTGCGCGCCTCGGCCACGAGCTTGTCGAAGGTTGCCACGAGGGACTCGGTGCTCTGCAGGCTGTAGCCAGGTGCCCCTGCGAGATCCAGCTCGGTCTTCGTCGCCATGTTCACAATCCAGCCGGGCATGGACGCGACGAGCTGGGCGAGGTGGCCCAGAGGGAAGGACTTCGGGTGGGGCTTCCAGGCGCCTTTGTCGGTAGGCACGCGCTCGATCGCCTTACGCGTGCTGGCCATCTCCTGGTCGAACTCGGGCAGCAAGGACTCGGCAAAACCCATGGTCGCCTCGCGGGTAGTCGGGACCCGAGAATATATGAGGATCTGGTGATTCCGGACGCTCCGGGCGAGCTGAGCCATAGCCCACGCGCGCGCTGCCTAACGGCTGACTTTGACATCATTCAATGTGGCGCATAGCATGGCGCGCCCCACGGCGGCTTGTACTGCGCACTGGGTCCGCGCTGTACGAGGGCCGACGGACCTGCTGCAGGCCTCCGTCATCGAACGCATCCTGCCCTCGTCGGTGAGGAACGCCCATGCGTACGTGCACGAGATGCACGGCGACGTCGTTCGGCGTCGCGCTCATGGTGTTCGCCGCGGTCGCGTGCAGTGACTCCACCGGTCCGACCGGCCGCGCGCGCGACAACTCGCAGCAGGCGCGATTGCTTCGAGGTGTGGATCGCGAGTTCGCCCAGATCGCGCGCGATGTCCCCGGTTTCGCCGGACTGTCGCGCTCCGCCGACGGGTCGGCCATCCTGTTTCTCACGGACCCGAGTCAGGCGGAAGCCGCAAAACAGGCCGTCGCGGCGCGGAGCCGGGTGCTTCGGGGCATCGACCTGACACGCGTTCAGGTGCGAACCGCGAAGTTCGACTACCTGAGACTCACTGATTGGCGAGCGCGATTGCGCGAGGGGCTGGACGTACCTGGCCTCGTCTTTCTCGACATCGACGAGTCGAACAACCATCTGCGCGTCGGCGTGCAGAAGGGAACGTCCCACGAGGCCGTCGCCTCTGCGATTACGAGCCTCGACGTGCCGGCCGACGCCGTGACGGTCGAGGACGCGGAACCGGTGAGCTTTGTGACGACCCTGCGCGACCAGATACGGCCGACGGTCGGCGGCATCCAGGTCGCGTTCAACAGCGCCGATCTGCCGCCGGGGTTCTTCTTCGTCTGCACGATCGCCTTCAACGCGCGGCAGCCGGCGAGCTCCGGCACGTACCTCGTGACGGCCTCGCATTGCAGCGGAGAGCAGGGTGGGGTACAGCATACCGAGATCTTCCAGCCGACACCCCAGCCGGCGAACCTGGTCGCGCTCGAGCACCTCGACCCGGATTATTTCGTCGATGGCTGTTACCCCCATCGTCGGTGCCGCTTCAGCGATGCGTCGCTCGCGCGGTACCTCCCGGG
>JBKOYV010000177.1:0-19805 GCA_046725585.1 Gemmatimonadota bacterium | reverse complement strand
CGCCGCAGGTTCCGAGTCAGGACGCCCCCAAGGTCACGCCCGCCGTGCTGGCGATCGTCGAGGCGGCCGCGGCTCGCAACCACGAGGCGCGCCCCCATCGCGCGCGTGCGGACGCCGAGACCGAGATCGCGCTCGTCGTCCGCCGCGCCTCCGGACGGCGGGAGGTCGTTTCGGTACAGCAGCAGGCGTCGACGATCGACTGGACGAGCGACAGTCTCGAGCAGCATATCACCGGGTACCGGTCTGAGCAGGTCGCCATGCGATTCGCGATGACCCGGGTCTACCGGGTCGGGTGGATCGTGCCGCTGCTCGTGGGTGACCGCATTCAGCTTCGGCTCGCGGACCCGACGAGCACCTCCAAAGTCGAAAAGGCGCTCGACCCCGTCGTGCGCCCACTGCGCCGTCTCCTCGCCGAGCCCGAAACGGTCGCCACCGTCCATCCCCTCGCGCGTGACGGCCCCCGCTATTACGAGTACCCGCGCGTCGACACGCTGCGCGAGCGCATGCCTAACGGCGATTCGGTCGACGTGCTGCGCATCGCAGTCGTGCGCCGCGACGACGTGGCGCCGGGAACGAGCGTGTTCGAAGGAGATGTGGAGGTTGACGCCCGGACGCTGCTGCTCGTCCGCCTCCGAGGTCGCGTGTTCATCGTGAGCGGTCACGCCATGCGATTGCTCGATGTCCTGTCGGACAACGTGCGGATCGTGGGATTCATCGACATGTGGAACGGGCCCGAGCGAGACGGAACGCGCCTGCCCGACAGCGAGCGACTCGACATCGTGAGCGGTGGCCTCGCCGGAGAAGAGGGAGAGCTGCTCCGGTTCGTGACGCGGTTTCGAGCGCCTCACATCGTGGAGCACGGGCCACCCTCGCCGGACGAAACCCCTCCCAAACCGCTTCGCTATCGGGTGAGCTATGCGCCGGTGTCGCTGCAGGAGTCGTACGAGGATTGGGTGCTGCCGTTAGGCAGCGCAACGCGGATCGCGCAAACACAGCCGCTCGACGACCTGTATCCGGATCGCCTGCAACCCGAGGGTCCGCCGCACTGGACCTTCCGGGCGCGGGATTCGTACGACGTGTTCCGCTTCAACAAGGTCGAAGGATTCTATACCGGCCTCGCCGGCAGCTGGTACGCCCGCGACCTGTCGCCGGGACTGGCTGTGGCGGGGACAGGGGGGTACGCCTGGTCGGAGGAGACGTGGCGCGGCTACCTCGGCGCCGGGTTTCGGCGCCCAGGCTGGCGCGCGAACGCGGGATTCGGGCGACTCCTGGATCTGACGAACGATTTCCGGTCGCCGCTCGACTCGGGCAGCGTGTGGTTTCCTCTCCTGTGGTCGTCCGACAACTACGACTACGTGGACCGGCACGTCGCCCGCGTTGCGGTCGAGAAGGTGCTGACGTCGCGTGGCACGTACGTTAGGCTGGAGGCCGGGTCCATGAGGGATGCAGAGACTGTGGACTCCCGGAGACGGGGTCTCCTTTTCGGGCCGTTCATCCCGAATCGCGTGGTCGACCCTGGCCGGTACGCGCGCGTCGTCGCGAATCTGGAGTGGAACCCCGATGTCCAGACCGACCTGACGCGCGAGCGGTACGGCGGGAGTATCCGGTACGAGCTCGGCGCCGGCGATCTCGATTACCAGCGGACGGAGGCGGCGTTCATCACGCGCCACGATGTCGGCGCCGTGGTGCTCATCGGACGGCTGTACGGGGGAATGCTCACCGTTACGCCGCCCACGCAGCAACTGTTCGAGGTCGGGTCGAACCAGAATCTTCCCGGCTATGACTACAAGGCATTCGCCGGCGACCGCGCGTGGATCGCGCGCGGAACGGTGCAGTACGCGCTGCCGTACCTGCGATCGCCCTTTCCCTTCATCGCGGGCTTCGTGGTTCCGGCGATCGCACCGGAGTTGAACTTCGGCGTCCAGACGGGAATGGCGTGGGCGAGCAACGATGAGGCGCGCGCGGCCGTTAGGCGCCTCGGCGACAAGGTCGATGAGGAGACCGGCGAGCCGATCATCGATCCGGACACTGGCGAGCCGGTCCCTGTCTCGGTGCCGACAGAGAAGCTCCGCGCGACGGCAAGCCTCGGCTTCCGATTCCTGAGCGGCGCCGTCTACGCCGGCGTGGCGCTCCCGATCGACGCGACGCGTGACACCCGTCGAAACCTGAAGTTCGTGTTCGGCTTCGGCCGCCAGCTCTGACGCACGGCGGCGACGCAGGACGGCATGACGGCCGCCCCGCTGGGGACGTTCAGTCGGCCGGATCCGGCTTGCAGGCAGCCTCAATGCCTACCGAGCCGCGATCAATTCAAAAACCTAACGCGGATTTGAAATCGATTACGCCGATGTTCGCGGATTTGCTCCGCTCGCAGCGACAGTTCCGGAGACCGAGTACGGATCTTTTCTTTCTTTCTTTGTTGGACTGCCACGGGACGCATCCGCTTCCCGAGGCCGTTAACCAAAGGATCCCGGCTCGTGGCGCGAGGAGCTTGCACCGGCCTCCGCGCTCCTTCCCCATGGTTGCTCCACGAGCCCGGAGCGCGTTTGGAACGGCCCGGGAAGCTAATGCGTCCCGAGGCCGTCGAACAAAAAAGTGAGAGACCGGACGCCGCCGTCGGAGGCGTCAATGCCCTCGGAGCGAATCCGCGAACATCCGCGCAATCGCCGTCGAAATCCGCGTTAGGTGTTGCCGTTACGGACTCGGTCCGGTTCGATGTCAGCGGGTAGGGGTGATTCCGTCGACGTTCAGAGCACGAGGCGCGCGAAACGACCGAGCCGTTTCTGCCAGGTCTTGTAAGGCGGAATCAACCGATCGAGCTCCTCCTGCGTCTCGATCCACGTGCTGCGCGCCATCAGCGAGTACAGGTCGATCACCCCTACGGCGCCGCTCATTCCCGAGAGCACGAACACGGCCTCGCCATCGAGCAACTGGCCGCGAGGGTCCTCGTTCTGTGTGCCAACCGTCAGATAGAACGTCATGCGCGCACTATCGGCGGGCGGCAGGCTGGCGGAGTATGCCTTCAGGAGCTTCGAGACGGCTTCGACAGTTGCGGTGCTGACCGTGTCGTCATAGAGACCGGTCTTGATTCCGCGCCGCGCCTGCTCGGCGCGCTCGATCGTTATGCGGATCACGACGTCGCGCCACTCCGGACGACTGGCGAGCCGCGCGAGGGCCGCGGAATCGGCGAAGAACTGCGTCTTGCGATGCAGCTGTGGCAATCGCGGGGCTTCGTCGTGCCCGAGGGCGAACGGCTTGTACCCTGCGCGCTCGAGCACCGCTGGTGCGCTATCGAACACCGCGGTCACCTCCGGCGCGAATGGAAAGAGATCACGCAGCCAGGGATACTGCGCAACGCCGGCGTTCGTCGCTCGCGCCTGCTGGGCGATGTCGTTCACGTCCTCTTTGGCGGTATAGAACCCGATACGAAGCTCTCCCCCCGCCTTTTGGATCTCCTGCTTGAACTCCTGTCGCACCTGCAGGAGGCGCAGCATGACGTCGTACGTGCGCGACATCTGCGGGAACCCCGGACTCGGCGCGTTCGCGAGCGCGGGGCCGACGATGTACACGCGGCACCCGCGGAGTGCGGCTCCGGCGAGCATGCCGGCCCAACTGCTTGCGAGCCAGAGGCCGTCGGGCACCGTGAGCACGCTACCGCGCGGCGCCAGCGTGTACAGCATCGCGCGCGCGATTGAAGCCTGCTTGCGACCGAAGCCGGGCTCGTTATGCACCTGAAGCGCCCGACCTAATTCAGTGGCGGTGCCTGCCGCTCCGTCGATCGCTGGTCCGGCGAACTCGCACGTGTCGCAGCGGTGTGTCTCGCGGAGCGGCAGGGGAATCTCTCCGTCGGAGAACGAGTTCAGCTTGAGCAGGCGCCGCGCGGCCGCGCGCACTTCGAGAACCGCTGGCCCGCGAACGAGGACGCCGCGGTCTTCCCAGGTCGGCGTCGCGTAATGCTCACCGACTCCGACGCCCGACAGCACCATCCCGCCGAGGAACGGTGCGGATTCCGTAACGTCGTAGAACGCGATCTTGCGATGGTCGCGCATCAGGTTGTCGGGGAGCAGCGGCACCCCGGCGATGATGCGATGGCTGCGGAACGTGAAGTCACTCGGCTGCGTGATGTCGACGTGCACCCTGATGGTGCGGCGGAGCCACGCGTCTCCGCCGTCGCGCGCCGCCAGCGCCTGAAGCCGGCGCGACCCGGCAACGGCCGCGCGCAGCTCCTGCTGTCGGCCGCGAAGCACGGTCTCGAGCGAATCGTTGTTGCCGGGGAGCTTGATCTTCGCGCCTAACGGGTCCTGGAGGATGGTCATCCACAGTCGCCCGTTGTTCGGCTCGTAGAAGTTCTGGTCGAGGATGAGCATGTACGTCGTCAGCTCCCCCGTGCTGTCGAACCGGGCGACCGCCTGCGTGAGGGCCGGGAAGTACACGTTCGCGGTTTGGGCGTACCCAATGGCGTCCACGGCGCCCGACGCTCGCGTTCCGGCATAGTCGTGAACCCAGAGCACGTGGTAGTCGCGCGCCGCGTAGATCGATCGAGCGATCTCGAGCTGGATACGGTCTTCGCGCAGGTAGGTGATCTGGTTGCCGCGTGTGAACGGCCGCCCGATGACCCGCGCGATCAGCGAGTCGATCTCGACCTGATCGTCGTGCTCCTCCGGGGTGAGCGCGAGTTGCAGCGGCAGCCAGACCCGGCGCGAATCGTCCCACTGTTTCGAGATGCGCTCGTGCACCGCCTTGATCGCCGCCAGCCACGCCTCGTGCACGGTCGCCGCGGTGAGCCGGCTCTCGTTCGTGATGCCTAACGAGTCGGTGAGCCACGCCTGGAAGTCGGCTTTCGCCGCCTCGGTGAGTGCCGAGAGGTCGTACTGCTTGTCCTTGACGCGTCCGAACTGTGCGTCGAAGGGGATCAACAGATACGTGAGCAGCCCGGCCCGCGCCCGTCGAGCGGCGATGGCGCCGAGGGTCGAGTCGCGCAGGGCGGTCGCGAAGGCCCGCTGGAGCGAGGCCGCGTACACGCGCTCGGCGGCGGGGAACGTGCGGCCTTCGGGATACTCCGCCGACGTGACGGCCATGGAGTCGCGGACACGTCGCGCAGCGGCTCGGATCTTTTCCAGATCCTTCCTGGTGTCGCTCTCGTGGTGTTCGCTGAAAAAGTTGCTGTAGGCCGCGATCAGCAGCGCCGCCTGGCGCACCTGTCGCAGCGCCGTATCGGCACTCGGCGGGAGCGGAGTCGCGCCCGCTTCCCGGAACGCTCCCGGGTTGGCCGACGCCGCGGGTTGAGGCCTGACCTCACGGGCAACCTCGCGAAGCGAGATCCCCGTACGACGCGGCCTCGTACGGCCGGCGTACGGCTGGCCGAGTGGCACGGTTATGCCGACATCGAACCCGCTACTGCGCGCCGGAATCCAGTCGACGCGGAGCTGTGTGCCGCGACCCAGGAGGCCACCTCTCCGGACCGCCGTGTTGAAGGACAGGATGAAGGCGAAGTTGTTCTCGCGCGCGTCCCAGTCCACGCCGTACGCGAGGTTGACGGCTCGCGATACGCCGAGGAGGCGTGCGCCGCCAGTCGCTCCGCCGTCGCTCGCGAGGAGATACCCCTCGGCGGCAAGCCCGAGGACTCCGTTGACCGGGCTTCCCCTCGGATGGTAGAGGCCGAGCTCCACGCCACCGGTCGCGTCGTTGTTCCTTCCGAATGTGCCGACGATCGACGTGTATGGTTGCCAGAGCGGCGGCTGGCCCATTGACTTAATAGCCGGCGGTGCGACGACGTCGCCGGGTGACTGGGCGCCGGCGCCGGGTGGCGAGGCGACCGACAGCATGGTGATCGATCCGACAACGGCGATCCGGGCGAGATTGCGCGTCGTCCGGACGATTCGCGGGGTGGAGGACATTGAAGCGTTAGGCACCGTGGCCGCCTCCTCTGAACGCGGGCCGAGGCCACCACTACCCCGCGGGAGGGTCACTGGCCTGGGAGCCGAGCGCAGGGCGGCCGACGCTCCGATGAGTAACACCGACCGAAGTAGCGAGCGCTCACACTTAAGTCCAATGGCTTGCCGTGGACCAACGCGGCCGACGGCACGTATGTCGCGTCAGGGGGGCCGATGCGGGAGCGACTGGGTGGGCGGCGAAGGCCGGTACCAGATACGCCGTTGCGCTGCCGTGTCCGGGGAGGCATCTCCAGGGAGGCATTGGACCAAAGTCCAATGTAGGCTGGGCATGCTACGCATCACGCTGCTGGCTGTGGTCGAGCAGTGAAATTGCCAGCCTCAAGCATCCTGAAATCGGCCAAACAGAGGAGACTCCTTAGGGACTCGTCGCTTGTTCGTCCAGACAGGGTTCACGGCGAGGAGTTGCGGACGCACCCGACCTCTCAGCTCCCGACGCTCATTATTCGAGGAGCCCACGCTTTCGAAGTCCCGGATTGCACCATGCTCGAAGAGATCCCCACGATTGCCGTCATCGACGACGATGATTCACTTCGCCGAGCGCTCGCGCGCCTTCTCACGGCAAGCGGGTATCAAGTACGGACCTTCGCCTCCGCAACGGAGTATCTGGCGGAGCGGTTCGCCATAGAATCCAGCCCGGGCTGTCTGCTGATCGATGTCCGGATGCCAGAGCTTGGCGGACTCGAGCTGCAGTCCGTTCTCACGAGCGCGGGGGCTGAATCGGCCGTTGTGTTCATGACCGGCCACGGCGATGTACAGACCGGGGTGAAGGCGATGAAGTCGGGGGCAGTGGATTTCCTTCTGAAGCCTTTCACGGATGACGAGCTTCTCGATGCCGTCGAACGTGCGCTCGTGAGGAACGCCGAGCAGCGTGTCGAGCATCGCGAGATCGACGAGCTCGATCACCGTGCCGCCAAACTGACCCGCCGGGAGAAGGAAGTCTGCACACTCGTCGTCGCCGGGAAGCTCAACAAGCAGATTGCGGCCGCATTGGGAACGAGCGAGAAGACGGTGAAGGTGCATCGGTCGAGGGTGATGGCGAAGATGGAAGCGGCATCGCTGGCGGAGCTCGTCCGCATCGTGGAACGACTGAATCGTTTCCACTCGAGCACCAGCTCGGTCCGGACCCCGCCTGCGGAGCTCCGTCGCGAGCACCCGGACCCTCACGACGACGCAGGGCGCAGGCTGGGTGGAAGCACTGGCTGAGAACGGACGATCGCGCTCGACTCGCGCGGGTATCGTCGCGCTCGCCGTCGCCCTCGCGTACTACGTGGGCGCGAGAGTCGGATTCGCGCTGACGCCTGCGCCCCAGCCTGTTTCCACGCTGTGGCCGCCTAACGCGATCCTGCTGGCGGCCCTGTTGCTGGCGCCGGTGCGATGGTGGCCCGGCATCCTGCTGGCGGCGTTTCCGGCGCATCTCGCGGTGGAGCTGGGCAGCGGCGTGCCTCTGTCGATGGTGCTGTCCTGGTTCGTCAGCAACTCGGCCGAAGCGCTGATCGGCGCGGCGGGCGTGCGCCGGTTCAGCGACCGCCCGATACGGTTCGACAGCTTCCGGCAGGTCGGCGTCTTCGTCGTCTTCGGGGCGATCCTCGCGCCGTTTCTCTCGTCGTTCCTCGACGCCGCGTTCGTGCAGTGGAACGGGTGGGGGACGGACAGTTATTGGCAGGTCTGGCGCGTTCGGTTTTTCTCAAACGTGCTGGCGATCCTCATGCTCGTGCCGGGGATCGTCACGTTGGGCGAAACGGATCTCGACTCGCTCCGGTCCGTTTCGCGGCGCCGCGTGCTGGAGGCGAGCCTGCTCATGGGCGGGCTGTTGCTCGTCTGTACGTTGGTGTTCGCGCGCCCGCCGCTGGCGCTCCACGAAAGCCCGGCGCTGCTATACGCGCCGCTGCCATTCCTCCTCTGGGCGGCCGTTCGATTCGGGCCCGGCGGCGCGAGCGCGTGCCTGCTCGTTTTCGCGATCCTTTCCGTCTGGGGGGCGATTCACGGGCGGGGCCCGTTCGTCGGCGACTCGATCGGCGACAACGTGCTCTCGCTGCAGCTGTTCCTGATCGTCACGTACATCCCGCTCATGGCGCTCGCGGCGGCCATCCGCGAGCGCGCGCGCGCCATGAGCGAGGCGCGTCGCAGCGGGGAATGGCTGAACCTGGCGTTAGGCGCGGCGCAGGTCGGGGCATGGGACTGGGACATCGCTAGCGGCGGGAGAACCTGGTCGGAAAACATGCCAGCGCTGTTCGGCGTGCGGGCGGACGGAAACGGCAAGATCGCTCGGGGTGCCTTCCTCGAGACCGTGCTGGCCGAGGACCGTCAGGGCGTCCAGACCGCCGTGGCGCAGGCCCTCGATCACGCGAAACCGTTCGAGGTCGAGTTCCGGACGGGTCGGCCGGACGGGACGATTCGGTGGATGCTGAGCAAGGGCACCGTCGTGCGCGACAAGGCAGGCCATCCGCTGCGCATGCTCGGAGTCAACACCGACATTACCGCGCGCAAGGATGCCGAGGCGGCGCTGCGTAGCGAGGCGGCGCTTCGTGAGAGCGAGTCGCGGCTTCGCGCGCTGGCCGATGCCATGCCGCAGATCGTGTTCACGGCGAAGCCGGATGGCACGATCGACTACTTCAACCACAAGTGGTTCGAGCTCACGGGGATGCCTAACGGCGACATGCACACCGAGACGTGGCTCGATGCGGTTCACCCGGCCGATCGGGCCGGGAGTCTGGAGGCATGGCTCGCGAATGTTCGTGCGGGGCGGCCTCACGAGTACGAGGGCCGGCTATGGTCCGCCAAGGCAGGGACCTACCGATGGCACCTCGCCCGAGCGCTTCCTGCGCGTGACGACTCCGGGGAGATCGTTCGCTGGTACGGCACGGCAACGGACATCGACGATCACAGACGCGCCGAGCAGGCCCTTCGGGAGAGTGAATGGAATCTGCGCGTGCTTCGTTCGGAGCTCGAGACGCACGTCGCGAAGCGGACGATCGAGCTCTCGCACGCCAACGTGACGCTCCGTCAGGAGGTCGACGTGCGTCGGCGTGTCGAGAAGGCGCTCCGTGCATCGGAGGAGCGTTTCTCGAAGGCGTTCCGCGCGAGTCTCGATGCGATCTCGATCGCGAGCCGGCCGGATTCGCGGATTCTCGAGCTCAACGATCGCTGGGAGGCGATGTTCGGATATTCGCGTGACTACGCCATCGGGCGGACGATCGATCAGCTGCACGTGTACGCGAGCGAACGAGACCGGGATCTGATCGCCGAGCTCATGCGGACGCGCGGCTACGTGCGTGAGTACGAGCTCGACATGCGGCACAGAAACGGCGCGCCGCTCCGCGCGGTGCTTTCGATGGAGACAGTGGAGGTGGCCGGCGAGCCGTGCCTCATCATCATGGCCCGCGACATCACCGAGCGTCAGCGCGCCGAGCGGGAGATCGCGGTGCAGCGGAGCGAGCTCGCGCACCTGGGGCGTGTCGCGCTGCTCGGCGAGCTCTCGGGCGCCCTGGCACATGAGCTCAACCAGCCGCTCGCGGCCATTCTCGCGAATGCGCGGGCCGCACAGCGCATGCTCGCCCGCGACGACATCGACAAGGCGGAGTTTCGGGCCATTCTCGACGACATCGTGTCGGACGACCGGCGGGCGGGCGCGGTCATCCATCGCGTGCGGGCGCTCATCCGCAAGGACGAAACCGAGCTGCAGACGGTACCGCCTAACGACCTCGTGACCGAGGTCCTGGAACTCGCGCACAGCGACCTCATTCAGCGCGCCGTGGTGGTCTCGACCAGGCTCGCGCCGTCGCTCCCGGAAGTGCAGGCCGACCGGGTGCAGCTGCAGCAGGTGCTGCTCAACCTGATCGTGAACGGGTGCGATGCGATGGCGGACAAACCGCCGGGGACGCGGGTGCTCGTGATCACGACGGCGGCGCGCGGGAGCGCCGTTCGCATCTCGATCTCCGACAGCGGGACCGGGATCACCATGGAACCGATCGACGCGGTGTTCGAGCCGTTCGTGACGTCGAAGCGAAACGGCCTCGGGCTCGGGCTCGCGATCTGCCGCTCGATCGTAGACGCGCATGGTGGCCGGATGTGGGCGGTCAACAACAGCGCGGGCGGCGCGACGTTCCACGTGCTGCTGCCGGAAGCCGCCATCGCGGCGAACGGGGCAGCCGCCGCGGCGGCGGCGATCCCGTCGGCGTGATCCCGTCAGGCCAGGCGGCCGTTGCCTAACGGGAAGGCCACCATGAACGCCGCGCCGCCGGCGGCCGGGTCGCTCTCGCACCAGATCACCCCGCCGTGCGCCTCGACGATCGTCCGACTGATCGACAATCCCACGCCGAGCCCGTTCGGCTTCGAGGTGATGAAGGGCTCGAAGATGGCGGCCTGACGTTCGGGCGCGATGCCCGGGCCCGTGTCGCGGATGGTGACGATGGCGGTGTGAGTCGCGGCGCGCGCCGTCTCGATCAGCACGAGTCGTTCGGCGCCGAGCGGGCGGTCCGCGAGCGCTTCGAGGGCGTTGAGCACGAGGTTCAGGGCGACCTGCTGCAGCTGCACGCGGTCGCCGAAGACGACGATCGATTCGTGCGTGAGCGCGAATCGGATCTCGACGCGCCGGCGGATCGTGTCGTGCCTGACGAGCTGCACCGCCTCGCGGAGCATGGCGTTGAGGTCGATCGGGCCGCGTTCGACGTCGCCTTTCTTGGCGAACGCCCGCACGCGCTGCACGACTTCGCTCGCGCGCCGGCCGTCGGCCGCGAGCTGCTGGAGGATCTCGCGCACGGCGTCGGGGTCGCTCGTCTTCGCGTCGAGCACGCGCATGGCCGTCTGCGAGTTGATCAGGATCGCGGTCAGGGGCTGGCGGATCTCGTGCGCCAGAGCGGCGGCGAGCTCGCCCACGACGGACGTGCGCGCGACGTGCGCGAGCTCGCGACTCCGCTGTGCGGCCGTCTGTTCGGCTTCGCGGAGCTCGGTGATATCGGCCACCGTCCCGACGACCGCCGCCGAGTCGGCGGGCGTAAGGTGGAAGGGCGCGGGACGGTCGCGGAACCACCGGACGCGGCCGTCGCGGTCGAGCAGTCGAAAGTCCGTCGCGCTGGTGGCGCCGCTGCCGAAGGGGTTCTCGGCGCGGGCGCTCCACGCCCGCTGCAGGTTGCTCGCGTCGTCCGGATGCACCTGTCGCCACCACCAGGCGGGCGATTGCAGCTCCACGGGCGCCAGGCGGAGCAGCTCGCCTAACGCCGAGTCGGTCCGGACGGCGCCGGAAGCGGGATCGTAGGAGTAGACGAACACGCGGCCGGTTTCCGTCGCAAGCGCGTATCGCGTATCGCGCGCGGCCAGCTCCGCGGCCGCCCGCCGGCGCTCGTCGATCACGGCGGCGAGGAACAGGAGCGGCGTGGCGACGGCGAGAAACAGGAGTTGCTGGACGACGACGCCGAGGGCGGCGGGCGTGGCCCGAATCACGGTGGCCTCGTTCATCGCGCCGCGCATCGCACCGCACGCCGTGATGAACAGGGCGAGGGCCGCGCCGGGCAGCCCGAATCGAAGCGCGGCGTACAGCACCAGCGGTACCGGCGTGAACAGCAGGATCACCTGGACTATGGGATGACCGGGCAACGGCGCGAACACCGTGGCGCTCACGAGGGTGACCGCGCCAGCGAGCAGCACCGCTTCGACGGCGCGCGTCCAGCGCACCACGAGCCGGGATTGGGTAGCGAAGGCATTGGTGAGCGCGCCATGGCTTGCCAGCCCGACCGGCACAACGGTCACATAGGCCAGCGTGTGCGCGAGGACGGAGATCAGCCAGGCAGCCCAGGCGGTCGACGGGTCGGCGAAGCCATTGGGATTCGTCGGATCGATCGGCGACTCGATCTGGAACAGCGCGGCTGAACCGAGGAGCGCGACGAGCGGGGCGGCGACCGTGATGATGGCGAACGCGCCTACGGAGGGAAGCGCGCTGAGGCCCCACTCCAGGTCGACGTAGTTTCGGATCAATGTCGCGGCGAGGAGCGTGCAAGCCGTGTCGATGGTGAAGGACCCGAGCACCGCGGCGAGCGACGCGCCCTGGCCGATCGTGGCGAGCCAGTGTCCGACGAGGGCGGCGACGATGATGGTCCACCAGCGGGCGAGCGGAGTGAGCAGCAGCGCGGTGAGTACGAGCGCGCCGGGAACGAACACCGCCGGCGGCAGCTCGAGGGTGGAGACGGCGGCGTCCGCGAAGCGGCTGGCGGCGGCGTAGCACACGGCGAAGGCCGCGCCGTTGCGGACGCTCCGGAGCACGTCGGGAACATCGACGGCTCTCGGCACGGCGACGTTGGAACGAGGGACCGATCGCACGGCGGGTACGTGGCTCATCCCGTCACGAAGATCAAAAGCGCCGCGGCCGCCTCGAAGGCGAGTCGCGATCCGTGCGGGAGCTGGTCGAACAGGCTCTCCATGCGTCGAGCCTCTCGTTATGCTGCTTTCTCGGGTGAATCAGGCCGTGGGCACGCGGACGACGCAGCGAAATCCGACGTGGCAGGCGGACGTGTCGATCGGTTCCGGGAATCGGGCGGCCGGCCGATAGCGCCGGCAGTAGTTAGGCGCGCAGAGGTGGGAGCCGCCCTTGAGCACCTTCCGGGGCACGCGGGCGGCATCCCGGGGGTCGCGGCTCGCGTCTTCGCTCCCGCCGCGCGGATTGTGCGGAATACAACAGGCTTTCACACGGTCCTTCGTGTGACGGGGCCGGTACCAGTCGGTGGTCCATTCCCAGACATTGCCGATCATGTCGTGCACGCCGTACCCGTTAGGCGGGAAGGCGTCGACGGGTGATGTGTACTCGTAGCCGTCGCATTGCTCGTTCTGCCACGGGAAGTCGCCCTGCCAGGTGTTGGCCATGTCGCATCCGCCCGGCGTGAACTCATCGCCCCAGGCGAACTCGGCGCCGTCGAGGCCGCCGCGCGCCGCGAGCTCCCATTCGGCTTCCGTCGGCAGCTCCTTGCCCGCCCACGCGGCGTAGGCGGCGGCGTCACCTAGCGTGACATGCACGACGGGGTGCTGTCCCAGATCGTCCAGCGTGCTGGATTGGCCACGTGGGTGTCGCCACTGCGCCCCGCGCGCGTACGACCACCACTGATGGGAGTTGTCGAGATTGACCCGCACCGGCGGCTTCGTGAAGACGAGCGAGCCGGCGTACAGCATTTCGGGCAGGGCGCCCGGGTAGTCTGCCTCGTTCGGTTCGAGCTCGGCGAAGGTAACGTATCCCGTGTCGTCGACGAACCGGCGGAACTCATCGTTCGTCACCGGAAACCGGTCGATCCAGAACCTGTCCACGGTCACGCGATGCGCGGGCGCTTCTTCGACGTAATGTCGATCGGATCCCATCCGAAACGTCCCGCCGGGGATCCGGACCATGTTCGCCCTGACCGCTTCGACCAACTCGCCGCGCTCGAACGCGTTGTGATGATGAATGCTCAGCGAATTGGTCATGGTGTCGCCTCGGCTCGGCACGGATCGGCACTGCGGTTTTCGTGACGATGCCGTTCCTCGGGGGGTTGTCCCATTGGACCTTGGAGCAACCCCCAGCGCGAGCGCACCTGGGCCCTCGGCGACCTAACGCGAGTGGCGCGGGTCACCGCGACCAGACGCTGAAACTGCTCATGCGTAGGACAGAGGTGACGGTGAGCTCGATACGCTGTCCCGGGTTTACCGCGATCTTGTCGGTCAAGTATGTGGCGTCGCTGCCGATCGGGTCCACCAGCAGCTGCAGATTGCCGTCGGGCGCGTATTCTCGTGGCACGCGGAACGTCGCGGTGCTCAGTCCCGTCACCGAACCGACGCGCGAGCGCGTCGTCCCGCGCACGGCGAACACGTTCACGTCCATCCAGTTCGAGTTCTTCACAGTGACGATCATTCGCTCCGGCGGTGGCGCCGCGCCGGAAGCGTGGTTGGTCGCGCACGCGGCGGCGTCGATCGTCAGACCCGCGACGGCGGCGATAGTCCATTCTCGTACCATAGCCCCTCCAGCTTCGTACCTTCCATACGTCAGAAGCGGATTCCCAGTCCGAGGGCGAACCCGGACAGGTAGCTGTCGTTCACAAAGGCATCGCGATCGTAGTCGATATCGAGGTGTCGGTACGCAGCGTCGAGCGAACAACAATTGGAGAGGTCGTAGCCGACGCCTCCGATGGCCTGCCAGGTCAGCGTCGACCCGCCTGCCCCTACGTCGCCCTTGGCGGACAGGTGCCACCGCTCCGCAGGGTTGAAGCGCACGCGAAGGCCCCCGATGGCGTCGAACCAGGATCGGCTCCCGGACGCGATGCCCACATCTCCTCCGGGGGTGTCAGCCGACACGTCCACCTTGGGGTGCCAGTACCGTCCTCCCGCGAGCGCGTCGACTCCGCCCCAGTCCGCCGCGTAGACGGTGTACCCGAGCTCCGGTTCGAGGATGGTCTGTTCGTGCTCGAAGATGACGGTGCTCTCGGAGCCCTCCTCGACGGCCTTTCGGTCGCTCATGGATATGTAGGTCATGTTGAGGCGAAGCCACCATCGGTTGCGCCGCGCTTCCAGCAACGCCATGACACTGAGGTCGACGTGGTCGAGCACGTCACCGGCACCGAGATCGACGTCCGCGATCCCGCCGGCGAAGCCGATGCGGCCGCTCGAGCCCGCGAGCCATCCGTACGGCGTGAGCGAGACGTGCCATTCATCGTCGGTCTGCGCGCGCGCAGCGCGTCCGGGGACGACAACGATCGCGCACAAAGCCGCGATGGGTACTGCGAGGCCAACGCGCATCCGGGTTATTCTCTCGAAGCAAGTCGTGAGTGATCCGACTCGGCCACGATGAGCACGTTGCGGTGGGGCGGCCATTACACCTTTGCAGTAGCAGCCATCAGCCAGCAGCCATCAGCTCGTACAGCGTCAGCTGCGTCCTCAGCAGGGAATCCTGGTGATAGCCGCGGCTGTGGTCAGGAGTACCGTGTTGATCAGAGCGCTAGCCCAAGGTCCAATGTCCGGCGTGGGACGGGCCCGACACTCTGCGAGGTGACCGCTCCGAGAGAGGCGGGAAGCGCCGAATGCGACCAGTGAGCGAATGATTCGATCGCGCGTTGTCGCACTTACCTCGCTCTATCTGCTCGTCGTGTGTGCGGTGGGGATTCTGCACCCGGTTCGAAACGCACTGGTGCTGGGCGCTCTCGGCGGGCAGGGCTTTTACAAGGTGTATGTGGCGAGCGCGCTGGTTGCGGTCGCCGTCGTCCCGTTCGGCCGCCTGGCGGCCCGGGTCCCGCAGCAGCGCCTAACGCCGGCGATCGCGGCCGTATTCGCCGCGAACCTGCTCATGTTTCGCGCTCTGTTTCCGGGCGGGCTGGTGTTCGGGGTCCTGTTCTATGCCTGGCACGACCTGTTCGCCGGGATTCTCATCTCGCAATTCTTTCTGGCGGCCAACACGCTGCTCGATCCTCGCAGTGCAAAGACGGCATTTCCGGTGATCGTCGCCGCTGGCTCCGTGGGGGGAGCTTTGGGCGGCGCCATCACCGGATTCCTCTCGCCGGTGATCGGCGTGGCCAACCTGCTGCTCGTGGCCGCCGTGCTCACCTTCGTGTTTGCGGCGGCGATCCCGGCGGTGCTCGGCAAGCGCACGTCCGAGCTGCAGCCGCACGTGCGCATCGTCTCCGACGCCGATCGGGCGTCGCTGCGCGAGGTGGTCCACAACCGACAGGTGCAGCTCATCGCCGTGGCCGTCGTGCTCACGGTGCTCGTGAAGCAGCTGGTCGACTACCAGTTCAACGTCGCGACGGCGACGCTCGGCGACCGCGACGCGATCAGCGCGTTTCAGGGGAAGTTCAACGCCGCGACCCAGTGGCTGCCCCTCGTCGCGGCGGCGGCGATTCGACCCGCGCTCGCGCAGTGGGGGATTGGTGCGGCGCTCCTCATGCTTCCGGTCAGCATGGTCGTCGCGAACCTGTTCGTCGGCCTGCGCGGTGGTCTCGGCGCGGCGGCCTTCGCGAAGGGGACCGAGACCACGCTCCGCTACTCAGCGGAGCGGACGGGTCGCGAGATCCTCTACATGCCGGTGTCGGACGCAATTCGAGCGCGGGCGAAACCGCTGATCGACGTCGGCCTCGAGAGTGGACTGGCGAAGGCTCTCAGTGCGGGGCTGATCTTCGTGCTGATCGCAACGGTGGGCGCGTCGCGACTGGCCTGGCCGGCGGTGGCGCTCTCGGTGCTGTGGCTCGGTGCCGCCATCGCGGAGCGTCGTGCGTACGTACGGGCGCTCGCCAGTGGCCTTCGTGCACCGACACTGGAGCCGGCGCTGCTCTCGGCGCTGCTCCGCGACACCGGGGAGGAGGAAGTCGTTAGGCAGCGAGCTCCGGCGAGCACTACCGAGGCCGAGGTGCTAGCGCTCGTTGCCACGCTGCGCGATACGGGCAGCGACCTGAGCGCCCGGCGGCGCGCCGTGCACGAGTTGCGTGAATACGGCGGTCCCGAGGCTAGCGCCGCGCTCCTCGACGTCGGGGCCAATGGCGCCATCGAGCTCGCGCTCCGGATCGAGGCCCTGCACGCACTCCGGCGACTGCACGACGAGCATCCCGACACGAAAGTGGAAGAGACGGCCGTGCACGAGGTCGTCACCGAGCACCTCGCCGCAGCCGGCCGGTACGCAGCCGCCGGGGCCGTGCTCGGCGCGGGTGGGAGCGACGGTCACGATCGGCTGCTCGGACAGGCGGTGGCCGAAGCGTGGCAGACGCGGCAGGCCGCCGTCTTCGACGGGATCGCCCTGATCCACGAGCCGCGAGTCGTCGACGGATGTTATCGCGCGATCACCGGAAGCGATGACCGTCGTCGCGCCGAGGCGCTCGAGCTGATCGACGAGTCGGCGAGTCGGCAAGCGGTCCGGAGGTTCGACCCCGTCCTTCGTGCGGCGCCCGACTACGCCGCGCTCGGCGGCTCCGGTACCCGAGCGGAGGTGGTTGCGGCGCTCCGACGTGACGAGGACCCCTGGGTCGCGCAATGTGCCGCGTATGTGGATAGCGGAGGAGGAACCGAGACGATGGAAGTGATCGAACGTGTGTTTCTGCTTCAGCGCGTGGAGATCTTTGCGGACACCCCGAGTCATCACCTGGCGCGAATCGCACTGCTCGCGAAAGAGGTCGAGGCCGACGCGGGCGCGCTTCTCTTGCGCGGCACCGAAAAGGCCGACGCGATGTACGTCGTGATCGACGGCGAGCTTCGCGGCGAGCGGCCCGGGCGATCGACGCGCTCCCTTGGACCGGGCGAGGCGGTCGGTGCGCTGGCCGTCCTCGACGATACGCCGATCGGGCTCGACGTCCGCGTAGTGCGAAAGAGCCGCCTCCTGCGCCTAACGCGTCGCGATCTTCGCGACCTGCTGCACGACCACCCGGACCTCGCGGTATCGCTGCTGCGCGGGATGGCCACACGACTCCGCTGGCTCGTCGAGCTCGCGGTGCGTGACGTGACGCCCGACTCACGGCCCATACGCGTTCCGATCGCCGACCGTGGTCTCGAACAACAGGCCCCGCCACCATGAGCCATCGCATGCTGTTCACTCGCGCGCTTCTTGCCGCGGCGCTGCCGATTCGCGTCCTGGCGTCGCAGGACGGAAACATCACCATGCCCGCGGCGCGCGTCGAAGCACTCCTGCGCGACAGCGCGCTCAAACCCGTCGCGACCGAAGGCTCGCGGTTCAAGGGCGACCGAACGGAGCACGTGCTGCTCGCGTTCAGCGACACGACAGCCGTCGAGGTGAAATGGGCCGTGGCGCCGCGCGGCGGCGAGGCGTTCAACAACCAGCCGCGCTACGAGGCGGCCGCCTACGAGCTGCAGAAGCTCTTTCTCGACGAGCGCGATTACGTCGTGCCTCCGACGGTCCTTCGCATGATTCCGCAGAGCGTGTTCGCCGCGTCGCCGGGGCTCAAGGGTGAGCCGACGTTCGAGGACTCGCCGGCCGTGCTCGTGGCGCTTCAGTACTGGACGGCGGGGGTGACGTCGGAGGGCGTCTTCGACCAGAAGCGCGCCGACCGCGACTCGGTCTACGCGCGCCATCTCGGCGACCTGAACATCCTCACCTATCTCATCAGGCACCGGGACGCGAACAAGGGAAACATGCTGCTGTCGGCGGACTCCACGAATCCGAGACTGTTCGCGGTGGACAATGGCGTGGCGTTCAACAGCCCGCCGAGCAATCGGGGGACGGATTGGCAGTTCATGCGCGTGAAGCGCGTGTCCGCCGCAACTGCCGGGCGGCTCCGGAGCATCGACGAAGCGCGCCTGACGGCCGCGCTCGGGGTCGTGGCTCAGTTCGAGCGTCGCGGCGATGACTACGCGGCGACGGCACCGGGCCCCAACCTCGACCCGGATCGTGGCATTCGTCGCAAGGGATCCACGCTGCAGCTGGGTCTCACCGCGGTCGAGATCGCGGGCGTGCGAGACCGACTCAAGGAGCTCATCAAGGACATCGACCGCGGGCGGATCAAGACCTTCTGAAGGCGCGCCGGGAGCGCCGATCGACTCGATGGCGGGAGCCGAGCGTCACATAGAAGAGCCGGTGTGTGCGACGCGACGAACCAGGGCGAGCAGCTGATCGCCGTCGAATGGTTTGCGCAGGTACCCGTCGGGGCCTGCCCGACGCTCCAGCTCGTCGGTGGGTACCTCGTCGTGCGCGGTGATGAACACGACCGCCACCCCGGACCCCGCCGCGAGCAGGCGATCGTGCAGGTCGAACCCGGTCATGCCTCCGAGGTGGACATCGAGCACGAGGCACGCCGGCTCCCGGTCGAGTGACGCGCTGAGATACTCGTGGGCGCTCGCATAGGTCTCGACGGCTATGCCCGCCGTTCTCAACACGCGGGCGAGAGCGGAACGCACTGACGGGTCGTCGTCCACAATGGCGACCCATCGGCTCGGCTCGGGAGGTGTACGCTGGACGGGGTTCACGATGTCATGACGTGAGCGTCTCGCCGCCCGATGCCGGTGATCAATCAGCGTGTGCCGCTTGACGTGCGCCGTGTTGAGAGAACGCGGTGTACGCGGAAGCGGAGTGACGCGCGCCGTCGACGACTGCGGCCATCGGCACCGGCGTGTCGGTCCGTTTGGGCCGACTGCTAAGGCGATGAAACAGGTCGATCGCGCGGACGAGGTCCGCGAGTGAATCCGCGTGCATCTTCCGCATAACGCGTGACCGGTGAACCTTCACCGTCTGCTCGCACATCCCGAGTTCGGCGGCGATCTGCTTGTTGAGCCGTCCGGCGACGACGCGATCGCAGACCTCGTGCTCTCGCCGGGTCAGCGTCTCGTAGCGCCCGCCGATGTCGGTGACCTGGTGGTGCTCCTGCAATCGTGCGCGCTGGCGCGTGAAGGCGCGCTGCACCGCGTCGAGCACCGTTTCCTCGTCGAACGGTTTGAGGAGGAAGTCTTCGGCACCGCTTTTCATCGCCTGGACGCTGATCGCCACGTCATCGTGACCGGTGATGAAGATGGTCACCATGTCGCGGCCCATTCGCGCGAGACGCTCCTTCACCTCGAGGCCGGACATGTCGGGCATGCGGACGTCCATCAGGAGAACCGCAGGCTGTTCCGGGGGCCGATGCTCCAGCATGTCGGTGCCGGAGCTGTACGAGGCGACGGAATAGCCGGCGGAAACCAGCAGCCAGCGCAGTGAACGTCTAACGGACTCGTCGTCGTCGACGACGAGGACGAGCGGCTGTGCATCATCCATGGTGTGCTCCGGCTGTGACGAACGTGCGAAGAGACATGGGCTACCCTGCCGCCGGTGGCATGGCGCTTCGCCTTCCGGTTCGTTACAGCCTCACTATGTCGCAGACCAGCGACCCGGAGCTATGTGCCAAAGGTTCAACTCACCCGGAGCGGCCGAGCCTGTTG
>JBKOYV010000413.1:0-18642 GCA_046725585.1 Gemmatimonadota bacterium | reverse complement strand
CGTATCTGAACGCGCTTAGCAACGGTGTTGATTACGCCTACACGACCACCGAGGTGATCGCCATTGTTAACGGCACCGGTGCGTACGCCGGCTTGTCGGTTGAGGAGCGCAAGGACCTCCTTGACGCCGCGAACAACGGCGACGGTGGCTGCCCGCTCAACTAAAGGAAATTCCGATCTTCAGGGACCGGAGACGGGGCGGCGCGCAATGCGCCGCCCCGGTTTGTTTTGGTTCTTCGAGAAATTTCGAGACGCGAGGACAATTGGGGTGGCCAAGCGGGTGCTCCTGCTAGTCCGGCGTCATCCTGCGGGCACGCAGGAGGCGCGGCCACACTACCCCGCCCGTCAATACGAAAAGCACGACCACCAACCCCCACCAGCGCTTCTCGATCAGTTGATAGACGGCGCCGTGTAGCACGGTCATGATCAGCGCCCACGTGATGAACCCATGCAGGGACCGCCAACGTCCTGTTCCGAGCCGGCGCAGTGACGCGTCGTTCGACGTTACGAGGAGCGCAACGAGGATCATGGCAGCGGCGAGGCCGGCGTAGTTTGCCGCGCCAAATGGGTCAATACGGGGCAGCAGGAGGCCTTTTGCGGGGCGCACGAAGTACTCCCACATCTTCCCACGAAGATGCACCTGGAGCCCGGCGACAACGTGCGCGACCGCCACAATGCCGCTCCAGATCCCGAAATCCCGCCGAATGTCGGAACTGACCGGGTACCGGCGTCCTCTCAACGCCGCGTACGGCCCAATCACGAGCGTGATCGCGAGCAGGAGGAGCGCCACGTACGCCGTCGCCATGCTCAGCCGGAAGGTCGTGTCCTTCGATTCCATTCCCGCGAATAGGAGCAGCACGCCGCACACGCTTGCCCCGCCTAACGCAACGTGATTGCGCACCCGGCGGGCGCGACGCGACGGCCATCGTGATCGATGGCGGATGACCCGGTCTTCGTCGCTCATGTGTCGACGCCCGCATGGCGATCGGTCGTTCGCGGTCTCGTCATCTCGGGCCCCGAAAAACACGAAGCCCGCACGGCTGCAACCGTGCGGGCCTCGTAACCTAATCGCTGTCAGCTCGCGCCTACCAACCCCGAACTTTGAGCACCATGGTCGGTACGGTCTTAAGCATGATCACGAGATCCTCGGCCAGGCTCTGACGACGAAGATACTCGAGATCGTAGCGAACCTTCGCGCGAACGTCGTCGATACACGAATCGTAGCTCAGGTTGATCTGTGCGAGCCCGGTGATGCCCGGCTTCACGCGCTGCCGCAGCGGATACTCGCGAATGTCCTCGCGAAGACGCACGACGATGCTGGGGCGCTCCGGCCGCGGGCCGACAATGTTCATGTCACCGTTGACGACGTTGATGAGCTGCGGCCACTCATCGACTCGGAACTTGCGCATGAACCGACCCAGCGGCGTGACACGCGGATCGTTCACGGTGGCCCACACCGCCCCCGACTTCCCCTCGGCGTTCACGTACATCGAGCGGAACTTGTAGATCGTGAACGCGGCACCGCCCAGGTCCTGAAGTCTTCGCTCCCGGATCGCGAGCTCACGCCGCCCGCGACGGTCGATGCCGACACGCGTCTGCGTGTAGAAGATCGGCCCTCGAGACGTAAGCTTGATCGCGATCGCGACGAGCACGAAGAAGGGCGCGAGCACGGCGAGAGCAATACTGCCGAGCACCAGATTCACGGCGCGGTTCAGTCGGTCCGAACGCTCACGCGGCACGACATCGATGACGGGTTCGACAACATCGACCTCTCGAACGGTCTCGATCGACCTCGCACGTTCGATCGGCTTTCCATCCGCAGGCTCAGGTCTTCGCGAGCGGCGCGTTCCAGCGGAGGGGACGCGGACGCTGACGTGATCTGCAAGGTGCGTGTAGGACTCCATATCCTCTCGAGGTTACCGCAGGTTCTTGCGTTCGCCCAGCAACTCAAACGTCAGCGGTCGGTGAGGTAAACCACCGCCCACACGAGTCCCATGAGGCTCGCGGCCACGGCCGCAGCCTTCTGCCATCGTGATCCGGACGGCTTTGCCGGAACGTAGATCTCATCACCGGACCGCGCGCCGATATCACTCATCGTGAGCTCTTTCTGGATCGCCGTCTGAATTCCACCGCGATGCACTACCGTCGTTGACCCCCGCCGCAACTCCGTCTTGTTCATGTCGGCCGACTGCGAAGGGCCCCCGGCGTTCATGATCACGTCAGTGACGGGAGTATCCGTGCGAATCGAGTAGAACCCTGGGTTCGCGACATCGCCACTCACCTGCACCCGCAACATCGCTTGAGCGCGCACCGCGGGGTTCCGAATGTACTGAGCCAACTGGGTTGCCAGAAAGCCCTGAAGCTCGGAATCCAAAATTCCGGTGAGCGGAATCTCGGGAAGGTTGGGCAACTGCAACTTCTGATCCGACATAACCGTGAAGGTGTCGGAGAGGACGCTGTCGCCTGCGACGAACAACAGGATGCGGTGCCCCGTCTGGAAATCGCCCTCGGCCAGTCGCTTTCGAATTACCTGCGCCTGCCAGAGAAACTCCGCGCGTTTGTTCGCGTCTTTCTCCGTGCGGGCAGCCTTCTCGAAATTCTCGGCCGCTTCTTTGAGGGTAGACCGCTGCGGGCTTATGGGGGCTGGTGTCGGAATGGGCGCGACCTGGGCAACCGCGGTTTGGGCGCCGAGCACTGGCGCCAGAATCGTCGATGACAGAACGCTGAAGGCAACGCCCGCAAGCGCGCCTAACCGTGACCGGCGAATCGAGAAGATCCACCGCGCTGGATTCACATTGGTAGAAGTCATTGCAAGTTCCCCCTTTGCAGCCTTCGTGCTACTGAACGAGCATCGCGCCGAGGCCGTAAGTCCTGATTACCCACCGAATTGATGTTGGCTGCCCAACGCTCCGCCCGCCAGCGCCGTTCGAGATTGTCGTGCGCGCACAACAGGCATCGGGCAACCCTCCAACAGTTCTCGAATGCTCGGGGTCGCAAGGAGAGAGCCACTGTGCCAGGTGGAACGCCGGAAAGAATCGCTCGAAGCGGCGACAAGCCTGGCACTTTCTCGACCCTGAAGTTGCTTTTCGAAGTGTCGGAAAGTTGTGGCTTCGGTAACGCATTTCCATCGAAAGTGTAGCGACTGAACCGCAAAAGAACCTTCAGTAGCGCGTTTAAAAGCACGTAAGTCGGCCGGTGCCAATTGATTGAGATTCGACCGCCTAGCTGCACGAGTCCTGCAACGACAAGTTGCCCAAGTGAGGTGGGTCACAATGCCCGGCCGGCCACGACCGGGCTTCCTGGATGACTGAGGGTATGCTCGACATCGACAAGACCACGGCACCTCCGCTCGTTCTGATTGCGAACGACCAGGAATGGTCCGCCCGCTCGCTCGAAAGCATCCTCGGACCCCAGGGCTACGCGGTCGTTCGCGCGCATACCGGTCGGCAGGCGATCGACCTTGCGCGGCGAACGCACCCCGACGCGATCGTCATCGACTCGGGGATGCCGGATATCGGGGGCGTCGAAGTGTGTCGACTGCTGAGGAAAGACGCCCGGTTTTCCGTCAGCACGCCGATCATCGTGACCACGTCCGGCCCGGCCGCGCGTGCCGAGCGGCTGGAGGCCTACCGCGCCGGCGCCTGGGAGTACTGCACCGACCCGATCGACGCCGACCAATTGCTGCTCAAGCTCGAGACGTTCATCGCGTCGAAGCGCGAGCTGGATCAATGTCACGACGACAGCCTGTTGGATCGTGACACGGGTCTCTACAACGTCCGGGGCCTGACGCGTCGAGCCCAGGAGCTCGGCGCGGATGCATCGCGGCGAAGTGCGCCGCTCGCGTGCGTGGCCGTGTCGGCCACACCTAACGCGGCCGTCGATGAAGCGAACGCGAACGAGGTCGCCCAGCGCATTGCCGAGCACCTCGGCGACATCTTCCGGCGAATGGCGCGCGTGTCGGACGTCATCGGGCATCTCGGACGCTCCGAGTTCGGCATCATTGCACCGTCCACGGCGGCCCCCGGCGCCGTACGCCTCGTGGAGCGGATCCAGGAGACGGTACAGTCCGCGCCGTTCGAAGGGGATCACGCGATTCAGTTGCGGGCGGGCTACTGCGCGGTGCCGAATTTCGCAGAGTCGTCCGTCGACGCGGTGGAGCTTCTCCTCCGGGCGGCCACTGCGCTCCGGCACGTGAAGGGGAGCGAGAGCGCTCAGATCACGGCGTTCGAGGACGTGCCGCTTCGCTTCGTGCACTGACCGCCGGCCGGGTCACGCCGGGCCGGCCCCCGGAACGTCCGACTCAACGCGCGCGGGGCCGCTCGACCTGAAGGTCGAGCGGCCCCGCGTGCGTTCAGCGTTGTGCGCCGGCCTAACGCCGGCGCGACTGCTAGTTGGTCCGCGCCGGCAGCGACGACCCGCCCGCCTGCACGAGCCGGGGGTCCTCATCCTCGTCGAGCGTGCCGTACCCATCGAGATACGCGTAGTACTTGTACATCCCCCCGGCCTGAATGTCGTTGAGGACGGCGCCGATCAGCCTCACCGGGAGCCGGTCGAGCGTCGTCAGCTTGGCCTGGGCGAGCTTCCGGTCGGTCTGGCCGGTTCGAAGCACGAGCATCATCGTGCCGGCGGCGGCGCCTAACGCATACGGGTCGATCCCGGCTCCGAGCGGAGCCGTGTCCACGATGATCGCGTCGAACCGCGATCGCAGCGCGCGGATCATCTTCACCGTCGTGTCCGCGGCGAGCAGCTCCGGGCCACGATGGCGGCGCGTTCCACACGGAATGAGGAACAGGTTGCCGTGGGAAGTCTCGCGAATGACGTCCTCCACGACAATGTCGCCGGTGAGGTGGTCCACGAGGCCGGGTCGCTGCGGCACACCGAACGTCGAATGGAGCTGCCCGCGGCGAATGTCCCCATCGATCAGGAGCGTCCGATAGCCGGCTTCGGCGAACGCGAGGGCGAGGTTCGACGAGATGAGCGACTTGCCGTCGCCTGGTCCCGGGCTGGATATGGCGATGGTCACGGGCCCGCTTCCATTCGCGGCGTTGCGCACGTTGAGTCGCAACCCGCGGAACGCCTCGACGAGCTGCGCTTCGTCTTCCATGCGCGTCGCGCCGTTCTTGCCGCGACGAATCGTCGGGATGGTCCCGAGGATGTCGAGCCCGAGCTCGTGGGTCGCCTGCTCCGGATATCGGAAGCGCTTGTCGAACAGGTCGAGCAGAATGGCGAGCAGGAGTCCGAGCCCGAGGCTGCCGCCGATCACCATGAGGAGGATCATCGGAGCCGTGTTGCTCGTGGGTTTGAGCGGAGCAACCGCGGAATCGAGCACGCTGACGTCGGGAATGGCGCTCGCCTCGGCGAGCTGCGCCATCTGGTACCGGCCCTTGATGTCGGCATACAGCGTGGCCGCGAGATCGCGCTCGCGAGTCAGCCGCGACTCTTCGATCGCGGTTGCGGGGATTCGCCGCATGTCCGAAGACGCCGCCGCGATGCGTCGATCGAGCTCGCCCTCCTGCCGTCCGAGCTGCTCGAGCACCTGGCGCGTGATGGACGGAAGCGTCTGGGTTTTCATGCGCTCCACTTCCTGCGCCTTGGCGATCACGAGCGGCATCGCCTCGGTGTACCGGGAGCGCAGCGTACGCAGGTCGGCCTCCGACTTTGTGAGCTCGTCCACGGCCAGCTTCAGGTCGGGTGAGGCGGTGAGCAGACTCGGGATGCTCAGGAGCTGTTCCGGCGTTATGCGCGCGTTCTGGCCCGATCCGATGAGCGCCTGGACCGCTTCGCGGTCACGGCGTGCCGTCTCGCTCTGAACTTTCAGGGCGAAGAAGCTGGCGGATGCGGGATCCTGAACGACAAGCCCGTTGGGAAGCATCGGCAGACCCTTCGGCCGGTCGAGCGCGCCTGCCACCTGGAACTCTTTCAACTGGCGCTCCAGGCTCTGGAGGTTGCCGCTCGACTGCTCGAGCTGCTCCTCGAGGGCGACCCGCTGATCGGTAAGGTTCTTCTTCTTCAGCGCCGCGGCCTCCGCAATGAACTCACGCAGGATCGAGTTCATCTCGACCGCCAGCGGCTGCGACCGTTTGCCGCGCAGAGAGACCTTGATGAATCGGCTCTCCGGCGGGAGGTAGACGCTCAGACGAGTGCGGAGGTCGGCGGCCGCTTCCCGAGGAGTCTTGACCTCGAATTTCACCTGACCGCGGCTGGCCACGAGTTCGGCGTTAGGCACCCATGCAAAGCCGACCGTGCGCCCGACGGAGTCGCCCAGTGTACCGCTCTCCACGACCGCTGTGGAGCGTGCGCGTTTCACCGAGAGATCGTACTTCCTGGTTGTCTTGTTGGCGGTCAGCGTGTAGTCGCCGGGCCGGAGGTCCGACGTCGGCTGAAAGTCGCGAAAGATCGCCGAATCGGCCTCGGATTTCGGAGTGAGGTAGGAGCCCGACTGCCGCGCCACCGGATCCAGAATGGCGAAGCTGAGCAGCAGCTCCCGCCATGCCTCCTCTCGCAACGTCACCTGCGGCCGGACGGGCCCCTTCGGATCGGGGGACTCGCCGATCACGATCGTGGTGTCGACCTGATATATCGGTTTGATGAATTGCGTCGCGGCAACACCGCCGACGACTCCCACCAGCGTCATGATTACGATCAGCCACTTATACCGCCGCAGCGCCGAGACATAGCGTCCGAGGTTCATGGCGCCCGACGCTGGCGGGGCTGGAGGCGCGGGCGGCCCCCAACTCTGCATCGCGCCATGGCCCCCATCGGGGACCGGCTCCATGGACTGGGACGTCGATGGGACGAGAGATCCGGACATTCGAGACGGTTAAAGCGTGAGGGAGAGCCAAGTCAAGTCTATCACAAACTAACAATGCGCTGTGTGACCCATGTCGCACGGGCCGGTTCCGAGCACTGAGCACAGCCCCGTTCCGCAAAATCAGGCCCACGCTCGAGCGCGCTGCCCGAGGGCTCGGGCTGCGCTCCGGCGGTTCGCGGTAGCGTCAAGCACGCTATAGACGTTCGCATGTCGATGTGATGCACCACACGGTGTCGAATGTGATACACAACCACTGTTGCCACGCCGCTATGCTGTAGCTTGTTGGCAGCATTTTTTCGTTGTGTCGACACACATTGGGTCGTCATACGGATGAGTCAGCAGTGCGGGTCTCGCAATAGCGATAGTTCGGCAACTTGGTTACGGTGATCGAATCCTGACGAATTCGGCGCTCCGCGGCGACGGGTTGCGGGTGCGCCTCTGCTCAAGGAGTTGTGGATGTCGACTTCGGCTGCGGTTCTTGGCGATTCGGGGCGCTCACTCGCTGCGGGAGATAGTGAGACCGCCAGAGACCCGTTGTCCATCTCGGCGGAGGTCAAGTCGAGTCTCAGCCTGCTGATAGTGGACGACGATCGCACTCTGCGCGAAGGGTGCGCCAGCGTCCTCCAGATGGACGGGTTCAACGTGACCACGCTCGGTCGTGGAGACGAGGCGCTCGAGCTCGTGCGTCGGCGCAAGTTCGATATCGTGCTCGTCGATCTCTACATGACGCCCGTGTCCGGGATGGAAATACTCCGCGCGACGCTCTCCGCCCACAAGGAGACGATCGTGGTGGTGATGACCGGAAACCCGAGCGTCACGACGAGCATCGAGGCCCTCCGTGCCGGTGCGTGGGATTACCTCCCGAAACCGTTCTCGGCCACCCATCTGCAGGTGTTGATCGGCCGCGCGTCGCACGCGGTGATGGTGGCGCGCGAGACGCGCGACCTTCGCATCCAGCTGCTCAAGCAGAACGGGAACAGCGACAAGCTCACGCTACTCGGGGTCTCGCCCGCATTCCGCAAGGCGGTCGACCTCGCCCGGCGCGTCGCCAGCACGGACGCCTCGGTGATGATCATGGGCGAGAGCGGCACGGGCAAGGAGCTGATCGCGCAGTTCATCCATCAGCACAGCCGGCGCGCGAGCCGGCAGGTCGTTCCGATCAACTGTGCGGCGCTTCCCGAGGGCCTTCTCGAGAGCGAGCTATTCGGCCATCGGAAGGGTTCATTCACCGGTGCGGACCGCGACAAGCCGGGGCTGCTCGAGATCGCGAACGGCGGAACGCTGTTTCTCGACGAGCTCACCGAAATGTCGCTGCCGCTGCAGGCGAAGCTCCTACGCGTGCTGCAGGATGGCGTGGTCCGCCGCGTCGGAAGCGAGCAACAGGACGCGGTCGTGGACGTCCGGTTCATCTCAGCGACCAACCGTGACCCCGCGGAGTGCGTGGCGAAGGGAACGCTGCGCGAGGACTTGTTGTACCGGCTTCGCGTCGTGCCCATCAAGCTGCCGCCGCTGCGGAAGCGCCTCGAGGACATCCCACTCCTCGCGAACCACTTCCTGACGCATTTCTGGGAGCGACATCGCCAGCCGGGCGAGCCGGCGCCGCGCCTCACGGAGGCGGCGATCGACTTCCTGCGGTCGCGACCATGGCGCGGCAACGTCCGCGAGCTGCAGAACGTCGTCGAGCAGCTCGCGGTGCTGGCCGAGCCCGGACAGGGCGTGCAGCCTGATGATGTGCCCCTGTACGACGATGCGACTGCGGCACCAGCGACGGCGACGGGGCTCCCGGTGAGCATCATGACCGAGAGCTTCCACCTGGCGAAGGAGAAGCTTGTTGCCCACTTCGAGAAGGAATACCTGACGCAGCTGATCGCCCGGGCGGGTTCGAATATGTCGAAGGCAGCCCGGCTCGCGAGCATCGACCGTACGACGCTCTACCGACTCATGGAAAAACACGGCTTCCGCCGTGATGAGTTCGGCGGCGGCGTGGACGAGTGAGCTCACGCTCCGAACCAGGTCGCGTGTCGCGGTCGAAAGCACAGAAATCAACTTCACGTGCGACAGCGGTGATCGACCAGGAGGCGCGAGCCTCCGAGTCGATTGCGTCGAGCGCGGTGTGGCGCGCCGTCACGGCGGCGGTCTCCGAGGTCTGCGCCGAGTGGCCCCATACCGAACATGGCGCCACGTCGGCCGCCGATGTGCGCACGACCGTCAACGCCCTGGCCGATAACGTTAGGCAGGCGCTCGACGGCGATCCCATCACGCTGGTCCCGTTCCCGCCCTTCGTCCCGGTTCGTCGCGCGCTGGAGCTGCTGCGGCGATCGTTCCTGGAACGGGCGGAGTCTCCCGACGTGATGTCGGCCGGCGAGGTGGGTGTTCTGGAAGTGATCAAGGCGATGGAGCGGGTGCAGCAGTCGATCGACGAGGACGCGGCGCATCGGTTTGCCGCACGGCTGTCGGGCCAGGACGCGCAGCAGCTGGTCGTCGAAATGGCTCACGACATGCGCTCGCCACTCGGGTCGATTCTCATTCTGGCGGAGCGGCTCCGCTACGGGTCTGGGGGTACGCTGACACCGATCCAGGAGCGACAGCTCGGGCTCGTGTACTCCGCGGCGTTCGGACTGAGCGCGCTCGCCGGCGATGTGATCGAGCTGGCGCGTGGCGGTACGACGCTCATGGACCAGCCGCCGATGCCGTTTCTTGTCTCGGACGTCCTCCAGTCGATCATGGACATCCTGCGACCGATGGCGGAAGAGAAGCGTCTCGTCGTGCGATGCGTGGGGCCCGAGGCCGACCTGCGAGTCGGTTACCAGGCCGCGCTCAACCGCGTGCTCCTCAACCTTGCGACGAACGCCATCAAGTTCACGAATGCAGGCTCGGTGGACGTCACGTGCAAGCAGATGGACCGGAGCCGCGTCGAGTTTTCGGTGAGGGACACCGGGCGCGGCATACCCCCGCACGTGATGTCGAACCTCTTCGAGGCCTTCCGACAGCGCCAGATCACGGGCGATTACGCGTTCTCGAGCGCGGGGCTCGGGCTATCGATCTGCAAGAAGCTGATCGCGGCCATGGGCGGGGAGCTCGGAGTCGAGACGGAGCTCGAAAAGGGCACGCGGTTTCATTTCGTGGTGGACCTGCCGCAGGGATCGAGACTCTAGGGAATCGGGGGCGATCCCTCGCTACGCTCGGGACAGGTCGGGAATCGAGACTGGACGGCGCCTAACTCGTCCCTCAGGTTAGACACGCGCGCAAGCGGCGCGCGAGCGAAGTCACCCCCGGTTCCCCGTTCCCGGTTCCCGTTATGTCGGATCGACGCGCTTTCCTCGCGACGCTCACTCGTGCAGGGCTCGCCGTGCCGGTCTTCCGGTCCAATGCGCTCGCGTCGGTCCTGCGGGCGGAGCACATCGCCGCGGGACGGCCCGCCGTCCCGCTCGCCGAGGACGAGGCCTACTGGGGCGAGATCCAGCGCGCGTTCGACGCGGATCGCACCCTGATCAATTTGAACAACGGCGGGGTGAGTCCCACGCCGACGCACGTGCTCGAAGCAATGATCCGGGACCTCCGCTTCTCGAACGAAGCGCCAGTCGAGCATATGTGGAGCGTGCTGGAGCCGCGGATCGAGAGCGTGCGTCGCGAGCTCGCGAAGGAGTTCGGTTGCGATCCCGAGGAGATGGCGATCACGCGCAACGCCTCGGAATCGAACGAGACGATGATTTTCGGCCTCGACCTCAAGCGCGGTGACGAGGTCATCGTCACGACGCAGAACTATCCGCGCATGCTGACGTCGTGGGATCAGCGCGTGCGCCGGGAAGGCATCGTCGTCAAGCAGATCAAGTTCACGGTGCCGCCGCCGTCGGACGACTACGTCGTCAACCAATTCCGCGAGGCGATCACGCCGCGCACGCGCGTCATCGAGATCACGCACATCACCAACCTAACGGGACAGATTCTCCCGGTCGCGAAGGTCGTGGCCATGGCCCGGGAGAAGGGGATCGAAGTGTTCGTCGACGGCGCACACGCCTTCGCGCATTTCCCGTTCACGCGTGATGAGCTGGGCTGCGACTACTACGGCACCAGCCTTCACAAGTGGCTGCTCGCGCCGATCGGCACAGGCTTCCTGTACGTTCGCAAGTCGAAGCAGAAGTCGCTGTGGCCGCTCATGGCCGCGCCGGCGAGCATGGACGGGGACGTCCGGAAGTACGAGGAGATCGGGACCCATCCGGCCGCGAACCACAATGCCATCGCGGCGGCACTGGCGTTCCACCGCGCCATCGGCGGCGAGCGAAAGGTCGCGAGACTTCGCTATCTCCGCGACCGATGGGCGAAGCGGCTCCTGGCAGAGAGCTCCCGCGTCCGCGTGCTCACCCCGCTCGACGGCAAGCAGGCCGGCGGCATCGCGCTCTTCAACGTGGAAGGGATCGACAGCGCAAAGCTCCAGAGCTGGCTGTGGACAAAGCATCGGATCATCACGACGCCGATCATCCACGCGGAGTTCAACGGGCTTCGCATCACGCCTAACGTCTACACGACGCTGGACGAGGTCGACCGCTTCGGCGACAAGGTGCTCGACGCGATCGCCCGGGGCGTAAGCGCGTGAGCGTGGCTTCTCGGGGTCAACGCCTCGACGCCAAAACCAGAGCTGCCGACTAAACCGTCAGCCCTCGGGTCACCAGCCGCAAGGAGCTGATGCGATCGTGCCCGGCTGTGCGCGAACGCGAGTGCAGCGCGCCGACGAGTCCGCCGAGGAGGCTAGGAATCGCGAAGCGCGTTACCCACGAGCGCATCCCGACGACTAGATCCGAGCGCGGCCATGCCGCTCGCCGCGGTGGTTAGCTACCTTTCACCGCACGTTACCACAGACCCGAGATCGCTTGAGGGAGAACGCCGCATGACGAAGACGGAAGCAGTTGACGCGCCGGCGGCAACTGATGCGCTGGAGATTCGCGACACTCGCACGGGTAAGACCTATACGGCGCCCGTCGCCGACGGTGTGATTCGCGCCAACGACCTGCGACAGATCAAGACCGACAGCGAAGACTTCGGTCTCATGAGCTACGACCCGGCGTTCATGAACACGGCGTCGTGTCGGAGCGCGATCACGTTCATCGACGGCGACAAGGGAATTCTGCGCTATCGCGGCTACCCGATCGAGCAGCTCGCTGAACGGGCGAGCTTCCTCGAGGTCGCTTGGCTGCTTCGCAACGGCGAGCTGCCTAACCAGGAAGAGTACGATCGCTGGGTGCACGACATCACGTTCCACACGTACGTGCACGAGAACATCAAGCGGTTCCTGGAGGGCTTCCGCTACGACGCCCACCCGATGTCGATGTTGTGCAGCAGCATTGCCGCGCTGTCGTCGTTCTACCCGGAAGCAAAGAACATCTTCGATCCGGATCAGCGCTACATCTCGATCATCCGGCTGCTCGCGAAGGTCCCGACGTTGGCGGCGTTCATCTACCGTCACAACAAGGGATTGCCGTTCATCTATCCGGACAACGACCTCTCGTACTCCGAGAATTTCCTGTCGATGATCGCTCGCATGAGCGAACCGAAGTACGAGTCGAACCCCGTGTTCACGAAGGCGATCGAGGTGTTGTTCATCCTGCACGCCGATCACGAGCAGAACTGCTCGACGAACGCCGTGCGCGCCGTCGGCTCATCGCACGTCGATCCGTTCTCGGCCGTCGCGGCAGGCGTCGCGGCGCTCTATGGCCCGTTACACGGCGGCGCCAACGAGGCCGTGCTTCGCATGATCGAGGAGATCGGCACCGTGAAGAACGTGCCGGCCTTCATCAGCGAGGTGAAAAGCGGCAAGGGCGGACGCCTGATGGGATTCGGTCATCGCGTCTACAAGAGCTACGACCCTCGTGCGAAGATCGTGAAGCAGCTCGCGAACGAGGTGTTCAACGCGGTAGGCATGGATCGTGACCTCGAGATCGCGCTGGAGCTGGAGCGCATTGCACTGAGCGACGACTACTTCGTGTCGCGCAAGCTCTACCCGAACGTCGATTTCTACACGGGGTTGATCTATCGGGCGATGAAGTTCCCGACGGACTTCTTCACGGTGCTGTTCGCGGTTGCGCGGACCGCTGGCTGGTTGGCCCAGTGGGAGGAGATGTTGCTGGACAAGGAGCAGAAGATCGCCCGCCCTCGTCAGGTCTATACGGGCTACGACGAGCGGCCGTACAAGTCGACGCTCGACTATCGCAAGAAGTCTGGTAAGCGGGCGTAGAGAGACCGGAATGGAATGGGCTGATTTCATCGTCCGGGACTTCAGCTTCGTCGAGTTTGCTCCCGGCTCACGCGTCGTCGACGTGGGCTGCGGGGCGGGTGAGCAACTCGAGGAGCTGCGGCGTGCGGGGCTCGATCCCGTCGGGATCGAGCGCTCGCAATCGCTCGTGGACGAGATCAAGGCTCGCGGGCTGCCAGCGGTTCGTGGGGTTGCCGAGCGGCTGCCGCTCGAGAGCCAATCGGTCGATGGCGTGATCTGTAAGGTCGTCCTCCCTTACACCGACGAGCGCAAAGCCATTGCCGAGTGGTCGAGGGTCCTCAGGCCCGGCGGACGCGTATTGGCGGCCTACCATGGCGCCGGCTACTACCTCCGCTACCTCGCCAAGGGCCCCGGGCTGCCGCCCCGGGTCTACGGTGCTCGATCGCTGGTCAACACCTGGTGGTACGCGTTGACCGATCGACGCTTGCCGGGGTTCCTTGGCGATACGATCTACCAGTCGGCCAAACGATTGGCCGCGTATTACGACGAGTTCGGGTTTGCGCTCGAGCGTGCCGTGCCGGCGCCGCGGTACGGCGGCAAGCCGGTTTTCATCTACCACGAGCTTCGTCGCGTCAACCGCCCGCGTCGGAGGGTCGGGCGCGCCGACCCTGTCGCCCCTGCTGCGCCTGGGGTCGAGCGAGCGGCTCGACCGGCTGACCTGGCGGCATCGGATCCCGGTCAGCGAGCCGGCTAGCGCATACCCGCGCGACGGGGCACCGGTCGCAGTGCCTAACGCGAGCGGTGCATATCAGGGCGCCGAGCTCCATCAAGGCCTGGTTGTGGGTCCATGTGTGGCGACCCGTGGGCGGAAGGAGCTGTTCGGCCATCGCCCAGCTTGCGCGCTGGCCGCGTGAGGACTTCGGATCGACCGCTGGCAGAAAGACGCGATGAAGCACTCGCGCGACGTTCGTGTCGACGAGCGCTGCGCGCCGCTCGTAGGCGAACGAGGCGACGGCGCCGGCTGTGTACGCGCCGATTCCCGGGAGGGCACGAAGCTTTTCCGGATCATCCGGAATAGTCCCACCGTCACGAGTGACGTGGCGAGCGAGCGCGTGCAGGTTCCTGGCGCGAGCGTAATAGCCCAGACCAGCCCACGATTTCATTACGCTACGTCGCGGCGCTTCGGCGACGTGATCGAGCGTGGGGAACCGAGCGAGAAAGCGCTCGTAGTAGTCAACGACGCGAGACACCTGCGTCTGCTGCAGCATGAGCTCTGACACGAGCACTCGGTACGGATCGCGCGTACGACGCCATGGCAAGTCCCGTCCGTGATTCCTGAACCAGGCGCGAAGACGCCGCGAGAACTCGCGGCGTCTTGCGGGATCGATCTCGGACTCGGCGGTCGTTCCACGTGCGGGAGGCATCGCCCACCAATATACGCGGGTTGCTTCGGTGCATGGGCGAACCAGGCTTGTCGTCACGACCTCAGTATTCGGGAACGTCGGAGTCCACTTCGCGCGACCAGCGCAGAATTCCGCCACTCACGCTCCAGACCCGACGGAACCCCGCGTCGAGCAGATCGCGCGTGGCCAACGCGCTGCGTGTGCCGCCCTTGCAATACACGGCCGTAGGAACCGACGCGTCGAGATCGCGAAGGCGGTCCCTCAATCGATGGAGCGGGATGAGCGTCGCGCCGTCGATGTGTCCGATCTCCCACTCGTGCGGCTCGCGGACGTCGATGAGCTGTATGGCTTCGCCTGACGCGCGCCGGATAGCGAGCTCGCGTGGCTCGATCTGCGGCACGGCGTCCAGGCCGGCGCCATCGCCGCCGCTCGTTGCGCAGAACTGGTCGTAGTCGACGAGGTTCTGGATCTCCCGCGTCCCACACGCCGGACACGCCGGGTCGCGCCGCACGCGGACGGACCGGAACTCGGCGTCGAGTGCATTCACGAGCAGCAGGCGGCCGGTGAGTGGCGTGCCAATCCCGAGCAGGAGCTTTATCGCCTCGGTGGCCTGCACGGTACCGACCAGCCCCGGAAGCACGCCCAACACGCCGCCTTCGGCGCAGCTCGGGACGAGGCCCGGTGGCGGCGGCTCGGGGTAGAGGCAGCGATAGCACGGGCCGTCGGCTGTGGCGAACACGGATGCCTGTCCATCGAACCGGAAGATGCTGCCGTACACGTTAGGCTTGCCGAGCAGGACGCACGCGTCGTTGACGAGATACCGCGTGGCGAAATTGTCAGTGCCGTCGAGCACGACGTCGTACTCACGGATGATTGTGAGCGCGTTGGCGGCAGTGAGGCGTGTGGCGTGCAGCTCGAGCTTGACGTGCGGATTGGTGTCGTAGATGCGGTCGCGCGCCGATTCGAGCTTGGAGCGTCCGACGTCGCGCGTGCCGTGCAGCAGCTGTCGCTGGAGGTTCGTGACCTCGACGATGTCGAAGTCCACGAGCCCGATGGTGCCGACACCCGCAGCGGCGAGGTACAGGGCGGCGGGCGACCCCAGGCCTCCGGCGCCGACGATCAGGACGCGCGCCGACTTGAGCTTGCGCTGGCCGTCTATCGCGACCTCGGGCAGGAGCAGGTGACGTCCATAGCGCAGCAACTCCTCACGGTCGAGCGTCGGCGCGACTCGCGATCGCGTCGCGACACCGGCGAGTGTGGCAGTCATGTCACCCTCCCGCGACCGCGGACACGATGGTGAGCTCATCGCCGTCGCGAACCGCTGCGGTGAAGCCCCCGCTGAAGCGGATGTCCTCGTCGTTGAGGTAGAACGTGACGAACGGATACGGTTGTCCGGTATCGTCGACGAGACGAGGGGCGAGGGAGGGAAAGCGACGGGTGACGTCGGCGACTGCTTCGCCTACGGTGGCGCCCGACGCGGAGAGCGATCGGCTGCCATCGGCGAGGCGGGAGAGCACGCTGGGAAGGGAGATGGTGAGCGACATTGTCGATGAGGAAGTTGGTGGGTGGGTGCTCGTGCTGGTGGCTGCGTGCCGCTGGCGGCCGGAAGCTCCGCCGCGGGGAGTCGTGGGTTTACGAGTCGACCAGCGCCGCGATCGCGCTCAGCTTGGGTGCGATAACCGGCGCCGGTGGCAGCGCGTCGACGAGTGGGTCGAGGGTCTTCAGGCCGTTTCCCGTTATGCACAGGACGACCTCGTCATTCGGGCCAAGCCGCCCGGCATTGGCCAGCTGAACCGCCGCGGCGGTGGTGACCCCGCCCGCCGTCTCGGTGAAGATCCCTGTCGTCTCGGCGAGCAGGCGAATGCCGGCCACGAGGTCGGCATCGCTGACCGCCGACACCCAGCCGCCTGTTTCGGCGATACCGCGCGCGGCGGTCAGGCCGTCAGCCGGGTTACCGATGGCGAGTGAGCGCGCGACCGTTGCTGGAATCTCGGGTTCAATCCTGCCGTGCCCTCGCTCGACGAGCCTAACGATCGGTGCGCAGCCCGCCGCCTGGGCGCCGTAGAGACGCGGCAGTGATTCGTGGAAGAGGCCCGCGCTCGCGAACTCCCGGAAGCCGCGGTGCAGCTTGGTCACCAGTGCACCGCCGGCCATGGGTGCGACGACCGCTGTCGGCGCACGCCATCCGAGCTGCTCGATGATCTCGAACGCCATGGTCTTGGACCCTTCGCCGTAGTACGCACGAAGGTTCACGTTCACGAGACCCCAGCCGAAGCTGTCCGCGACCTGCGCGCACAGCCGATTGACGTCGTCGTAGGTGCCACGCACGCGCACGAGCCTCGGGGCGAAGACATTCGTCGCGAGCACCTTCGCCGGCTCGAGGTCGTGCGGAATGAAGATCCACGCCGTGAGCCCCGCACGCGCGGCGTGTGCCGCCACGGCGTTCGCGAGGTTGCCGGTCGATGCGCAGCCGATGACGTCGAGGTGGAAGGCGTGCGCCGCGTTGATGGCCGTAGACACCACACGGTCCTTGAACGACAGCGTCGGATGCGAGACGGCGTCGTTCTTCACCCAGAGGCGCGCGACGCCAAGCCGGCGTGCGAGCTCGGGCGCTTCCACCAGCGGGGTGAATCCGGAATCGGGCGAGAGCGTCGGTGTTCCGTTGAACGGCAGCCACTCGCGGTAGCGCCACAACGACGGTGGCCGGCTCTGGATCTCGGTGCGGCTCGGCAGGGAGCGAGTCGGATCGTACTCCGGGACGAGCGGGCCGAGGCACGTTAGGCAGATCGCGCTCGCGTCAGGGTCGAAGCGGGCGCCGCAGTTCTCGCAGATGAGCGGCAGCGCGGTGAAACCCGCGCGGTGGTCGGTCGCGCGTTCACCCGTGGGGGCGAGGAGTGATGCGGTCATGAAAGAGATCCGGCGAAGTGGGAGGCAGCGCGGGCGCGACCGAGGGTTCGCGCAGCGGCGATCGTGTCGGCGAGCAGCGCGGACGCGGTAGAGCGCCCTCCCGCGCCTGCGCCGTGCCAGGTGAGCGTACCGGCCAGGGCGGTGCGAACTTCGACGACGTTGTGCACGCCGCTCCCTGTGGCGAGCGGGTCGGCGCCGTCGAGCACGAGCGGTTCCACCGATGCGTGCAGGCGGCCGTTGCGGTGGGCCGACGCGACGAGGCGAACGCGGCCGCCGTACTCGCGCGCGGCGTCGATCGTTTCGATGACCGACGCGTCGATCCCGCGAACGCACACGCGGTCGAGCGTCACCGGTTCGCGCCATGCAATCGAGCAGAGGATCGCGAGCTTCGCGGCGGCATCGGCGCCGCTCAGGTCGTCGGACGGATCGCGCTCGGCGAAGCCCTCGCGCTGCGCATCGGAGATTGCGTCGGCGAACGGCCGCTGCTGCTCGAGGCGTCCGAGCACGTACGTCGTCGTGCCGTTGAGGACGCCCCGGAGCGCGTGGATCTCCTCGCCGGCGAGCGACTCGCGCAGCGCCCGCACGATGGGAACTGCCGCGGCGACAGCGCCTTCACAGTGCAGGCGGGAGTCGCGAGCGGCCAGGGCCGCCAGGAGCGTCGTGTCGCGAGCGAGCGCCTGCTTGTTCGCCGTTACGACGGCGGCGCCTCGAGCGAGCGCGGTACGGATCCACTGCGCCGCGTTAGGCGCGCCGCTGGCCTCGACGACGATGTCGATTGCGGGATCGGCGGCGACTCCGGCGGCGTCGTCCGTAAGTCGCGCGGGAGCGAGTCGGGGATCGCGAAGGTGTGGGCGCAACACCGCAACGCGCGCGAGCCGCAGCCCCTTACCGGTAATCTTTTCGAGATAAGCCCGACGCTCGGCGAACGACGTCGCGAAGGCGGATCCAACAGTTCCACAGCCGATGAGACCGATACGCAGTTCGACGGGTGACATTCTTCCTCTCCTTCCACCCGTCTCGCCGCCCGCCCGGGACAAAAAAAATCCCCGAGGCGAGAAAAGCCGCGGAGACGCGTGGCCTTTTAGCTGTTTGTTTTACGTGGCCGCAATACGCCGCAAATCACCACGAGATCTGACTTCGATTGTAAAGGTATGAGTAAACGAGCAGGCAGTATCTCGCAAGGGGGCAACTGCAAAGTGCTGTTGGGGACTGGGGACTGGGGACTGGGGACTCGGCAAGGCGACTTCTACGTACTAGGAAGGCTCCGCGCGAGTAGACGCATCCCGGCCGAGTCCCCAGTCCCCAGTCCCTAGC